>NZ_JARESV010000003.1:0-538029 GCF_046026985.1 Paraburkholderia sp. RL18-101-BIB-B
CCGCCAATACACAGCCGCGCACCCCGCCGCTCAACGGCGAAGGCGCTCGCGTCGGCCCGAAAAAATCTTCAAGGCCCGACGGAATAATGTCGAGCCACGGGTGTTATGTCATTAGCCCTTATGGCGTCATGCAGGTTTGGGAGGGGTGTCCCATTCCCGCCAAGAGCGAAGACAGGCCTTATGAATCTGGACGACATCGAATTGATGGGCTACGTGGACGGCACACTGCCGGCCCGCGAGTGCGTAGCCGTGGAGCGCGCGCTGAGTGGCTCTCCCGAGGCCACGCGACGCGTCGCGTGGCTCATGAGGTCGCGCCTGCCGTACGCGCAAGCGTTCGCGCAGCAGACTCTGCCGCCGGTGCCCGAAAGCCTCAGCGTGCGGATCGGCGACATGGCACGCGCGGCGAAAAAGCCTGCGCAGGATTTCGCGTGGAGCGAGCCGCAGAGCCCGCAAGGCGCGGCCGCGCCGGTCGGGCGCGATGCGAGTGCCAACGACGCCGTCATGCCGCATCCTGACGGCGCCGCGGCGTCAGCGCCGATCCGCTCGCGCTTGCGTATCGCGCCCGCGTGGCTTGCCGTCGCATTCGTCGCGGGGGCGTTCGCCTGCGGCTTCGTGCTGCGCCTCGGCAGCGGCGTGGGGCCCGCGTCGACGGCAGGCGCATCGTTGGCGTCGGTGGGAACGGGGGTGTCGCCCTGGGTCGCGGCCGCCGCCAGCTATCAGCAGCTCTATTCTCGCGACACGCTCGCCAACATCGAAGCCGATCCCGCGCTGGTGGCGAAAACCACCGCGCAGATTCACGACGACGATGGCCTCGCCGTTCGCATTCCGGATCTGAGCGCCTACGGCCTCACCTTCAAGCGCGTGCAGCGCCTGCGCTTCAACAACAAGCCGCTGGTTCAGATCGTCTATCTGCCCGAACGGGGTGCGCCTGTCGCGTTGTGCGTGATGAAGGAGGCCAAGCCCGACGCGCGCACGGCAACGCAACAGGTTGCGTCGATGACGGTCGTCACGTGGCGTCAGTCCGAACTCGGTTACGCATTGATCGGCCCGCGCGAAGGCATCGATATGAATGCGCTGAGCAATAGCATTTCCAGCCACCGCGCCGCGCCGCTGTACGGTTCGCTGCCCGCGCCCATTCCGCTTGCCGCCCTCGACACGCCGCTTCTTCCCGCCACGGAATAATTTCGCCGCTTCGCTGTTGTGTTGAAGAGACCGGCGTTGCCCGGCATCGTCAACTTGCGAGCAAAGCACATGGTTTTTCGACTGCGGGCATGGACCCTGGGTATCGTCTTGCTGGCCGCGCTGTCCTCGCCGGCACGCGCGGCCTGGACGCTTGTCAGCGCGGATTCTCCCGTCACCGTGGTGCGCGCGGCCAACGTGTTCGAATTGGGCGCGGGCGAGTCCTTGCGTGCCGACGATCTGATTCTGTCGCCGCGACAAGGTGTCGTGCAGATTCAGGACGACAACGGCACACTCGTCGCACTCGGTGCGCAGTCGCGCGTGATGCTGCAGTCAGATGAACGCATCGGCTTGCTGGGCGGCTGGATGAAGATTGCCCCTGCCTGCAAGGCTGCACCGTGTCCCCAGCGGATCGTGGAGACGGAGCGCGGCGCCATTCGCCTGAGCACGAGTGCGAGCGCGGCGGCAATCGTCGCCACGCCCGGCGACGCAGGCGAGATCGCCGTGTTCAGCGAAAGCGGCGTGCAAACGCTCGCCCTCAAACCGCCACTGACGATCGACGCCGGGAGCTTCGCCGAGATTTCCGGGAACGCGCCCGCCCACGTTTTGCCGCGTCCATCGAGCGCGTTCCTTGCAGCCATGCCGGTCGCGTTTCGCGACGCGTTGCAGCCGCTCGCCATCAACGCCACGCCTGCCAGCGACGCCGCCCCCAAGCCGTTGCGCCCGGCGACCTACGACGACCTCGCGCCGTGGCTCACGAGCACGCTGCCCGCGCGCAAACGCTTCGCCGCGCGCTTTCATACGCGGCTCGCCGACAGCGCGTTTCGCGCATCGATCGAGAGTCATCTGAACGCGCTGCCCGACTGGCGCGTGTTCCTCTACCCGCCCGCGCACGCCGCTCGCAGCAAAGTCCGCTATCCATGAAACTTCGCGCCAAAACCGCTTACAGCACGCCATGAAACTCAAGCTTTCGCTCAGCGTCAAATTCAACCTCGTGTTCCTGCTCATCTTTTCGATCGGGCTCGTCGCCGCCGGTATCGTGGCGGATCGCCTTCTGCAAAAGCAGGCGCTCGAAGAAACCGTCCACGACGCCAACGTACTCATCAGCGCGGCGGGGTCGATGCAGAACTATACGGCCGCGCACATCACGCCGCTCCTCGCCACGCAGATCAAATATCGCTTCGTGCCGGAATCCATCCCCGCCTTCTCGGCGATCGAGATGCTCAATCTGCTGCAGAAGGATTTCCCGAACTTCTCGTACAGGTCGACGATGGTCAACCCGACCAATCCGCGCGACCGGCCCACCGATTGGGAAGCCGATGTGATCAGCCATCTGCATGACCGGCCCGAACTCAAGGAGCTTACCGGCCAGCGCGATTCGCCCGGCGGCCGCACCCTCTTTCTCGCGCGCCCGAGCCGCATCACCGATTCCGCCTGCATGCAATGCCATAGCACCCCAAGCGCGGCGCCCGCCACCATGCTGGACAAGTACGGTTCCGCGAACGGCTTCAACTGGCCGATGAACGAAGTGATCGGCGCGGAATTCGTGTCGGTGCCAATGGCGCAGCCGATCGAACGCGGCCGCGCGATCTGGCGCGCGTTCATGCTCTCGCTCGGCGGCGTGTTCGCAGTCGTCCTGATCGTGATGAACGTGATGATGCATCTGCTGATCACGCGGCCGATCCAGTCGCTCTCGCGCGCCGCCGATGAAATGAGCCTCGGCAAACTCGGCGCGACGCCCTTGCCGACGAGCGGATCGGACGAGATCGCCTCGCTTGCCGTATCGTTCGGACGCATGCAGACGAGTCTCGTCGAGGCGTTCAGGATTCTCGACGAAGAAGAGGCCTAAGCCATGCCCTCCCCGGCCGACTTCCCCGCGCGGCTGGGCCGCTACGTCATCGAACGGATACTTGGACGCGGTGCGATGGGCGTCGTGTATCTGGCCTTCGATCCGCATATCGAGCGCGAGGTGGCGCTGAAAACCATCCGGCGGGAGCTGACGCCGGGTGAAACGCCGGACGACTCCACGCACGATCTCACCGCCCGTTTCCTGAACGAAGCGCGGGCGGCGGGCCGTCTCGTTCATCCGAACATCGTGGCGGTGTACGACTACGGCGAAGCCGACGACACCGCCTTCATCACGATGGAATACGTGCGCGGCGAGAGCCTCGCGGCGCGTCTCGCGCAGCACGTGCGCGCCGGTTCGCGCATGGGTGCGCCGCGTGCGTTGCGATGGTTCGTGCAACTGCTCGATGCGCTCGACTACGCGCACGGCGCGGGCATCGTTCATCGCGACATCAAGCCGGCCAATCTGCTCATCGCGCAACGCGGCGAATGCAAGATCGCGGACTTCGGTATCGCGCATCTCGACACCTCGTACCTGACGCAATCCGGCACGATGCTCGGCACGCCGAGCTATATGTCGCCGGAGCAATTCACCGGGGAACCCATCGACGCGCGCGCCGACCTGTTTTCCGCCGCCGTCGTGCTGTACGAAATGCTGACCTGCGTGTGCCCGTTCACAGGAACGCCGAGCGTGGTCATGCAAAAGGTCCTCAACGACACGCCGCCTGCTCCGAGCACCATCGCGCCGGAATTGCCCGGCTATATCGACGCCATGCTGATGAAAGCATTGTCGAAGCGTTCGCAAGACCGTTTCGCCTCCGCGCGCGAATGGCGCGACACGCTGCTTGCCGAACTCGCCACCTATAACGAGAACGCCGAGGACCCAGAGCGTACCGTGCTCGCCTACGCGAGTCCCACCGCCACGCTCGATATGGCGCCCGCGTCAGAGACGTCGAAGGCGTCGAAGGCAGCGAGGAATTGGCCGCCCGAATTGATCGCGCAACTGGAGGAGCGGCTCGCCAGTCACGTGGGCCCGGTGGCGACCTTGCTGCTGCGGCGCGCGTCGGCGAGCGCCGCGGACGTCGACGCGCTACGCGAGCGGCTCGTCACGTACCTGCCCGACGGTGCCGCGCGCCGCCAGTTCGATTCGCTTTTGTCGCAACTGGAGGCCGGCTCATCACGCGCGCTACCGGCGCAAAAAATCAGTGTCGAGCAGGTGAGCGACGCCGCGCGTCATCTTACGACCTATCTGGGCCCGATCGCGCGCGTCATCGCGCGCCGTGCGGCGGCGAGTGCGCCCGATCTGCAAACGTTCCATGCGCGTCTGCTCGACGCCGTGCCGCAACAGAAGGACCGCGACGCGCTACGTCGCGAGTGGGATACGGAACGCGATTAATCGGCATCGAGCAGGCGCAGGAACAAAGCGGCATCGAACGGCCCGTCATGATGCACGACCTCACCCACATCCGACCACCAGACGCTGTCTGCCGCGCGCGACGCGGTGCCGGATAACTGCGCCCGCAATCCGGTCAATGACGCCTCCAACTCGGTCAGCGAAAAGGCCGGCTTGAGGGTGGAGAGCGCGAGTGCCGCGGCATCGGTATGCCACGATGAAGCCGACACGCATGCGTCGCCGTCGACCGGCCGCGCGATCACGAACGGGAAGTAGCGTCCCACCGCATCGATGCCCGGCATCAGCACGCCGGTGTGCGCTTCCTCGGCGATCACGCCGCGCCGCACCGCGAAGCACCACACGGGCATGGCGAGATACCGGCACAGCCAGTTGTCGGCATAGCGCGCGCGCGCGGCCACGAGGCCGCGCTGCAGCCATGCATCCCATTGCGCGACGAATCCGGCCGACAAGCCCCGCCTGACGAAATCGCCGTGCGTGCGGACTTTGCCGTAGAAGCCCGCGTCCATCCGATCGTCAGGTTTCATAGCGAGGCGGGGCAACGAAAGCGGTCGAGCACGCCCGCGCGAAACGGATTGTCCGCGCTGTTCGCAACGAGTGCGAGCGACACGCGGCCTCCATCGAAGGACACGTTGAAGTGATCGGCCTGACCGGACTGCTGGACGCGCGCGGCATCGAAGAGATGAAACAGCGCCCACGGTCCGTCCGCGTGCGGCGGCGTGCCTTGCGCCGGGTCGAGTTCGACGTGCGCCTGCGCCGTGCCTTTTCCGCTCGGCCACTGGAACGCGGCGGTGGCGTTCGGCGCGTCGCTGGTCGCGGTGAGTTGCTGTCCGTCGATATCGAACACGAAGCGCTTGAGCGACGGATCGAGCGACGCGACTTTCACCGTGAAACGCACCGAGACATCCCGGCCGCCGTCGCGGAACAATGCGTCGCGCAGCATGGCCGCGTTCTGGAATTGAACCGGCACATCGTCCGGAATGCCAAGCGATTTTGCTTCCGGCCGCCATTTCCACACCGCGCCCGAGGTATCCACGCGATTCTGCAAATTCTTCTGGAAGAAGTCGTCGATGAGACCGCCCGGCGCCAGGATGCGCGCAAAGTCGTCCGGCGCGGCGTCGCGCGTCGATGTCTTCACGAGCGGATAACGCCCGTCGAGCGCCTGCCTGCAAGCGGGAGCCACGCTCGCCGCCCACAGCGCACTCAGTTGCGCGCGCTGGCTCTGCAGCTGCACGGTGTCGGCATTGCCGGCCACGCCTTGCAGCACCGCCGCGAGCGGCGCGGGCGCGTTCTGTGAAAGCAGCTTCAGGCGATCGAGCGGGCCGGTCGCGGGCAGCGGCAACGACTGCTTGCGCGCGGTGTCGTCGGCCTGCAGCGTGGCGGCGGCATCCTTGAACGCGCCGATGGATTCATCGAGTGCCGGACCGGCCAGGTCGTGCAGCGGCTGAAAATGCGTATCGACGAGCGTGGGCGCCGGCGCTTCCCCTGCTCCCGCTCCCGTCACCAGCGCCTTGCCGAGGTTCTGCTTGAGCGCGTCCAGCTTGCCCGGCGGCGCGGGCGCCGGGGTGAACGTCGTCTCGCGCGCGGCGGCCTGAATCAGGCCGCGCAACGGCGAGGCGGGCGACCCCAGCAGATTCGCGATGCGCGCGCCCTGATCCGGCGCGGCAAACGGCACGACGCCCACATCGGCGAGCAGGCCGTCCCATTGGCGAATCGTCGCCTCGCAGTAGAGCCGCGTCAGCGCGGCGCGCAGCGCATCCGTGCCGGCGGGATCGGGACGCGCCTCCCCGCGGCCGAGCACCCAGTCGTCCTTCGACAAGTCGGCGAGCGCGGCTTCACGCAGACGCACGAACGCATCGAAGCCTGCGCGCGTGTACGCTCCATCGATGCCTTGCGTGAGCGGCGCTCCGCTCTTCCTCACGAACACCAACAGACCGCTCGGTCCGGCCGCTTTCGCGATCGTGAAGTCCGGCAGGCGAAGCTGCGCCAGTTGTTGCTCGATGCGTCCATCCAGACGCTGCGCGAGCGGCACGCGATTCAGCGTGGCCCGCGCCTGCGCGATCAGGTTCTGGTCGAGCGGCAGGTTCGCATCGAATTGCCCACGGCGGAACAAGGCTTCCAGATGCCCGTCGATGCTGGCGCGCTGCGCATCCGTCGCGTTCTGGAGCGCGCCGCGCTGCCAGGCGTGCATCGCCCAGACGCGCAGCGCGGCCGGATCGAAGTGCGTCGGATCGCCGAGCATCAAATACGCTCGCAGCGCTTCGTATTGCGTGGCGGCGTTGTCGGCGTCGCCGCGGCGCAGTTGCTCCTCCATGCGCTGCACGACGATCGGCAGCAACGTCTGGCGCAACAGGCGCTGATACACGCGCTGCGCTTCCAGCCCGAGCTTCTGCCGCTGGTCGAGGCCGAGTTTCTCCCACCACGCGTCATGGCCCGCCGCGCGCTCGGCCTCGCCGCCGGGCAGATTGCGCGCGGCGTCGAGCAGCGGCAATACCGCCAGCGGGTCGTCGCCGGCCGTCGTCTGCTGCGCGCGCTGGGTCAGCGCGGCGATCTGTTGGCGGCTTTCGTCGACGAAGCGGCGGTTCGCCCGGTCGGCCGCGAAAAGGCCTATCAGCCCCGCCGCCAGCAACACGCCGATCACACCGATCGCGACCCGCTGAAAACGCGCACGGCGGCGCTCCACGCGCGGATTGCTGCCGGCAATGCCCGCCTCCTCGAAGATCACATCACGAAGCAGGCGCTTGACGAAGTAAGCGCGCCCGCTCGATGAATCCGTCAGCAACACCTCGCGCTGAAGTCCGAGCGACGCTGCCATTGAACTCATCATCCGGTCGAGCGGCCTGCCGGTCTGCGTCCCGCTCGTGAAGTAGACGCCGCGAAGCATCGCGGCGCGGGCGAAGCGCGACTCGCCGAACGCGTCGTCGAGGAAGCGCTGCAACGCGCCTTCGATGCCCGCGAACTGCTGCGGAAAGGCATAGATCAGCGCGCGCCGCCGAACGTCGGTCTCCTGCTGCATGCGCTGCAGCACGCGATCCTGCAACTGCCGGTGCAGCAAGCGGAATTCATCGGGAAAACGCTGCAGCGGAGAGTCAGCGTTTGCCGCGTCGTCGCGCTCCGCGAGCGGGAACGTCACGCCCCAGACCTGCTCGCGCTCGTCGCGGCCCAAGTCATCGAAGAATTCGGCGAAGCCGGCGAGCAGATCGCTTTTCGTGACGACGACATAGACCGGCAATTGCACGCCCAGTTGCCGGTTCAATTCGGCGAGGCGTTCGCGCACGGACGCGGCATGTTTCGCGCGCGCCGCATCGGTCTGCTGCAACAGATCGGTGGCCGACACGACGGCCATCACACCGTTCAGCGGACGGCGCGGCCGGTACTTGCGCAGCAAGGCGAGAAAGCCGAGCCATGCGCCGCGATCGGCCTCCTCGTGACTGTCCTGGGTCGTGAAGCGGCCCGCGGTGTCGAGCAGCACGGCGTCGTCGGCGAACCACCAGTCGCAGTGGCGCGTGCCGCCCACGCCGCCGATCGCCTGCGCGCCGAGCCGGTCCGCGAGCGGAAAGCGCAGCCCCGAGTGCACGAGCGCGGTCGTCTTGCCCGCGCCCGGCGCGCCGACGAACATGTACCAGGGCAAATCGTAGAGCGTGCGGCGGCGCAGGTTCAGCCATGCAAGAACGCCGCGCATTTTGCCCTGGCCCGGGCCCTTGCCTTCCGACGGGCCCTGCACATGCCGCAGCGTTTTGATGGCCTCTTCGAAACGCGTGCGCAAGACCGCGAGGTCGGCGGCCGCGGCCTTGCGCGCCGGACTCGGTTCGCGATTCGCCGGATCGAGCGCATCGGCGACGATCCCGCGCACGAAATTCGAGCTCGCGATGCGCGTCTTCACGAAGCGGACTCCCCACCAGAGCGCCCAGCACGCGAAGATGAACGCGACGGCCAGCCAGCGGCGCGACTCGCTTTCGAGCGGCGCGTGGCCGTCGAATGCGAACAATGGGCCTTCGAACCACACGAGCGCCGACAGCGCCAGCACGCCGGCAAACGATACGGCTGCCGGTCTCCTCAATCCGTTCAACCACTTCATGGCGCCGCTCCTGGCGAAAGAATGTCGATGGTCACGCGCCGGTTCCGCGCGCGTCCGGCCGGGGTGTCGTTCGATGCGACCGGCTCGGTGTCGCCGCGGCCTTCGGCGGTGACGCGCGAAGGCATGTCGAGCTTCGCGGCGATGATGGCCCGCACCGTGTCCGCACGCGCCTGCGACAGCGCGACGTTGGAGGGGAACTGCGCCGACACGATGCGCTGGTTGTCCGTGTGCCCGATCACGACGATGTTGCCGGGCTTGTCCCGCAAGGCCAGCGCGATGCGCAGCATCAACGGCGCGAAGTGCGCGTCGAGCTCCGCGCTGCCCGAGGCGAAGAGCTGCGTGCCTTCGGCGGCGTTGTTGATCGTCACGGTGGTCCGGTCGGCGGACTCGCCGACCGAGACGAGGCCTTGCGCGATCTCCGGCGCGAGGAATCCGGCGAGCGCCGCCGAGAGCCTCGGCGCGGCGCTCGTCTTCGCCGCCAGCACCGGCGCCGGCGCGACGCGGATCGCGCGCATGGAGGCGAACACCGGGTCGGAGAAGTCATTGATGCGAATGGCGAGCACGAGGCTCGTCGCCATCAGAACCAGCCCGGCGAGCGCCAGCGCGACCCACAGCGGCACGAACTGCAGCAGCCGCTTGCGCTCGCGCGCCGCGGGCTGCCAGTGCGGCGAGAGCGCCCGTTCGATCGTGCCGCGCTGCGTGCGAATCATCTGCTCGAGCCGTTCGCGGATCACGTCGAGCTGCGTCTTGCCGCCTTCGATCAGCCGGTAGCGTCCGTCGAAGCCGAGCGCGAGCATCACGTAGATCAGCTCGAGCATGTCGATGTCGACCGCCGGGGTCTGCACGAGGCGCTGCAAAATCACGAAGAGCCGTTCGCCGCCCGACGCTTCGTTATGAAACGTCACGAGCAGGCTGCGCCGGCCCCACACGCCCGCACCCCAGGGCGTCGCCGCGATCGCCTCGTCGATGAACGTGCACAGGCAATAGCGCGCGGGGCCGAGTTGCGCATCCGGCACGCCGAAGGAACGGCCGTCGGCTTCGAAGCGGCGCATCATCTGAATCAGTTGCGTGCGCAAGGCGTCGAGGTCCGGATGACTCGCGAGCCTCCGCAGCGGCAGCGCCAGTTCAAGGAGCGGATTGGCCGCCCGCAAGAGCGGATTGCGCCCGGCGAGCGAGGCATCGAGCGGTGCAAGCGCGAGCGCGTCCGGCTTTCCCTGCTGTTTCGCCTCTGGCCTGGCGGACTCGCGCCCGCGGCCCGGCGTCGGCATTCTGATGGTGCGCGCGGCGTCGAGAAACTCCGCGTCGTCAAGCGTCGGATCGGTGTTGTCGGTCATGGAAGAGTCCTTGTTTCGGCGCCTTCGATTGGCGTGGCGTCATGGGCGTGGCGTCGTCGGCATGGTCAGCGGCGGATGGCCCAACATTCCATTGCGAGTCCGGGGAATTCCCCCGCCACGTGCAGCGCCATGCCGGCCGATGAGCCGAGCGAAGCCCACGCATCGCTCTTGTCGTCGAGCTCGAAATAGGTGTAGCCCGCGTGAAACGGCAACTGACGCGGCGCTACAGGCAGCGCGCGCAAGCCAATGCCGGGCAACTGCAGATTGACGAGATCGCGGATCTTCTCGATGCTGCCGATCTTCACCTGGCTGCCGAACGCCGAGAGCAGCGTCTCGGTGGGCACTTGCGCGCGCACGGCGAGCACGAACGTCGCGCTCGTGAAGAGCGACCGATCCGCGACCTGCGCCACCCGCAAACCGTATTTGCGCTCCTCGAGCGGGATCGACACGACCTGCGGGTCCGCCACGCGGCTCAACGCAAGCCGCAACGCGTCGATCACCGGCGCGAAGGTCTCCTTCAGGCGCTCGTGACGATACGCCGGAAACAGCGGCGGCCGCCGCTCGCGCTGGCTGAAGGTCGCGAGCTCGCCGGCGAGCGCGACGCACGCCTGATACAGCGTTTCGGGATGCAAGCCGGTCATCGCGCCGAAATGCGCGACGAGCGGTTGCGCGCGGTTGACGATCTGCAGCAGCAGAAAGTCCGAAATCTCCGCCATGCCAGCGCCGTCGGGCTGCGCAAGCCTGCCCGCGAGCGCTTCGCCGCGTTGCTGCAAGAGCCCGCTCAGTTCCGCCGCGAAGCGCCCGAGCCCGTCCGCGACGCGATAGTCGAGGCACGGCGGGCAATAGTCGCCGTCGAGCAGAATGCGCGAGTCGCTCAGGCGTTCGGTCACCCGCGCGACGCCCGCATATGCGTGCGCGTGCGCCACGTCGGGTTCGAGCGCGAGACGCAGGCGCAGCTTGCCGATCTGCAACAGCGTGGCGAGCGCGTCCGGGTCGTTGCTGTCGTGAACCTCGAAATCGCCGGCGCCGTAGCGGGCCAGATTCTCCGCGCTGTCGGCGCCGCCGGACTCCGGCGCGCCCGGCCGGCGCACCGGCAACGCCAGCACGACTAGCTGGTTCGAGGTGCCTTCCGGAATATCGAGCGGCGCCGGCAAATCGCCGTCGGCAGGCAGGTTGAACGGCGTGCCATCGGGCAACACGCCGGCAGCCGAGCGCAGCGCGAGCTTGCCGAGCTTCAGGAGCGCCTCGTCGAGCTCCAGCTTCGTGAAGCCCCAGCCATACGCGCGCAGACCGCCCGCGCGGCCTTCGAGTTGCGTCTCGATGTGGCGGTCGTGCTGCTGCAGATGCTGCGGCTGAAGGAACATGCCTTCCGACCAGATAACCTTGTTGTTCCAGTACATGGCGTCAGTTTTTTGAGGATTTCAGTGCGTCGAGCTGCGCCTGATAGGCACGGCCGAACGGTTCGCCGAAGCTGCGCTGGAGGTCGTCGCCCGCGTCGCGCGCCACGTGCTCCCAGGTCTCGACGAAGCGTTGCCACAGCCGCGCGCGGCGGTTGCCGATAAGCGCGTCGAAACCGCTCGGCGCGTCGAGCGAACGTTCGATGGCGCTCGGATCGATGCGCTCCATCGCGTGAGCGAGCGCGGCGCGCATGCCGGCGACCATCGCGAGTTCGTGCGCCTGGATATCCCGGAACGCCGCACGCATGGCTTCCTGCGGCGGCAGATAGCCGTTGCCGCGCGCGCCGAGCATTTGCGCGAGGGCCCGGTCCGCATCGGGGAAGAACTTGAGCGGGTTGTTGTCGCGCTCTTCGATCATCGTCATCGCCATGCGTGTCTCGCGCTTGGTCATGGCGCGCGAGCGCAAGGCCGTCATGGCGCCTTGCGTCGCTTCGCGCAGCATCGTGCCCGCGAGGCGCGCAAGCTCCGCGGCCTCGACGTGGCTCACGGCGGCGGGCTCGATGCCGAGTCCTTCGATCAGCGCGTCGAGCAACGAGGCGTGATCGGCGTGCGGGTTGGCGTGCGGGTTGGCGTGGGGTTTGGCGTGCGGGTTGGCGTGCGGGTTGGCGTGCTGGTTGGCGTGCTGGTTGACATGCGGCTCGCGGCGCTCGCGCGCTTCATGAACCGGCAAGCGCGTTGGCATCGACGTGAATTCGGGATTCGGCAGAGGCAGGCCGGGCATATCGTCATCTCGCGCCAGCGAAGGCGGCTCCGGCACCGCGGGCATCACCGAGAAAGCCTGTTCCGGCGACACATGCTCGAAGCTGCGCGACAACGGCACGGGCTTCGCCACCGCACGCGCGCCGATATCGCGCAGCGGATCGCCGGGACTGAGCGCGTCGATCAGCGCCTGATCGGCGTCGCCGCGGAAGTGGCCGGGCTCGCGCAGAAGCGGCGTCGCGGCCAGCGGGTCGGGCAGGAACAGCGCGTGCGCGCCATCAACCGGTGCCGCATCGTGCGGCCCGTTCCAGTCGTCGGGGATCAGGGGGGCGGGCGGCGGCGCTTCGAACTCCGGCGTACCCGGCATGCCCTGCACGCTCGACGACGGCAGTGCGTCGGGCCACGACTGCGTCATGATGGTCTGGTCGACCACGAAGCCGCTGCCTGCTTCGCCGGTTGTGTCGCCGGTTGCCGAGACAACGAGCGTGTACGCGCCGATCCTCAGGCAATCGCCCTCCTTCAGCGGCGCCTCGTGCGTGCCGTCCAGCGCGCGATCGTTGAGCAGCGTCGGATTGCTGCCCGCATCGATGAGCACATACGCGTTCTCACGCCGTTCGATGCGCGCCTGGATGCGCGAGATGCCGCGCTGCCCGTCGCTCAGCACCATCGTGCAATCCGGCGCGCGGCCGATCGTGGCGCCCTCGCCTTCGATCTCGATCGCGCGTGGCGACGCGCCTTCGCCGCTTTGCACCGTCAATGTCATTCTCATTGGGTTCTCCTATTTGCGGACCTTGCGCGTGCCGTCGTCAGCGTCGCGCGGCGGCGTGGGCGGCGGCGGCGGTGTCGTCAACGGCACGGGGGGCACGCCCGGACCGAGCGGAATCGGGAAGCTCGACATCTCGATCGTTTCGGGACCGATGAGGATGTACGACGCCCCGGCTCGCAGCGCGATGGTCGCGCTCGACTCGATCTCGACCGCCACGCCCGCCTTGATCTGCACCGCCACGCCCGCGTTGAGCGCATAGGCTTCGCCGACGAACTGGTTGTGCGTGGTCATGGTCGCGGCCGACACGCTGCCGAGCACGCTGGACTTGCTGCTGCCGCGCACCGCGTCGTTGCGCGTGCCGCGCGTCTCGCGGAATTCGTTGCCATCGATGCGCACGTGGCGCTCGCCGGATACGTTCATCAGCGCGTCGTGCCGGACCCAGGTCTCGTGATCGCGCTCGGCGTGGAAGAACAACTGTTCGTCGCCCTTGCGGTCGTCGAAGCGCACCTCGTTGTAGCCATTGCCGCCCTTGGTGGACTGGCTCTTCATCGTCGATACCGCGCTCCCGGCCGGCAACTCGTAGGGCGGCATGTTCGTCGAGTTGTAGACCGCGCCCGTGATGACCGGCCGGTCCGGATCGCCCTCGATAAACTCGACCAGCACCTCCTGCCCGACGCGCGGCAGGAACATCGCGCCCCAGCGCCGGTTCGCCCAGCTTTGCGCGACGCGCACCCAGCACCGGTCGAGCCGGTTCGCGCCGTCCGGCTGCGTGAGCTGCTCCCAGTGAAACTGCACCTTCACACGGCCGTACTGGTCCGTGAGAATCTCCTCGCCCGGCGGACCGATCACGACAGCAGTCTGCGGGCCGCCCACGCGCGGAACCGGCGTGGTCTTCGGCGTGCGGAACGTGTTGTCGCTGCGAATCGCGCGGAAGCTGCAATCGAAGATGGGCAGCGTGGAATCGCTTGTCGACACATACGCGTCGGAGACGATTTCCGCGCGATTCTCGATCACGAGGTACTGCCGGTTCTGCGCGCCGCCCGGATGATCCCGAAGCCGGAACAGTCCGCCCGCCGCCATGCCGCGCGACGTGGAGCGCCCTTCGATGGCATCGTTCTGCGCCTGGTGAATCTCGACGTTGACGCGGGCAAGCCGTTCTCCATCGCCTGCCTTGACGTGCCCCGTCAGGTGCTCCTGCATCAGATAGCGCGGCGGATCGAAGGGCGCGCTGCGCGTCGCGCGCGCGACCATCCCTTCGCTGTTGCTGACCGAGGCCTTCTCGAAGTCGTAGTCGTTCACTTCGTAGCGGCCGGTCTGCAGCGTCGCGCCCGACATCCAGCGGTACACGCATTCTTCATCCTGCTCGGGCGTATCCCAGGCCTGAAACGGAATCGACTCGTAGTGCGCGATCGGCCGATGCTCGGCGCTCGAATCCGTGAGTACGAGTGTGTGCTTGCCGCCCGCATGCTCGAAGAAATAGTGGATGCCTTCGCGTTCCAGAAGCCGGCTGACGAAATCGAAATCGGTCTCCCGGTACTGCACGCAATGCTCGAGCGCCGGATAGCTCGCCGTGCAGGCATTGCGAAAGTCGATGTCGAACGACTCCAGCACCTGCGTGACGATCTGCGGGACCGTGCGCTGGTAGAAGAACCGCCGGTGCGACGCCTGCGTGAGCAGCCATAGCCGCGGGTGCACGACGGCGTCGTAGCGCGCCATGCGGTTGTGGGTGGTGTCGCCTGGCGCGATCAGACGCAGTGTCGTCACGATGCCGTTGAACTGGCGCTCGCCGCCGGCCGGATAGTCGAGCGTGACGGACAGGTTCTCGCCCAGCACCGTGCCGGGGTCGATATCGTTGCGCGTGCTCAGGAACACTAGCTCGAAACGGCTCAGGCGGCCCAGGGCTTCGCTCGCGGACATCCGCAGGAAGATGGCCTCGTCGCCGAGCGGCGCGCACTGCATGCGCACGTGGCGCGTGCTAGTCGAAGGCATAGGTGAACTCCTCTTGCTCGACGCCGACGTGCACGCGCGCGAGCGAGCGGCCGTCCATCACGCGTGTCAGGAACTCCGTGCTGATGCGCGGCAGCACACTGTTGGTGAGAATCGCGTCGATCATGCGGCCGCCGCTTTCGAGGCGCGTGCACCGCAGCGCAATCTGGGCGATGACCGCTTCGTCGTAGGTGAACGGCACCTGGTGCGTGCGCGTTACGCGGTCGGCCACGCGTCCGAGTTGCAGGCGGATGATCGCGCGCAGCATGTCGTCGGAGAGCGGGTAATACGGGATCGTCACCATGCGCCCGAGCAACGCGGGCGGGAACGTGTGCAGCAATTGCGCGTGCAGTTCCTGTTCGATGACGTCCAGCGGCGGCCAATCGTTCGGATCGCGGCACAGTTCGGCAATGCAGTCGGTGCCCGCATTGGTGGTCAACAGGATCAGCGTGTTGCGAAAGTCGATGGAGCGGCCTTCGCTGTCCTCCATCCGGCCTTTGTCGAAAACCTGAAAGAACAGCTCGTGGACGTCGGGATGCGCCTTCTCGACTTCATCGAGCAACACGACGCTATGCGGGCGGCGGCGCACGGCTTCGGTGAGCACGCCGCCTTCGCCGAAACCGACATAGCCGGGCGGCGCGCCCTTCAACAGCGAGACCGTGTGCGCCTCCTGGTACTCGCTCATGTTGATCGTGATCAGATTCTGTTCGCCGCCGTACAACACCTCGGCCAGCGCCAGCGCGGTCTCGGTCTTGCCGACGCCGGACGTGCCGGCGAGCAGGAATACGCCCACGGGCTTGTCCGGATTGTCCAACCCCGCGCGGGAGGTCTGCACGCGCCGGGCGATCATCTGCGTCGCATGCTGCTGGCCGATGATGCGGCCGTCGAGCAGTTCGTTCAGCCGCAACACGTTGCCTATTTCGTTCTTCAGCATGTTCAGCACGGGCACGCCCGTCCAGTCCTGCACGACCGCCGCGACCGCGTGACGATCGACGCCCGGCAGAATCAGCGGCGCGTCGCCTTGATGCTGCGCGAGGCGCGCCTGCTGCTCCCGCAGCGCGGCGAGATCGGCCTCGGGCGCGCCATCGCGAAGCTGGGCGCGGCGCGCGAGAATGTCCTTCACCATCTCGCGCTCGATGCGCCAGCGCGCGTCGAGTTCGGCGAGGCGCTCCGTTTCGCGCTGCAACGCAGCCGATGCCGCCTCATGACGCGCCGTCGTGTCGATACCAATCGCACTTTCGCGCGCGATCACTTCGAGTTCCGTGTTCAGCGCGTCGATGCGCTTGCGGGCGTCGTCCACTTCCGGCGGCGTGGCATGCTGGCTGACCGCGACGCGGGCGCATGCTGTATCGAGCAGGCTCACGGACTTGTCGGGCAACTGCCGCGCCGGAAGATACCGATGCGAAAGCCGCACGGCCGCCTCGACGGCCTCGTCGAGAATCTGCACGCCGTGATGCGCCTCCAGCGCAAGCGCGATGCCGCGCATCATCGTGACCGCGCGCGCCTCGTCGGGCTCGCGGACCTGCACGACCTGGAAACGCCGCGTGAGCGCCGGATCCTTTTCGATGTGCCGCCGATACTCCGACCATGTCGTCGCCGCGATCGTGCGCACGCTGCCGCGCGCGAGCGCCGGCTTCAGCAGGTTCGCGGCGTCGCCCGTGCCGGCCGCGCCGCCCGCGCCGATCAACGTGTGGGCTTCGTCGATGAAGAGAATCACCGCTCGCTCGGCCGACTGCACTTCCTCCAGCACCTGGCGCAAGCGCGCCTCGAACTCGCCCTTCATGCCCGCGCCGGCCTGGAGCAGCGCGACATCGAGCGTGCGCAGCGTCACGTCGCGCAGCGCGGGGGGCACGTCGCCCGCCACGATGCGATGCGCGAGACCTTCCACCACCGCCGTCTTGCCCACGCCGGCCTCGCCCGCCAGCAGCGGATTGTTCTGCCGGCGGCGCATGAGAATGTCGATCACCTGACGAATCTCGTCGTCGCGGCCGACGATCGGATCGAGCTTGCCCGCGCGCGCCTGTTCGGTCAGGTCGAGCGTGAAGCGCTGCAACGCGTCCTGCGTGCCGGGTGACGTGTCCAACGTGCGCGTCACGGCGGGCTCCAGTGCCGCTTCGGGCGAACCGTCGAGCACGCTGGCGAAATCGTCGACCAGTTCGTCGAGCTTCACGCGATCGAATTCGCGCGAGATGCCGCGCAGCGCATTACGCAATGCCGGCGTCTGTAGCGCCCCGATCAGCACATGCGCGCTGCGGACCTTTTGCGCGTCGAACAGCAGCGAGCCGTAGACCCAGCCGCGCTCGACGGCCTCCTCCATCTGCGACGAGATATCCGTGATCGACGTCGAGCCGCGCGGCAGACGATCGAGCGCATCGGTCAAATCGCGCGCGAGCACGGCGGTCTCGACGTCGAAATGCCGGATCACGCGATGCAGGTCCGAATCCGGCAACTGCAACAACTGATGCAGCCAGTGCACGAACTCCACATACGGATTGCCGCGCAGCCGGCAGAACGTGGTTGCGCTTTCCATTGCGCGAAAGCTGAGCGTGTCGAGTTTGCCGAACATGACGGCGCGGCTGATGTCTGCCATTGAATTAGTCCTCTGCGCGATGTGAAGTGGAGTGTGAGGCGGGTGGTTTGAGCATCAGCTGCCTTGCGTCGGCGGTCGCCGCGCGAGCATGCAGCCAGGTGGTGTAGCCCAGACGCTGACGGCGGCCGAGCGCGAGGCGCGGCACTTCGGATTGACGCAACTGGAGATTGACGTCCCAGTCGAGCGGATCGCGCACGTAGAGACGCACCCAGTCGGTCAGGCGCACGAGGCTCGCGCCACCCGGAAGGAAGCGCTGATAGTCGCGCATGGAGAGCGGCCCGAGCACCACGCGAAACTTGTGTTGCCGGTCGAAGATGCGCGCGCCGAGCATCGTGCCGACACCCAGTCGTGCGCTCTCGTCGCGCGTGCCCAGACGGCTCATCGAATGCGCGGGCAAATTCATCCAGTGGCCGACGTTTTCGAGCACGTCGACCTGCAGACCGAAGAAACGCGCCAGGACGAGCCGCAAACCCGCGGCGTGCCGCGTGCCGCCGGCAAGCAGTCCCGCGAAGTGCAGCTTGGCGAAATCGGGCACGCTGTCGCGCTTGCGCAGCGCGGGCTCGCCGAGACCGAAGGTCGTGCCCACATAAGCGGAAAAACGGTCGCCGTTGTCGCGATCGAGGCTCACGACCGGCTGCGCCACCGCCCACGCGCGATAGAACAACGACGCCATCCGATGATGAAACACGTCGAGAAAGCGCGCGAACGTAGGATCGCCGGCATTGCGCGCACGGTCACGCACGTATTCGGTCAGGTGCGTCGGCATCGGGCCATTCGGTCCGAGCAAGCCCAGGAAATTCACGACGAGTTTCGGCGCAGCCTCGCCCGCGGTCGCGAAATGGCGCAGCGTAGTCGGGAAGAATATCAGTTCGGGCTCCTGTCCGAAGCGCACGGCATCTTCGCGCGGACGCAGCGACGAACCGACGCGCGGCAAGCCCGGATACGCACATTCGACGAGACGTACCGCCTGAAAGAAGTCGAAGCGGTTCGCATCGGCTGAGAAACGATCGAGCAAGGTCAGAGCGTCCGGCATTGCCCGCTCCCTGGCGCCCAGCGCATGAGTTCACCGCGCGTCACACTGGACACGATCGTTTCGGTGAACGAGTTCATCGACACGTACTGCGTGAAAAACTGCGCGAGCACCGCGCCGAACAGGAATGCGCCCGCGCCTTCAAAGCCGCTTTCGTCGAGCAGCACCTCGATCGCGAGGCCGCGGCCGAACACGATCGGCCCTCGCGAAGGCAAGCGCCGCGTGACCGGCGCCGAACGGATGGAGCGCAAGCCGTCGATCTGCCGCGCCGCGGCGCTGTCGCCGGTGGGCGCGTACAGCCCGAGGAGATCGCGCATGGCGCGCGCGCCGCTGCCGTCGGCATCGTCCACGAGCGACGCATAGTTGAGCGACAGATGGCTCAGCAGACGCCAGGCAACCGGCCCTTCCGCATACGACGGCAGCGGACGGCTGGGACCGCCGATGCATCGCACGCTCGACACGGGCGCCTCGAGTTCGAGCGTGAAGTCCGTCTCGCCCTGCCCGCGCGGCATGCTCAGCGTCAGGTCGCGATTCGTGCACAGCACGCTCAAACCCAGTTGCTGAAGGTCCGCCGGATACGGCGCCTCGCGCGTATCGACCAGCGCGAGCCAGGTTTCGCTGCCGGTATAGGACGAGCGGGCGCCACGCTCGTCCCGCTGCGCGGGAAGCAGCCGCTTTTCGCGCCGTACCTGATAGAAGGCGTGTCCCGGCTCGTCGCTTCCCAGATCGCGTGCACGATAGAACGGCTGAAACTCGATCGGCCCGCCGCCGCCCGACCGATAGCCGGTGACGCTTTCCACCCGGTACACCTCGAAGTCCCGCGGGCGCGTGCGATCCACCACGACGTGGTGCTCGAATTGTTCACCCGTGACCGGAATGCGATCGGTGCGACGCGCGAACAGATTGATCGCGGGCGTGCAATGCAGCGCGAAATTGGCCTCGTCGACGATCTGTTCGAGCGCCGGGTCGATCTTCGACAGCAGCACGATCAACTCGATTTCATCACGCTCGCAGCGCTGGAAATGCAGGCGCAAGCCGTCGATGCCGATGAACATGAAGCGTTGCGCGAACGCAAAATACTCCTGCAGCAAGCGATAGCCGGGAAACGACTGCTCGCTCACGGGCAACAAGGCTTCGTCGTCGGAGAATCCGAGGGGGCGCAGGGCCGAGGGCGGCAATACCGCATCGGGCAGCGCCACGCCGAGCGCCGAGCCCAGCAGCAATTCATATAGCCGCGCGGCCAGACCGTCGCCGCCGCGCAGATGGATCGGCAGATGATCGAATGCAAGGTCGCTGAATTTCAGCTTGTTCAGCGCGCGCAGCTTGAGGCGCAGGCCGGCCTTCACGCCCTGCGGCAGCCTTGCGTCGACACCGGGCAGCGTGCCGCTGTGCGTAAAGAGACGCGCCTCGACGAGTTGGATTGGAGACAGCGTGAGCGCGTGCGCGGTGCGGAATTCGCAACGCGTGGAGCGCTCGCCGTCGAGCCTGCCGAACAGCGCCGTGCCGCGCGGAATCACCACGCCGTCGGCAAGCGCGGGATGCGTCATGTCGGGCTGCATTTCGACGATCGTCATTGCCGGCGTGGGCGCGAGGTAATGCGGGTAGACCAGCTCGGCCAGATGCTCCGTGAAACGCGGGAACTCGGCGGCGATCTTCATCTGCACGCGCGCGGCGAGAAAGCCGAAGCCTTCCAGCAGCCGCTCCACGTAGGGATCGGCGCACTCGAAGCCTTCCAGCCCGAGCCGGCTCGCGATCTTCGGAAACGCCTTCGCGAACTCGCCGCCCATCTCGCGGACGTGCTGAAGCTCCTCGCTGTAGTACTGAATCAGGTCCGGGTTCATGGCGTGGGATTTCCTGGTATGGCTTCGATGCAACGACGCGCCGGCGGGGTCACGCGCGCGTCCCTTCCGAGACGTCGACCTTGCCCGCTTCGAGGTCGAGTTCCGTGCGCAGATAGAGGCGCTCCGGCACGGGATGCGCGTGAAGATCGCCTTCGACGATGAACGCAATCGCGTTGTGCTGGCCACTCGTTTCGCCCGTCTGGATCGCGCGAACGCGCAGCGTGCCCGGCAGAATGCGTGGCTCGAATGCGCGGATCGCATCGGCCATCAGGCGTTCGATCCGCGCGACATCGACATTCGACGCGCTCTTGCCCGCGAGGTCGGAAAAGCCGAAATTCAGCACCGACTCCGCGACGCCCGGATAGCGGGCGACGTCCTGCGACGACGCGATACCCTGCGCATTGAGCAGCCAACCGAGGTCGCGCATGACGCTGCGGCGCAGCGAGCGCGCCGAACTCGACCGATGCTCACGCACTTCGCGCGTCGCATCGGGCTCGTGATCGGTCAGCCTCTCCAGCAGCGAAGGCTGCACACGTTCGGCGTTTTTCAGGCGCATAGCCGCTTACGCCGTCGCGTTCGCCGGGATGTTCCACTTGCTCTCGACGACCCCGCCGAGCGCCGAGCCCGAGGTCGGGTCCTGCTGCTGATAGGTCACATGGAACTTCTCGAAGTTGAGCGTCACGGTTTCGGTGAAGCGGTCCTCGCCATCCGAGCCGCCGGTCGAGTAGTTCGTCACCAGCACCTTCTCCATTTCGATCGTGTAGTACTCGAGCGGCTTCGTGCCGCCGGCCTTGCGCACGGTGAGCTTGCCGGTGGGGAAATGCTTGCCGGTCGAACAGGCCGTGATGATCGACGGCGTGGCCCGGTCGGTGTACTTGGTGACAGACAGATCGTGGACCGCCACCTTGCCGCCTCCGCCGCCCGTGCCGAGGTGCATCGTGCCGGACTGGGAGAGACCCCAGCTCCACGAGAGCACATCGATTTCGTCCTTATGCGTGGAATCGAGCGATTCGCCCTTGACGGTGCCCAGATCCAGAAAAATATCGACTGCCATGGTGTATCCCTATGTAGATGACTGCGGTGAAAAGAATCGTGTACTCGTGTGCGTCAGGCGGCTTTGGCCGACGGCAGCTTCGAGACGAGCCGCAGCGACACGGTCAGCCCTTCGAGCTGATAGTGCGGACGCAGAAAGAATTTCGACGTGTAATAACCCGGATTGCCCTCGACTTCCTCGACCACGACTTCCGCCGCCGCGAGCGGACGACGGGCCTTGGTCTCTTCGGACGAGTTCGCGGGGTCGCCATCGACGTACTGAAGAATCCAGTCCTGCAGCCAGCGCTGCATATCGTCCTTTTCCTTGAAGCTGCCGACCTTGTCGCGCGCGATGCACTTGAGGTAATGCGCGAAACGGCTGCATGCGAACAGGTAAGGCAGCCGCGCGGCCAGATTCGCGTTGGCGGTCGCATCCGGATCTTCATATTCGATCGGTTTGTTCAGCGACTGCGCGCCGATAAAGGCCGCAAAATCCGAGTTCTTCTTGTGAACCAGCGGCATGAAGCCGTTCTTCGCCAACTCCGCTTCGCGCCGGTCGCTGATCGCTATTTCGGTCGGGCATTTCATGTCGACGCCGCCGTCATCGGTGGGGAACGCATGCACCGGCAAGTTCTCCACCGCGCCGCCCGACTCGATGCCGCGAATGCGCGAGCACCAGCCATAGGTCTTGAAAGAGCGATTGATATTGACCGCCATCGCGTACGCGGCGTTCGACCACGCGTACCGGGACGCATCGGTGCCGGCAGTGTCTTCCTCGAAGTCGAATTCCTCGACCGGGCTCGTCTTGGCCCCATACGGCAGGCGCGCAAGAAAGCGCGGCATGGCGAGGCCGATATAGCGCGAATCCTCGGAGTCGCGCAGCGAGCGCCACGCGGCGTGCTCGGGCGTCTGGAATATCTTCGTCAGATCGCGCGGATTCGCCAGCTCCTGCCAGGAATCCATCAGCATCACCGCAGGGTCAGCGCCCGCGATGAACGGTGCATGCGCCGCAGCGGAAATCTTGCCCATCTGGGTCAGAAAATCGACATCGGGGCTGCTATTGTCGAAGTAGTAGTCCGCGACCAGCGCGCCGTATGGCTCGCCGCCGAACTGGCCGTACTCCTCTTCGTAGAGCTTCTTGAAGAGCGGGCTCTGATCCCACGCGACGCCTTTGTATTTGCGCAACGAGCGATGCAGATCGGACTTCGAGATGTTCATTACCCGCAGCTTCAGGCTTTCGTCGCTTTCCGTATTCGTGACCAGATAGTGCAGGCCGCGCCATGCGCTCTCCAGCTTCTGGAATTGATCGGTGTGCAGGATCACGTTGATCTGCGCGCTGAGCTTTTCATCGATTTTCGCAATCAACGATTCGATACTCGCAAGCGCATCGTCCGACACGCGCTGGGTGTCGAGCAATGCCTGCTCCGCCAGCGTGCGCACCGCGTTCTCGACGGCCTCGCGGGCCTTGTCGGTGCGCGGGCGAAACGCCTTTTGCAGCAGCTTCTGAAACTCGCCGGATGAACTGGTGTCGTCGACCTGCTGCTCGGCCGGCTGCTGCGTGCTCGTGGATTGCTCCAGGTTGGTATCTGCCATGGTGGCTCCTTTATTCCGAATCGTCGGTTTGGCTCGTTTGCGGCTTGGGCGCGGCGGCGAGCGCGCTCAACAGCGCCGGGTCTTCGAGCAACTGGCCGACGAGTTTTTCGGCGTCGGTCTTGCCATCCATGTAGGTGAGCAGGTTCTGCAGCTGGCTGCGCGCCTCGAGCAGCTTCGCGAGCGGCTCGACCTTGCGGGCGATCGCAGCCGGCGAGAAGTCGTCCATGCTCTCGAAGGTCATGTCCACGCCGATCTTTCCTTCGCCCGTCAGCGTGTTGTCGACGTGCATCGCGACGCGCGGCTTCATCGAGCGCAGCCGCTCGTCGAAGTTATCGATATCGATCTCGACGAACTTGCGCTCGGTAACCGGCGGCAGCGGCTCTTGCGTCTGACCCGACAGGTCCGACAGCACGCCCATCACGAAAGGCAGATTGACCTTCTTCTCCGAGCCATAGACTTCGACGTCGTATTCGATCTGCACGCGCGGCGCACGATTGCGCGCAATGAACTTCTGACTGCTTTCCTTGGCCATCCTGTGATCCTCCTCAGTGAAAACAATGTGATGCGACGCGATTCGAATCAGGTGGCCGGCAAATCGGCGGCCGCCGTTCCAATCACCTGAGTCAATTGCGCGAGCCCTTCCGGCGCGAGTTCCTTGAGCAGATCGACGAACGACTTGTCGATCAGGCCGCGCGCACGTGCGAGCAGGAGCGGCACCGGGCTCGCGGGCTCGTGCCTGGCGTAATACGTGCACAGGCGGTCCAGCGTCGCCGCGACGTCGGCGCGGCTCGAGATAACGTCACCGGCCGCCGCGGACCTCGTTTCGGTTGCGCGATCGCCCGCCGGCGCGGCTGGCTCCGCCGCGATGCCCTGCTCCTTCAGGCATCCGCCCAGCAGTGCTCCCGCCCGGCGAAGCAAGGTCTTGAGCGCGTGCAGTTCGAGCGCCTGCGTCACGCCCACGCGCTCCGTCAACACGCGTTCGAGCGCCTCGGCGTTGGCGAGCGCCATGTCGGATGCGGTCTTCGCGCGCAGCGCCGCTTCCGGCGACGAGGCCGTGGCGGCTTCGATCTCCGCAAGGCTCATGACCCCACGGCCGTCGGGGGCAACGGTCTCGCCATTCGCATACGACCACTCGCGCAAGGTGACAGGCACGTCATGCGGCACGAGCCGGCAATCCATGAGCTCGGCGAGCAGACCGGCTGCATCCACGAATGCGGCGAGTGCGTTGATCCGCACGGTGGGATCGTTGCCGTCGCTCGCGTCGAGTTGCGGATGGACGTGATCCCAGTTGCGATCGAGAAGCGCCGCGGCAAGCGTGAGGCCATCCGCGAGACCGGCAATACCCTCGTGAGCAAGCCGCGCTCGCGCAAGCCACGCGACCACACGCAGGTCTCGCGTGCGCGCCATCAACTCGACGCACAAGGCGTCCGTCGCCGCCCAGTCGGGCGGTACGGCGGCGACGAGCGTGGCGCCATATTCCACTTCAGGACGTCCGCCGACGGCTTCCTCGAGTTCGCGGAATCGCGGGTCGTATTCGAGATCAGGGCCGCACGGCGCTTCATCCGACAGCCTGTCCAGCCATTCCGTCCAATCTTGATGAGCGATGAATTCAGTTTTCATGGTCTGCGTTGTGCGTTGAAACCAGGCGGTCCGTTCATTTGCCTCTTGCTTCATAAAACACGCGAACGGCCCCTCTATTCCATCGACTTTTAAACTGTAGTAATCCGAATTAATTTGACCGGTCACCATGCGCGAGAGGCCAACGTCTTCCGCCGCTTGCTACTTAAAAAAAGTATAAGTGGCGATGTACGGCGAGTTGCCCGCCGCGTGTTCGACGGTGCAAGGCGCTGTTGGCGCCGCGCCGCCTGCGGTCATCGTGCGTTGCACGTAGCGCACCTCGCTCAACATGCCCTGCGCGCCCGTCGAACGTGTTTCCAGCAGGAGCTGCGGTACGCCGTTCGGCGTGTCGCTCGGCATCTGCGCGAGAACATGGCCCACGATCCGGCTGCCGTCGCGGGCTTCCCAGGACGGTCCCGCCGAATGCTCGATCACCGCGGCCCCGCTGGAGTCAAACAACGTGGCGCGCGGACTGCGGAACACCCAGCCGAGCGTGTGCTTCGCATCGTATTCACACGAGTAAATCTGCACGCCGGATGCGGTCGCGCTCAGGAGCGCTCGCGCATCGGGTGGGTCGATCGGCGCGGCGCCGGCTGACGTGCCGACTACCGCCAACAACCATACGGCGCTGATCGAATGGCGCGTTCTGCGTGACAAGCGAATCATGGCGATGCTCCTTGTTGACCCGATATGATGAAAGCCTGCAACCGCCCCTCGTCAGACGCGGTCGAGATTGGCCGAGGCGAACGCCCAGTTCAGGTGGCGCGAGACCGTTGCAACGAGATAGTCCGGCCGGCGGTTCTGGTAGTCCAGGTAGTACGCGTGCTCCCATACATCGACGGTGAGCAGCGGCACGAGTCCGCGCGTGAACGGCGTCTCCGCGTTGCTCGTCTTGACGACCGCGAGTTCTCCGCGATCGAGCACGAGCCATCCCCAGCCACTGCCGAACTGCGAGGCCGAAGTCGCAACGAGCGTCTTGCCGAGCGCATCGACGGAACCGAACTTGCGCACGATCGCCGCCTGAAGCTTCGCGCTCGGCGCGCTCGGCGCCGGGCTCAGCGAGTTCCAGTAGAAGTTGTGGTTCCATGCTTGCGCGGCGTTGTTGAAGACGTCGGCGAGCGCGGGCTGGTCATGCGACTGCATGATGACCTGCTCGAGCGATGCCTGTTCGAGCGGCGTGCCGGCAAGGAGCTTGTGCAGATTGCCGAAATACGCCCGGTGGTGCTTGCCGTGATGAATGCCGATGGTGCGCGCCGAAATGGTCGGTTCGAGCGCATTGTCGGCCCATGGCAGGGCCGGCAGCGTTTGCGGCGACGAGCCGAGAAATGCCGGAACGACACTCGTCGCCATGCTTGCGGCGGGCTCGGCGTCGGGAGTGGTCGCGCCGGACGCAAGCTTCGAGAACAGCACGCCGAATGAGGCCATGGACCCCGCCGCCATCAGACGCCGCCGGGAAATGAAGGAGTTGAGCATGTTTGAGCCTGTTGTTGTGTGGGCGACCAGTTCACCCGGTCTGCTGACACAACACCTCGTCATTGCGATCTATTCCACGCCGCTTTGAAATCTCCGCGCGCGGCTGCCGGCGGGATAACAGTCGTTACCTGACTATTCCTTGCACGTGAAGAAACCGCCAGCCGGAGATGCGATGAAAGCGAGAATGACCATTGAAAAATGGTCGATTCCCTACGAAAAAATTACGACGGTCGGAGGGCGCCCGTTTCGACTGCGGCCGGCACGCGTGTCGATGGATGGGCGCATCCGTTATCCCCTGTCCAATGCTCAACTGGAATTGCGCGCAACGCGAGTATTGCAGCAAGAAACGGAAGGCGGCCGACTGCTTGCGCCCATATTGTTCAGGCAGAGGGAAGCGATTGCGTTTTCCTCGTTCAACCACAGTCAATGAGGAATTCACCATGTCCAAAGAAGATGACAACAAGGCCGTCGTGGGCCGCTGGTTTACGGATTTCTGGGGCAAGACCTGCAACCTCGGCATCGTCGACGAACTCGCCGCTCCTGACATGCATCTTCAATACTCGCTGCACGAGCCGCGCCGTGGCCGCGAAGACATCAAGGCCTTCATGACCGGTTTCCGCGAAGCGTTCCCGGACCTCAACTTCTGGGGCGCGGCCGATCTCATCGCCGAAGGGGACTATGTCGTGGGCCGTTGGGAGGGTGGCGGCACGCATACCGGTCCGGCATTCCGCGATTTCCTCGTCGGCTCGTTGCCTGCGGCGACCGGCCGGACCATGCGCTTCACCGGCACGACCGTGTTGCGGCTCAAGGACGGCATGATCGTTGAAGAAATCGGCCTGGACGATGGCGTCACCGCCCTGCAGCAACTCGGACTCATCAAGCCAGTGTGATCGAAGACGCGGCGCTGCCGGTATCGCTCGACGTCGCCGTGTGCCGATAACGGGCGTCGACCGTGAATGTCAACCTTGAGTTTGCGGCGCAGTCATTCAACGCGACGACGTTGACCTTTGCTTCGATTGACTGCGCCGTAACGCAATCAAAGTCTGATCAACCAGCTAAAGTCTGCCACCGGCAACAAGCAAATCCATGAGCCGTGCAAGAAGGATAAACTGGTCGGCCGAAAAGTCACTGCTCAAGCTGAAACGTCCAAGAACAAGCAATGCATTTTGAGTTAGACGCTCTCGCCGATCAGACTTGCATTGATCAATTCCGGATGACGAAAGCGCCAGCATCGCTGCAAAACGCACGATGGAAGAACAACAAACCACGATTGTGAGGTCTCTCATGAAAACGGCGGTCAAGGTATTCCTGCTCGGCATGGTTGTCTATCCGATGGTTTGTTCTGCTCAAGCAAACGGCTGCGATGCGAAGCGCAGTTCGATCGAAAAAGAAATCACCTACGCGCAAACGCACGGCAATGCGAAGCGCGTCGATGGTCTGGAAACCGCCCTCGCCCAAATGAACGCGAACTGCACGGATGCCGTGCTGCGCAGCGAGGCGCAACGCAAGGTGGTCGCGTCGCAAAAGAAACTGGCTGAACGCGAGCACGACCTGCAGGAAGCGAAGGCCAACGGCAAGAGCGCGAAGAAAATCGCCGAGCGGCAACGCAAGGCCGATGAGGCGCATGCGGAGCTTGAACGGGTGCAACTGGAAGCGTCGCAGTAAGCCGACGTGCTCGGCACCGTCTACAGAGTGGTCGTCTTATCGCTCACCCGGCCGGGCCTCACGCCGCATCTCCCGCGGCGGCACGCCAAATCCGCGCATGAACACTTCGCGCATATGCCGGCGATCGCGAAACCCCGTCTCTTTCGCGATCACCTCCAGCGAGTGCCGGCTCTTTTCGATCATCAACCGCGCGGCTTCGAGCCGCAGCCCCTCGATCGCCTTGGCAGGCGACTGTCCCGTCTCCAGGGTGAACACCCGGCTGAACTGCCGCGGGCTTAGGTGCGCCTGACTCGCGAGTTCCTCGACGGTGAGCGGCCGGCTGAGATGCTTGCGCGCATAGTTGAGCGCGTCCTGGATGCGGTCGGACTTGGGTGCGAGATCGAGCATTTCCGAATGCTGCGACTGGCCACCCGAGCGCCGCTGATGCATCACCAGCTTGTGCGCGACTGAACGCGCGATATCGGCGCCGAGGTCCTTCTCGACCATCCCGAGTGCGAGATCGAGTCCAGCAGTCATGCCGGCCGAGGTCCAGATCGGGCCATCGACCACGTAGATGCGATCTTCGTCGAGCTGGATGTCCGGAAACCGGCCCATCATCTCGCGGGCATACGCCCAATGCGTGGTCGCGCGCCGGTTCGCGAGCAGCCCTGCTTCGGCCAGTACGAAACCACCTGTGCAGATGCCCGCGATGCGCCGCGCGCGCATCGCCGCCTTGCGCAGGAACTTGAGCACTTCGGCAGACGGCGGCGCGGTGAGCGGGTTGTTGACGCCCGCGGCGATCCACGTGTCGATCGCCATGCGCCCGCCAAGCGGTCGCGTGCCCACCGCCATGCCGAGCGACGAACGCACCTCGCCACCCGCTACCGAAAAGTTCTCGATGCTGTAGAAGGTTTCGCCCGCCGCAATGTTCGCGTACTCGAAAACCGACTGTGACGCGAGCGCCATCACCTGAAAACGATCGCCCAACAAATATCCGATCCGGTGCATGGCGGCCTCCGCGCTTCGTCAAGTCAAACATCCGATGAATTCGATGTCCTTAATCATGACCCTATCCGTCATTTGAGCCACCGTCAATCCGTACCACAATGGTCTTACGCACATTGTGCACGGTTGCAAATTGCGCACTTTTATTCAAGGAGACATCCCCATGCCCATGGTTTCGACGGCGCCAATCCGGCGCGGCTCGTTCGCCACTTCAGCCGCCGCCCTGGCGCTTTCCGTGGCCGCGGCCTTCAGCTACACCGAGCCGGCTTCGGCCGCGGATCAGCCTTCCGCGAGCCCGCGCGTCGCGGCTGAAGACGACTCGATCCGCCCGTTCCACATCCATGTCCCGGACGACACGCTCGTCGACCTCCGCCACCGCATTGCGGCGACGCGGTGGCCCGACAGGGAGACGGTTGCCGATCAATCGCAAGGCGTGCAGGAAGCCAGAATTCAGGCGCTGGTGCAGCACTGGGGGACGAACTACGACTGGCGCAAGGCGGAGGCCAGGCTGAATGCCTTGCCGATGTTCGTGACCACGATCGACGGCGTGGATATCCAGTTCATCCACGTGAAATCGCGCAATCCGCACGCGCTGCCGCTGATCATCACCCACGGCTGGCCAGGCTCGCCGCTAGAGATCGAAAAGGCCATCGGTCCGCTGACCGATCCAACCGCTCACGGCGGCCGTGCGGAGGACGCCTTCGATGTCGTCATTCCCTCAATGCCGGGCTACGGCTTTTCCGGCAAACCCATGGGGGTCGGCTGGGGTCCCGATCACATCGCGCGGGCGTGGGACGTCCTGATGAAGCGCCTCGGCTACAAGCAGTACGTGTCTCAAGGCGGCGACTGGGGTTCCGTGATCGCGGATGCGATGGGGCGTCAGGCTCCCGCCGGCCTGCTCGGCATTCACGTCAACATGCCCGCGACGGTGCCGCCGGATGTCGCGAAGGCACTCAACAGCGGCGAGCCGGCGCCGGCCGGGCTGTCGAATGGGGAGAAGGCGGCGTACCAATCGCTCGCCAACTTGTACAAAAAGGGTGGCGGGTATGCCGCCATGATGGTCACGCGCCCGCAAACCGAGGGCTACGGCCTGGCTGATTCGCCCGCGGGCCAGGCCGCCTGGATGTACGACAAATTCGCGGCGTGGACCTATAGCGGCGGCGATCCCGAGCGCTCGCTCACCAAGGACGAGATGCTCGACGACATCACGCTGTACTGGGTCACGAACACGTCGACCTCATCGGCGCGGCTTTACTGGGAGAACAACAATAACAACTTCAACGCGCTGGAACAGCGTACCGCTGAGATATCGGTTCCGGTTGCCGTCACGGTTTTTCCCGGCGAGATCTATCGGGCGCCGCGAAGCTGGACCGAGCGCGCCTATCCCAAGCTCACTTATTTCCATGAGGTGAACAAGGGCGGTCACTTCGCTGCATGGGAACAGCCGCAACTCTTCACCGAGGAGCTTCGCGCGGCGTTCAGACCGCTGCGGCAATATCAATGATGTCCCGCCGGTTGCCGCCGCACGCGAATGCACGGCGGCAACCGGCGGCAAGAGCCGGCCTGGCGAAACGCACACGCGCCCGATCACACCTCGCCGCTGACCACCGCGGCATTAAGCGCCAACGAGAGCGCGCCAACCAGGACAAGACTCAACGCCCAGACCGCATCCAGATTGAACCAGCTCCGCGACACGAACTTCAACCCCAGGTAGCGGTAGACCAGCCAGGCCAGAAGCCCACCGGCAACCATCATCGCGCACGCATGCACACCCGAGACAAGCAGCGCCATCCCCAGATTCGCTTCGATCAGAGTCTGCGCGGCCCGATGTCCTCGATCCATGTCGTAAGCGCTGCACAGTCCGAGGTAAATCGGTACGAGCATCAGTCCCGCACCGTGCGCAATGGCAACGGCGAACGACCACAGCGCGAGCCGTGACGGCGGAATCCGCACGAGGACACGCGGATGACGTCGCCGGATCAGCAGGACAACGCCAAAGCCGATCACGAGCACGCTGGCGCCGATCTGGATCTCGCGCTGCCAGGCAAGCAGGATGGCCAGCATGGCGAACGGCAGCATCACCAATAACACCGCCAGCACGTGTCCAACCGCAAGATAGATGAGCGCGCTGAACAGCGCCCGCGCGCGCCGCTCCATCAAGCCGCTCGACACGGCGAGCGGCCATCCCATCGCCGGGTTGATCCCGTGATAGAGACCGCTCGCCAGAATGGCCAACCACAGGCCGGTCTGCGACCAGCCTCCCCCGATCAAACGCCCACCGACGGGTAACAGAACGAATCGGTCGAGCAGTCTCCGCCTTCGAGCCGGATCTGGTGGGCCCGGTATCCGTCTGGAAACGACACCCAATAGTCATCGGCCAACGCGAGCCCGCCGCCGGGCTCGGCCCGCGCCATGACCTGCGCACCCGGCACGCCGTCCGGATAGAACTGGTTGTCCCAGGTCGAATAGAGCGAGTTGGTCCAGTAGACCCGCTTGCCGTCGCGGCTGATCTCCACCATCTGCGGGCCACCCGCAAAGGTCTTGCCGTTCGGATGAGGCGTGCGCCGCACGATCCCGCCGATGTGAACCGATCCCGTGAGCTTCGGCTTGCGCGGTTCCGTCACGTCGTACTGGCGCATCTCACCGGTGCCCCAACAGGCGACATAGAGGAATTTGTCGTCGATGGAGAGATCGATGTCGGTGACGAGCGGCGGCACCGCGCCGAAACCCTGCAGCAGCGGCGGCAACTGTTCGGTGGCCGCGGGTTCGGGCGGAATGGTGGCGGTCTTCTCGATGTGAAACTCGCCCCCTTCGCGCCACCACGTCCAGATCGACCCTTCCAGGTTCGTCGTATCGACCACGACGCCGATGAAGCCGTACTCCCGGCTCGGATCGTGCGCGGGCCGCACTTCTAGCGCCATCTGATGGTTCGCGCCGAGGTCAAGCGTCTGCACGTTGCGCCGGCCCCGCAAGTCCCAGAAGTGGATGCGGTGCCCGTATTTGTTCGACAGCAGATCCTCGGGGACGATGCCGTTCTCGAATTGCGGCGGCAACGCCCATTCGCTCGACACCATATAGTCGCGCGGCAGGTTCCACCAGAAATCGTAGTGCTTCTCCTGCATCCCGCGGTCGATCTCCCAGCGGCCCAGGACCTCGAACGTTTCGCAGTCCATGATGAAGATGCCCGGCGGCCCGTCGGTGCCATCTTTGCCTGCGCCGCCGAGCGTGCTGACGTAAATCCCTTCCGGCCCGCAGTGAACCGTGTGCGGGCGCGAGTAGCCCGTTTTGCGGAAAATCTCCTCGGGCTCGATGATCTTGTGAATCTTCGCCTGGGTCGGATGCGGATCGGTGTCGACGATGTAAATGCGTGAAGAACGCATGCCCGGAATGATCAGATAGCGTCGCTCGAGGAATGCGTGGCCGGTCAGCGGCGAGAGCGACGACGAACAGGCATTCCAGCCGAAATGATGGAATTCGTCCCCCTTGTACGGCACCGGCACGGTGTGAACCACCTGGCTGTAAGTGGGCGAACCGGGCTTCACGTCGATGACGGCGAGCGCGTCGGGCTGCGAGAAATCGGGGCTGAGAAGCACGGTGTAGGCGTACTCCTCCGCGGGCGCATCCATCGCGAGTTTCGGTGATGCATGGAACGTGGGATCTGGGCGCATACCCATGGCGGGAGTCTCCTTGTCTATCTGATTCGGGGCCAGGGCTTTTGCGTATTCACCGTCACGGACGGCCCGCTTGCCTTGTTACGAAACATCGTGTGTCAATGAGAAGCACGGCCCGATGGTGGCGAACCGTGGCGCACCCTTAGATTTGTAGTTCACGGCGGCAGCGACAGCAACCGGGAGTTTCGTCAGGTTTTGTGCAGCGCACCTTTCGTCATACTTAGGCGCCTTCTACACTAGAGTAGTCGCCAGCACCAGATAGTTCGACAGGATCGTTGCGCAACCGTTCAGTTCTTGCGGCGCGCGCAGGTGGCGCCATGATTGCGGCCGTCAGTGCTGCACGCCCCAGCGCCGTACGGTCACGCGTTCGAGCGTATCGAACACCAGATGCTCGATCAGCAGGCCGATTACGATTACCGCGGCGAGGCCCGCGAAAACGCGGTCGGTGTACAGTTCGTTGCGATTCTGGAAGATGTACCAGCCGAGACCGCCGCTGCCGGAACTCGCGCCGAACACGAGTTCGGCCGCAATCAGCGTACGCCAGGCAAACGCCCAACCTACCCGCAAGCCCGCCAGAATCGCCGGCAACGCCGCCGGCACCAGAATCAACAGCACATGGCGCATGCCGGTGAGCCCGTAGTTGCGGCCGGTCATGCGCAGCGTCGCCGGCACCGACTGAAAACCGGAATAGGTGTTCAGCGCCAGCGGCCAAAGCACCGAATGGACCAGCACGAACAACAGGCTCCCGGTACCGAGGCCGAACCAGAGCAACGCGAGCGGCAACAGCGCGATAGACGGCAGCGGGTTGAACATCGCGGTCAGCATCGACAGGACATCGCGGCCCAGACGCGTCGACACGGCGAGCGACGTCAGCACGAAGGCGAGCGCCGCGCCCAGCAGATAGCCGCGCAGCAGCACGGACATCGACACCGCCGTTTTTTGCAGCAGTTCGCCCGACCACACGCCTTGTACGAACGCACTGAACGTCGCGCCGAACGTCGGCAACAGCAGATCGTTGTCGATCGCGCGCGCGGCGATTTCCCAGATACCGATCAACACCAGCGCAATCAGCGTCTTGCGCAACCAGCTCTGCGCGAAGAGGCGCTTGCCGAGCGGCAGCGGGGCTTCGAGCACGAGCTCGCCGAGCGGTTCGAGCGGACGCTCGTACTCCTCGCGAACCGGCGGCAGCAAGGTGGCGGGAGAACTCATTGCACGGCCTCCGCCTCTTCGAACAACAGGTGATGAATACGCGCGACGCTGCGCTGAAAATCGCTGCGCCCAAAACTGTCCTGCGAAAATTGATGGCTGTTGAGCTCCGCACGCACGCGGCCCGGATGGGGCGACAACAGCAGAATGCGGTTGCCCACCACCAGCGCTTCTTCGATCGAATGCGTGACGAACAGCAGTGTGAAGTTCACCTCTTCCCACAGACGCAATAGCTCTTCCTGCATCTTGCGGCGAGTCAGCGCGTCGAGCGCGGCGAAGGGCTCGTCCATCAGCAGCACGCGCGGCTGCATCGCCAGCGCGCGCGCAATCGCGACGCGCTGCTTCATGCCGCCCGACAACGTATGCGGATAAGCGTTGGCAAATGACGCAAGCCCCACCTTCTCCAGATAATGCAGCGCCCGTTCGTTGGCCTCCGCACGCGAGAGCTTCTTCGCGACACGCAGCGGAAAGGCCACGTTCTGCAATACGGTCTTCCACGGCGGCAACTGGTCAAATTCCTGAAACACGACAATGCGATCGGCGCCGGGGCCTCGGATAGTCTGACCGTCGAGCGAGATGCTGCCGGATGTCGGCTCGATAAAGCCGGCCACCGCCTTGAGCAACGTCGACTTGCCGCAACCGGACGGTCCCAGCAGCACGAAACGGTCGCCGCCGTAGACGTCGAAACTCACGTCATGGGTCGCGCGCACGATCCGCTCACGCGTGCGGTATTCGAGGTTGACGTTTTCGACCGCAAGCAATTTTTCGCTGGTCGCCGGCGCGGTTGCTTCAGCGCGGTTCGGAAACAGCACAGTAGGATTGGCCACCATCAGATCGCTCCCTGTAAGCCGACCACTCGGGCCGATAGATATCCAGCGATGCTCGCGTATGCACTCATGTTCAGCTTCCGGTGGCGGTCGCCGGGTCGTCGAAGAAGTAATCCTTCCAGGACTTCGGTTCGTTCCTGATCACGCCGACGCGATGCATGAACTGCGCGAGTCCGAACGTGTTCTGCGGTGCGACCTTGAACTGCACTTGCGGATCCTTGATGACTTTCAGCAGCAGATTGCGGTCGATCTTCGACTGATTCGTGCGGATATAGATATCGGCCGCGGCATCGGGATTCGCCGTGATGAAGCGCGCCGCGTCGGCGAGCGCGTCGACGAATGCGCGGTACGTCTTCGGATTGTTGTCGCGGAATTTTTCCGTTGCGTACAGGACGGTCGCCGAACTCGGGCCGCCCAGCACGTCGTATGAATTGAGCACGATGTGCGCCTTCGGATTGCCCGCCAGTTCCTGCTCCTGAAACGGCGGATTGCCGAAGTGTCCGGTGATTTCCGTGCCGCCCGCGATGATCGCCGCGGCCGCGTCGGGATGCGGCAAAGCCTGCGTGAACTTGTCGAGGCGGTTGTAATCCTTGTCGCCCCAACGTTTCGCCGCCGCATATTGCAGCACGCGCGATTGCACCGACACGTTGACGGCCGGCACCGCGATGCGGTCCTTCTCGCTGAAGTCGGCAATCGTCTTGACGTCGGGATTGTTGCTGATGAGGTAATACGGCAGATTGCCGAGCGACGCCACGCCCTTCACGTTCTGCTTGCCATGCGTACGATCCCAGATCGTGAGCAACGGGCCCACGCCCGCGCCGGCGATATCCACCGCGCCGGAGAGCAGCGCGTCGTTGACGGCGGCGCCGCCCGAGAGCTTCACCCAGTCGACCTTGATATCGAGCCCCTGCTTACGCCCTTCCTTCTCGACGAACTGCTGATCTCGCGCCACGTTCAGCAGCAGATAGACGATGCCGAACTGCTCGGCCACGCGAATCTGCCCTTCGGCATGCGCGGGCGTGGCTGCGCCGAGACCGGCCGCAGCCGTCGACAGAGTCAGCAGCGTCGCGGTCAAACGGCGAGCGAAAGACGACCGCGCGGCGGTCGGGCGAAACATGGCGAGCATCGGAACTCCGGTCAGCGTGTGAGCGTGTAGTTTTGGTAAAAGCAGTGGTCAAAGCGGGCCACGTTGCCGTCAGAACGGCACGTCGCCTTCAATCGTCGTGCGATACAGTTTGCGGCGCAGATGATCCGGCGTGCCGGCCGCGAGATGCATCAATGAGCGGTTGTCCCAGAACACCATGTCGTGTTCGGCCCACTGATGGCGGTACAGATGCTCGGGCCGCACGCTATGCGCGAATATTTCGTCGAGCAACTGCTTGCTCTCGTCTTCGGGCAAGCCGATCACGCGGGTCGTGAAATGCTCGCCGACAAAGAGCGCCTTGCGTCCGGTCTCCGGATGCGTGCGCACGATCGGATGCACGACCGGCTTCACCTGCGCGATCTGCTCGGCGGAGAGATTCGGGCGCCACGGGCTGCGCTTTTGCAGCTCGGCGTATTTCGCGAGATACGTGTGCTCCGCCGAACGCCCTTCCACCGCGGCGCGCAAATGCGCGGGCAACGTGTCGTACGCCAGGTGCATGTTGGCGAACAGCGTGTCGCCGCCTTCTGCCGGCAGTTCCTGCGCGTGCAGCAGCGAGCCGAGGCTCGGCTTCTCCTTGTACGACAGGTCGGAATGCCAGTAGTGACCGGCATCGCCGAGACCGATCGGCTGGCCATTCTCGACGATGTTCGAGACGACCAGCACCTCCGGATAGCCAATCAGCTGGAACTGATGCAGCACATGAATCTGCAGCGGACCGAAGCGGCGGCTGAAGGCGATCTGCTGATCCGGTGTGATGCGTTGGTCGCGAAACACCAGCACGTGATGATCCAGATGCGCGCGGTGAATGCGGCGGAAATCGTCGTCGCTCAGCGGCTGGCCGAGATCGAGGCCCAGCACTTCCGCGCCGACGGGGCCGTCGAAAGCGCGAATTTCGATGGGCTGAGCTTGATGAACGCGGCCAGTCTCGCTGGCGGCGGTAGGTGCAAAGGCAGTCGTCACAGGAAACTCTTCGTCGAATCTGTTCGGAAACGCCGGCTAGGGCGCAGTCAGACGAATTTACCGGCGCGGGCGCGCGCCGACAACGAAGCAAATCCGATACTGTTATCTGCTGGAGTGATAAACCCGATGCTTTAACGCGTTCCGGGCAGTTGATCGCCTCTGGATGCATCCATGCATCGAGCCTTTAAAGTCGCCCAAGACGTGGATCGGCAACGAAACCATCGCGATTAGGCATGACCACGCGCGGCAGCGACGCCGCGTCAAGCCGCGTATTCGCCGGCACGATGCCGTTCTGGTTGAGCAGGAATGCGCTCACCGCATACACCTCGTCGGCGGAAAGCGATTCGGGCGCGTTGTAGGGCATCGCGCGGCGGATATAGTCGAACAGCGTGGTCGCGTACGGCCAATAGCTGCCCACCGTGCGCTTCGGCTTTGCGCTCGTCAACGTGCCCTGCCCGCCTATGAGCTGATCGCCGAGACCGCCTTGGCCCTGCGCGCCGTGACAGGCCGCGCATTTCGCGGCAAAGATGTGCGCGCCCGTGGCGACGTCGCCGCTGCCCGCCGGCAGGCCGCGGCCATTCGGCGCGATGTCGATGTTCCATGCGGCGAGGTCTTGCTCGGTAAGCGGCGTGCCGATGTCGTGACTCGCATCAGCGCTGCGCGCGCCCGGCGTCACCGATGAACACGACGTCAGCGCCGTCAGCGCCAGCAGCACGGCCAGCGCCGCACGAGCAAGCGTGTATCGCGAAAGCCTCTCACGCATTACGCACCTCGCCGCTTGCGTCCACGCGCCACTGCTGAATCGCGTTGTAGTGGTACTGCGAATTCAGCCCGCGCGCGGCGACGAGTTCGGCACGCGTCGGCTGCACATAACCGGTCGAATCCGTAGCGCGCGACAGAACCGCGGCGGCGCCGCCGTCCCACCGCCAGTCCGCCTCGAAGCGCGTCAACGCGCGATCATGGATCGCGCCGACGAGACGCGCGGCGCGCCACGTCGTCCCGCCATCGGTCGAGACCTCGACCTTGCGGACCGTGCCGCGCCCGGACCAGGCCAGACCGGTGATCGGGTAATAACCGTGCGTGGTGAGCCGATGCCCCGGTGACGGCCGCGTGATCACCGACTTCGCGTCCATCTCGAACGCGAACTGACGCGCGGTGCCGTTCGCGAGCAGGCTGGTGTACTTCGAGGTTTCCTCGCGCGTTTGCAGTGGTGCGTCGACCACCTTCAGCCGACGCAGCCACTTGACGTTGGTATTGCCCTCGAATCCGGGGACGATCAGACGCAACGGATAACCATTCTCCGGACGCAAGCGTTCACCGTTTTGCGCGTACACCACGAGCGCGCGATCGAGTATCCGTTCGAGCGGCAAACTGCGGGTCATTGCAGAGGCGTCGGCGCCTTCCGCGATTAACCAGCCGCCCTGTGTTCCGTTGCCGGACACCGATACACCGCCGACCTCTTCCAGCAAGGTGGAAAGACGCACGCCGGTCCATTCGCAACACGACAGCAGACCATGTGTGAGTTGCACGGGCATGCCGCTGGGCCCGTTCCATTCATTGCCGGTATTCCCGGAACATTCGAGAAAATGAATCCGCGATTCGGATGGCAGGCGCAGCAGGTCGTCCATCGTGAACAGTTTCGGCGTCCGCACGAGTCCGTGAATCGCGAGCCTGTGTTGATCGGGATCGATATCGGGCACGCCGCCGTGATGACGTTCGTAGACGAGACCGTTGGGCGTGAGCGTGCCGTGCAAATCGGCGAGCGGGGTCATCGACGAAGCCGCGCCGGGCAGCGGCCATGCGCGTGCGCTGCGCCGCACGACATCCGCCTCATGCGGCGACGGCACGCCGTACGGATGCTCGAGTATGGGCGCGCCGGGCACGCGGCTCGACGGCGCGACCTCGAGCGGCTTGAGCAATTCGCTCGCTGCCGCAGCTTGCGAAGCAACGAGGCTGCCGAGTGCCAAACGGCCAAGCACGCGACGGCGACCGCGCGACGGCGGCGTATCCGGTTGAGCGATACGCGCAGGCATTATCGCGTTCCCGTCACGGCTGGCTCCGCGTAATCCTCGCCGTCGATGTCATAGCCCGACGGCTCCCACCGAATCACCAGCAACGTGAGCAGCGAACTCAGCGGCGCGATCGCGATCAGCCAGAACACCTTCGTGCCGAGCGCGGCGGCCAGCACCGGAAAGAGAAACAGCGAGACCGTCGAGGCGGAGCGCACCAGCGTCTGGTTGAAACCCACGCCGATCCCGCGCAATGAGGTGGGATAGCTCAGCGACGCATACGTCATCGAATGAGAGCCCGGTCCGAAACCTTGCCCGAACAGATAGCCGCCGAGCAGCAGGATCGCCACCACGACGAGCGCACCACTGCCCGGTTTGCCGATCAGCGCGAGTCCGATCAGCGAGGCGAACTGCAGCGCGTGTCCGAGCACCGTCATTTTCCATGCGCCGACCGTCGGCGCGGTGCGCACGCCGATCAGGCCGCCGACGAATGCGAACGCCAGATTCAGCGCCAGCGCGGCGATGATCGTCGTGAGCGGCCCCTGCTGGAAGAAGCTGGTGATGATCACCGGCAAGCCGAAGATGATCGCGTTGTAGCCGAACGAGGAAGCACTGCCGATCACCGCGGCGAGAATCGTGCGGCGGCGATACGTTGCGTTGAAGAGCACACCGTAGTTGCGCCATGAAGCGGCACGCGGCGCTTTAACCGGCGTGTCGCTTTTCTCGACCACAGCATCCACGCCATACGAGCGTTTCAGGATGCGGGCGGCTTCGTCGAGATTGCCCTGATTCGCGGCCCACACCGGCGATTCGCTGATATAACGGCTGCGCACGAGAATGATCGCGATGGCGGGCACGGCGCCAAAGGCCAGCGTCAGACGCCACAGCCAGCCAAGCTGATGCTCGGGCAAAATCGCGTAGAGGCCGAGGATCAGCAGATAGCAGGTACTCGTGGCCGCATACCACGCCGGGCACCACGCGGCGACGCTGGCCGCCTTGTTGCCCTTGCCCGCCACGCGCGAGAACTCCGCGAGAAACGCCATCGCCACCGGCAGATCGAGACCGACGCCGAAACCCATCAGAAACCGCGCGCCGCCGAGCACCCACGCATTCGGCGCGAGACCGGCCGCGATCGCGGCGACCACGAAGAACAGCATGTCGGCCATGAACACACGATAGCGGCCGATGCGATCCGTCAGATAACCGCCGAACAGCGCGCCGAGAATCGCGCCGAAGGTAATGGCCGATGAAACGAAACCCACCTGGACCGGCGACAGCGAGAACTGACGCGCGATGTCCTTGATCCCATAAGCAAGCGAGGTCAGATCGTAAGCATCCAGAAAGACACCGCCGAGCGCGATGGCAATCACGATGCGCGCATTGCTGCCCTTCGCGGCGCCGGCATTGACGATGCGCGAAACGTCTTGCGCGCTACGGATGATAGCGGGCCGCGCCGCGCTGTCGGCGGGCGTTTGAGCGTCGACGGCGGTCGACGGAAAAGCAACAGTGGACATGATCCGGGCTTCACATGAATGGCTGAAGCGTTGCATGGTAGCCATGCGATTCACGCCGGCAAAACGACGAATTCAACTATGCAAATCGGGATTTCCGCGCTGGCTTCATGGCGCGCCACGCAGTGGCGCTGCCCGTCGCACGGTTCGCACTTCTGCAGATTTTCTTATCTGCAATGATTGGTTGGATTCGAGCGCACGCGAATCTAACGTGTAGTTCCGGCGACCGGCGCGCCGGTTATCCGCCAACCCGAGCTTTTACACCGCTCTCCAACCCTCGATTGGTATTTGCGCATGCGCTATTTCCGTCTGCTGAAGTCTTTCGTCGCCGTGGCGACCCTCTCGCTTGCCGCGGCTCACGCCTATGCCGACAAGCCCGCGGTGATCCGCATCGGCGTCGCGCAGCAAGGCACGGGCGATCCGCCCTCCTTCGGCGGCTCGCCGGCGGCGACCGTGCAATTGCAGCAGTCACTCGAAAAGGAATTCGCCGCCGACGGCATCAAGGTCGAGTGGCTGTTCTTCAAGGGCGCGGGCCCGGCGGTCAATGAAGCGATCGCCGACAAATCGCTCGACTTCGCTTTCCAGGGCGATCTCCCGGCGGTGCTCGCCCGCGCCAATGGCCTGAAAACGCACTTGCTGCTCGCCTCGGGCGTGCGCACCGGCATCAAGGTCGCGGTGCCTGCCGATTCGGATGTGCGTTCGATCAAGGACCTGAAGGGCCGGCGCGTGTCGATCTTTCGCGGCACCAATCTGCAGCTCGTCGCCGACAACGCGCTCGCCGCGAATCAGCTAAACGAGCGCGACCTGCGCGTGATCAATCTCGACACCGCCAGTTCGCTCGCGGCGCTCGCCTCCAAGGGCATCGACGCGTCGGTCAACGATTACCACGTCTACAAGCTGCGCGATCAGGGCCTTGCGAAGGTGGTCTACGAATCGCAGAACGACGGTCCGCAATTCACGCGGCAGTCGCACCTGCTTGTGGTCGATGACTTCGATCATGCGCATCCGGACATCGTGCAGCGTGTCGTCAACGTGTTCGTGCAAGGCGCGCAATGGTCCTCCGACGAAGCGAACCGCGATGCCCTCTTCAAGCTATGGGCCAAAAGCGGCGTGCCCTATTCGTCGTGGCAGGCCGAGTTCGCCAATCAGAAGCTGAAGGATCGCAACTCACCGTTGATCGATCCGTTCATCGTGGGTCGCTACAAAGCCGTCGCGACGGATGCGCTGAACCTCAAACTGATCCGCCAGCCGGTCGAGGTCGATGGCTGGTTCGAAACGAAATATCTCGACAATGCGCTGCGCACGCAAAAGCTCGACCACTACTGGACGCGTTACGACGCTGCGGGCAAACCGCTCAGCTAATCCACCGGAGCGATCACGATGAGCGACACCGCAATCCAGGTCGAACGCGAACGGCTCGCGTCGTCCACCACGCCGCACGCGCCTCACGTTCCGCTGTTTCGCGAGCCGCGCCTGCGCGCGCTCGCGTGGCGGCTCGCGCCGTGGGTCTTGCCCGCGCTGCTGTTCGCGCTGTGGGCCGTGGGTTGCGAACGCGGCTGGATCGCGCCGCAGATTCTGCCGCCACCCGAGCGCGTGTTCGGGACGCTGCTCGAACTGGCAAAGAGCGGCGACCTCGCGCGCAATACGCTGGTCAGCCTGCAACGCGTGCTGCTCGGTTTCGGCGCGGGCACGCTGCTCGGCTTCGCGCTCGGCGCGGCGCTGGGGTTGTCGCGCACGCTCGAGGCTTACGTGCTGCCGAGCTTCAATGCGCTGGTGCAGATTCCGGTGCTCGGCTGGCTGCCGTTCCTGCTGTTGCTCGTGGGCGTGGGCGAGCCGCTCAAATACATCCTGATCGCGCATGCGGCGCTCGTGCCTGTCACGTTGAGCACGCTGCAGGGATTCCGCCAGACACCCGCCGCGCTCGATGAAGTCGCGCGCGTATTCGAATACAGCGGCTGGCAGCGGATTGTCTATCTCATACTGCCCGCGGCTGTACCGACGCTCGCCACGGGCGTGCGGCTCGCGTTCACCAAAGCCTGGCTCGCGCTGGTGGTCGTCGAACTGGTGGCGTCTTCCGAAGGGCTCGGCTATCTGATCGTCTACGGGCGGCAACTTTTTCAGCTCGATCTGGTGATGGCGTCGGTGGTCGTGGTCGGCGCGATTGGCTATGCGGTGAACCGTGCGCTCGATGCGCTCGAAGCGCGTTTGCGGCGCGGACAGCCGTCGGCGTTTCGCGAGTGATCGCATCAATCGCACCCATGGCGCTACACGTGAGGTAACTACGATGAGTCTCGCCCTCTTCAAGCGTTCCAGTCAGTCGCAACAGTCCGCCGACGCGTCCTGCGATTGCGGCGCGCCCGCTTCCTTCCGGCGCGCCGCCCAACCGCGCCGCCCGCTGCTGACACGCGTCGACTGGCGCGGCGCCGTCTTGCCCGTCATCGCAATCGTGATCTGGTGGGCCGTCTCGGAAGCGCACGTGGTCAAAAGCGGATTGCTCGTGAGTCCCGCGCAAGTCCTCGCGACCGCATGGCAGCAGATCGAGAGCGGCGCGCTGCTGAAGGCGCTCTCGGCATCGCTCGCGCGCGAAGCGAGCGGCTTCGTGATCGGCACGCTGGGCGGTTTGCTGCTCGGCAGCGCGCTCGGCTTTTCGCGGCTCGCCACACGCATGGTCGGACCGAGCTTCGACACCTTCAAACAGATCTCGCTGTTTGCATGGATCCCGTTGATCTCCGTGTGGTTCGGTCTCGGCGATGCCGCGAAAGTCGTGTTCCTCTCGCTCGCCGCGCTCCTGCCCGTCACCGCGCATACCTGCGACGGCATCCACGCCGTGCCGCGCGCCTATATCGAAGTCGCGCGCGCGTTCCGCTACTCGCGATGGCAACTCATCCGCGCGGTGATTCTGCCGGCCGCGCTGCCGTCGATCTTTACCGGCATCTACCTCGCGCTGATCTATTCGTGGCTCGCCACGCTCGGCGCCGGATATCTGCTGGTGGCCGGCAGCGGCATCGGCAACACCTTGATCGACGGCAGCGAGCAATTCCGCATGGACCTGGTGCTGTTCGGCGTGATCGTGGTCGGTGTCACGGGCTGGGCGTTGAATGCGCTGGCGCGGGCCGTCGAACGGGCGATCCTTGCGCGCCGGTTCCAGTCGGCCACGCGCTGAACCCGCACCTGAACTCTCACACACCGGACCGCCCATGACTGCTTCCACGCTCTCCGACAGCATCGACATTCTTCACGTCAGCAAGCGCTACGCGCAGCAAGACGGCGCGCCGCTCGCGGTGCTCGACGACATCAGCCTGCGCGTGCGCGCGGGCGAGTTCGTCAGCGTGCTCGGCTCGAGCGGCTGCGGCAAATCCACCTTGCTGCGGCTGATCGCGGGACTCGACACCGACTATAGCGGCGACATCGTCGTCGCCGGCGACAAGGTCCGCGATACGTCGCTCGAACGCGGCATCGTGTTCCAGGACCACCGGCTCTTTCCGTGGCTCACGGCGTCGCAAAACATTCTCGCCGCACTGCGTAACGCGCCGCTTTCCGCACGCGAGAAACGCGAAGCCGTGGCCGAACATATCGCGCTGGTCGGACTCAAGGGTTTTGAAAATGCTTACCCGCATCAATTGTCGGGCGGCATGGCGCAGCGCGTGGCGATCGCGCGCGGCCTCGTCAATCGTCCGCGCGTGCTGCTGCTCGACGAGCCGTTCGGCGCGCTCGACGCGCTCACGCGTGGCCGTTTGCAGAACGAGTTGCAGCGCATCTGGGAACACGAGCGCATCACGATGATCCTCGTGACGCACGATGTCGACGAAGCGCTTTACCTCGGCGACCGCGTCGTCACGATGGCGCCGCGGCCGGGCCGCATCAAGCGGATCGTCGACGTCGCATTGCCGCGGCCACGCGAGCGCAACAATCCGCGCTTCATCCGTTTGCGCGACGAAGTGCTGGCCGACTTCGCCGAGCAGGATGGCACGCGACGCGAACCGCAAGAGGACCGCGATGATGACAGGCCGAACGGAGGCACGCGCGTTCCAGTAGCAAGTCCCCCGATCACGGAATGGCGGCTTGCATGGTGACGCACGCGTTCTCCCCAAACAACAAACCTTCATGGAGCAGACGATGAGCGGCGAAACACAGCGGAAGCGGCAGATCAAACTGGGGGCCTTCCTGATGGAGACGGGCCATCACATTGCCGCATGGCGCCACCCCGATGCGCATGCGACGGGTGGACTCGACTTCGCACACTACGCGGAACTCGCGCAGATCGCCGAGCGCGCCAAATTCGACGCGATTTTTTTCGCCGACAGCGTGAGCGTGCGCGACACGAATCTGCCTTCCCTATCCCGCACCGCGCGCGCCGATCATTTCGAACCGCTGACCTTGCTTTCCGCACTCTCGGTTGTCACGAAACACGTCGGCCTGATCGCGACAGTCTCCACGACATTCAACGAACCGTACAACCTCGCGCGCAAATTCGCATCGCTCGATCATCTGAGCGGCGGCCGCTCGGGTTGGAATCTCGTCACGTCGAGCACGGAATCCGAGGCGCTCAATTTCAGTTTCGATCGGCATCCGGATCACGCGGTCCGCTACGAGCGCGCTCGCGAGTTCTACGACGTGGTGGCAGGGCTGTGGGATAGCTGGGAAGACGATGCGTTTATCCGCGACAAGGAGAGCGGCGTCTACTTCGACCCGGACAAGCTGCACGTGCTCGGCCATGCGGGCAAGCATTTCAAGGTGCGCGGGCCGCTGAACGTCGCGCGTTCGCCGCAGGGCTGGCCGGTCGTCGTGCAGGCCGGCGCGTCCGAGGCCGGGCGCGAGCTCGCCGCGCAGACCGCGGAGGTGATCTTCGTCGCGCATCAGACGCTCGACGAAGCGCAGTCGTTCTATCGCGACGTCAAAGGGCGTCTGGCGAAGTATGGGCGCGCGCCGGATCATCTGAAGATCATGCCGGGCATTTTCCCGATTGTCGGCCGCACGCAGGAGGAAGCCGAGGAGAAATTCGCCAAGCTGCAGGACCTGATTCATCCGACCGTGGGTCTCTCGCTGCTGTCGAACATGTCGGGCGGCGTGGACCTCTCCCAGTATCCCGTCGACGGGCCGCTGCCCGAATTGCCGGAAACCAATGGCGGCAAGAGCCGTCAACGGCTGCTGTTCGATCTCGCGCGGCGCGAGAACCTGACGATCCGCGATCTGTATCTGCGCATCGCGGGCGCGCGCGGCCATCAACAGGTGGTCGGCACGCCGACGAGCATTGCGGACCAGTTGCAACAGTGGTTCGAAGAAGAAGGCGCGGATGGGTTCAACATCATGTCGCCGTGGTTGCCGGGCGGCTTGACGGAATTCGCCGACCAGGTCGTGCCGGAGTTGCAACGGCGTGGACTGTTCCGCACGGAATACGAGGGCAGCACGCTGCGCGACAACCTCGGGCTGCCGCGCCCCGTGAATCGCCATGCGTCAGCGACGCAGCAAGTCGCCGCCCTGGCAAGCTGATCAAGCGGCGGCTTTCGCGCCGCCGGACACGTTCTCTTCATCAGGACATCAGGAGCTTTTCATGAGTGCAGCCGCAGTGCAGGACGTACAGTCGATTCAGGTCACGCCGCTTTCCGCGCATATCGGCGCGGAAATTCATGGTGTCGATCTCACGCAAAAGCTGGATACGCGCCAGATCGCGGAGATTCGCGCCGCGCTTCTGAAGTGGCGGGTCGTCTTCTTTCGCGAGCAGTTTCTCACGCACGAGCAGCACGTCGCGTTCTCGGCGCAGTTCGGCGAACTGACCTTGGGGCATCCGGTGTTCGGCCACGTGGACGGTCATCCGGAGATCTACTCGATTTCGAAGTACCGCAAAGCGACGCGTTTCGAGGGGCAAACGCTGCAACGCCCGTGGACCGGCTGGCATACGGACGTGACGGCCGCGCTCAATCCGCCCTGGGCGTCGATCCTGCGTGGGGTGACGATTCCGCCTTACGGCGGCGACACGCAGTGGACCAACCTGGTGGCCGCCTATCAGAAGCTGTCCGCACCGCTGCGTGCGTTCGTCGATGGTCTGCGCGGGCTGCACCGATTCACGCCGCCGGCCGGCGCGAGCGGCACGGAGGCGTTCAACAAAGCCGTCGAGCAACGCACGCTCGTCACCGAACATCCGCTTGTCAGAGTTCATCCGGAAACGGGCGAGCGGGCGCTCTATGTCAGCCCGAGCTTCCTGAAGTCGATCGTCGGCGTGGGCCCGCGTGAAAGCCAGGTGTTGCTCGAACTGCTCTGGGAACATGTGACGCGGCCGGAGTTCACCGTGCGCTTCAAATGGGAGGCCGGCAGCATCGCGTTCTGGGACAACCGGGCGACGGCCCACCTCGCGCCCACGGACATTTTCGATCTCGACTTCGACCGCCAACTGTATCGCACGACACTCGTCGGCGACGTGCCCGTTGGCCCGGACGGCACGCAGTCGGTGGCGATAGAAGGCTCGCCGGTGAGCGCCGCGGCGGCGGTTGCGTTGAACTGAGGACGAGGGCCCGGCGAGCAGAAAACCGGCAGCGGGCGCAGCAAAAAGATATCGCCGCCCTGACCCGCGCTGTCGATCAGATCGACAGCGCCTACCGCTTCAGTTTCCCGCGCGCCTGCGCGTCGAGTTCGCGCAGATGAGCGAGCTTGTCGCCGATTTTTGATTCCAGTCCGCGCGGCACCGGCTGATACCAGCGTTGTTCGGCGACGTCTTCTGGAAAGTAGTGTTCGCCCGCCGCGTACGCATCCGGTTCGTCATGCGCGTAGCGGTAGTCCTTTTTGTAGCCGAGATCCTTCATGAGTTGCGTCGGCGCATTCCGAAGATGCAGCGGCACCGCCCGCGTGCGGTCACCGCGCACGAATGACAGCGCCTGATGCCACGCCATGCTGAGCGCATTCGACTTCGGCGCGACGGCGATATACACGAGGGCCTGGGCGAGCGCCAGTTCGCCTTCGGGCGAACCGAGCCGTTCATAGGCCTCGGCCGCGTTCACTGCGACCTGCAACGCTCGCGGATCCGCATTACCCACCTCCTCGCTCGCCAGGATGATGATGCGGCGCGCGAGATAACGCACGTCGACACCGCCGTCGATCATTCGCGCCATCCAGTACAACGCCGCATCCGGATCGGAGCCGCGGGCGGATTTGATCAGCGCGGAAATCTGGTCGTAGAACTCCTCGCCCCCTTTGTCGAAACGCCGCGTCGTTGTCGCGGACGCGGTGCTGACGAAGCTCGCGTCGATGCGTGTGAGCCCGGCTGCGGTAGCGGCATTGGCGAGCTGCTCGACGAGGTTCAGAAACTTGCGGCCGTCGCCGTCGGCAAAGCCGATGACGGCATCGAGCGCGGATGGCTCGAACTCGAGTTCGCCCAACACCGCCTGCGCTCGCCGGAAGAGCTGCCGCAATTCCTCGTCGGATAGCGGCTTGAGCACGTACACCTGCGCCCGCGACAGCAGCGCGCTGTTGACCTCGAAGCTGGGATTCTCCGTGGTCGCGCCGATGAGCGTCAGCCGGCCCGTTTCCACGTGCGGCAGCAAGGCGTCTTGCTGACTCTTGTTGAGCCGGTGAATTTCATCGAGGAACAGGACGGTCGAGCGGCCCCGGTGGTCGAGCATCTGCTGGGCACGCGCGGCGGCCTCCCTCAGTTCCTTGACGCCGGCGGCGACGGCCGACTCGGCGATGAACTCGTAGTCGAAAGCCCGCGCGGCAAGCCGCGCAATCGTCGTCTTGCCGACGCCGGGCGGCCCCCACAGAATGAACGAGTGCAGTCGTTGGGAGTCGAGTGCGAGCCGCAGCGGCTTACCCGGGCCCAGCAGATGAGACTGCCCGACGACATCGTCGAGCGATTCGGGCCGGAGCTGCTCGGCGAGCGGCGCGCGAGGTTGAGTGGCAAAGAGGTCGGTCATGGTGCGGATGTGAGCGGCTTTCCCTTGGCGGACGTGCGGGCTCACGGAATTGAGTGGCCGCAATAAAACGCCCTTATATCTTGTGAGTCGACAGCAGAATACTCGTTTCAGTACTCGCGATGCCGTCAATCAGACGGATCGCGCCAAGCACCCGATCGAAGTTTTCCAGTGAATCCGCCCGCAGCTCCGCGATCAGGTCCCAACGCCCGTTGGTACTGTGGATCGTCGCGACGTTGGGGTGGCCACGAAGCACTTTGAGCACATCGGCCGCGCGGTTGCCTTCAACCGCAATCGACATCAACGCCCGGATCCGGTGCGCCTCTGCCGCGGGTTTCAGGCGCACGGTATAGCCCACGATCACGCCGCTCTTTTCCAGCCGCGTCAGCCGGTTCTGCACCGTGGCGCGAGCAACCCGCAAGTGCTTCGCCAGTGTCACAACGGACATGCGCGCGTCATCGCGCAGTAAGGCAATCAACTGCCTGTCGATGTCGTCGAGATCGATCATTTTTTGTGCCTACACCGGTTTCCGGCCGGGTTCCGTTCAGGCTGCGTCGAGCAAACCTGGGTCAGATAGAAGCGCGGACAGTACAAAACGCGCATTCGGAGTGCGCATCTTGACACTTCCGAGCACCAAACTGCAATGTTTGTTGTCTTTTTGTTGGCGCGGAGGCACGGAATAATTTCGCTATCGCTCCGCTTCGGAGCCTGCAACAACAACGGAGACATCACCATGACCCGCTTCCTCGACGTACCCGCAACGTACCGGCTCGTCGCCGATATCGGCGTACCGCGCTTTCTCGACGAACTTGCCGAGATCATCCGTGCCGACTATCTGCGCTGGAGCGAGTTCGACAAGTCGCCGCGCGTCGCCTGCCATTCGCGACTCGGCGTCATCGAGTTGATGCCTGTGGCCGACGCGGAGCTGTTTGCCTTCAAGTACGTGAACGGTCATCCCATCAATGCCGAGCGCGGCATGCAAACCGTCATGGCGTTTGGCGCACTGGCCTCGGTGGATACCGGTTACCCGCTGTTCCTTTCCGAACTCACCTTGACCACGGCGCTGCGTACCGCGGCGACTTCCGCGCCGGCGGCGAAAGCACTGGCTCGGCCCGATTCGCGACGCATGGCCTTGATCGGCAATGGCGCGCAAAGCGAGTTTCAGGCCATTGCGTTCCATACACTTGTGGGCATCGACGAGCTTCGCGTGTTCGACATCGACAACCGCGCCACGGACAAACTCATTCGCAATCTCGCGGCGTGGCCGCAATTGCGCATCGTCCGCGCGACGTCGGTTGCGCAGGCCGTGCGCGGCGCCGATATCGTCACAACCGTGACCGCCGACAAGGCCTACGCGACGATCATCACGCCGGACATGATCGAACCGGGCATGCATCTGAACGCCGTGGGCGGCGACTGTCCGGGCAAGACCGAACTGCATGCGGATGTGCTGAACATGAGCCGCGTGATCGTGGAGTACGAACCGCAGACCCGTATTGAAGGCGAGATTCAGCAATTGGCCGCCGACTCGCCCGTGATCGAACTGTGGCGCGTGTTGCGTGGCGAAATCGCCGGACGCGAAAATGCAGAGCAGGTCACCGTATTCGACTCCGTCGGCTTCGCGCTCGAAGACTATTCGGCACTGCGCTTTTTGCATGAGCTCGCGCGGACACACAAAGTCGGAATCGAAGTCGCGCTGATTCCGCCTGCCGCGGATCCGAAGGATCTGTTCGGCGAACTCGCACTGGCCGCCATCGAGCGGGCAGGTGCCGACCAGGTATTGGCGCCGGTCTGACGCGCAGCCCGCTATCGACGCGCACGTTCTCTTACTCCCGCGATCCCTATCCATGAGCCTTCTGTCGATTCAGGCGCCGTCCGCTGTCGTCGTGATCCGCCCGCACTGTTTTTATCCCAACCCCGAGACGGCAAGCGACAACGCGTTTCAGCGCACCGGCGGCTTCACAGATCCCAATGAAGCGGGATCGCTAGCGGCCGCCGCCTATGACGAAGTGACGGCCGCTGCGGCGGCGTTGGAAGCCGCGGGCGTGCGCGTTCATCTCTTCGAGGACCACGGAACACGGGGCACGCCCGATTCCGTGTTCCCGAACAACTGGTTCTCGACGCATCCTGGCGGGCACATCGCGTTGTATCCGATGCACTGCGTCAACCGCCGGCGTGAGCGCAGAAGCGATGTGATCGAGATGTTCAAGGCACAGTATCGCGTGCAGGACGTCATCGACTATTCAGGACTCGAATACGACCACGTGTTTCTCGAAGGCACGGGAGCCATGGTGCTGGACCACATCGCGCGCATCGCGTATGCCGTGCGCTCGCGCCGCGCGGATCCGGTGGCGCTCGAACGGTTCTGCACGAACTTCAACTTCGAGCCGGTATGCTTCGACGCCGTCGACTCAGCAGGTCTTGCGGTGTATCACACCAACGTCATGATGAGCGTCGCAACAGAGTTCGCGTTGATCGGGCTCGACCTGATTGCCGATGAACGTCGGCGCGCCGAAGTGAGGGCGCGTCTGATGGAAAGCGGACGCGTCGTGATCGATCTCGACGCCTCGCAGGTCGGCAACTTTGCCGCGAACGCGCTTGAACTATCCGGCAGCGGCGGACGCGTGCTCGCGCTTTCGGAGCGGGCCGCGTCATGCCTGACGGCCAGGCAGAAGGCGCTGATCGAACGCTCTGCCCGACTGCTGCCACTGCGCGTGCCCACCATCGAAATGGCCGGGGGCTCGGTCCGCTGCATGCTGGGGGGCATTCATTTGTCGCGGCGACCCGTCTGAACGGCGCGAAGCCGGATGCAAGCCGGGATGGACGCGTTCCGGATGGCGGCGCAACTGACGCCGCACTCGACGCGCCTCACGCTTGCCGCTATCTTACGGACACGCACGTTCGAAGGGTACAACCATGGCGACGTTCCGCGGTCTCGTTGCAGTCTTGCTGATCACGCTGCTGTCCGCCTGCGCGAGCCTGCCGCCGCAGACCGGCCGTACCGCGACGCACGCACTGACGGATACGGACGGCACGCGCCTCGCCGTCGCCTTCATCCCGCAGGAGCGCAAGCATCCCGACAACAGCGCGTTCCATCTGCTGCCCAACGGCGTCGATGCCCTGCTCGCCCGCATCGTGCTGACTGAAGCCGCCGAGCGCACACTCGACCTGCAGTACTACATCTGGCACGACGATCTGACGGGCCGTCATCTGGCCGACGCGGTGCTCAAAGCCGCCGATCGCGGCGTCAGGGTTCGCGTTCTGCTGGACGATCTGGGCACGGCCGGCGACGACAAGGTTCTGCTCGCGCTCAGCTCGCACCCCAACATCGAAATACGGCTCTTCAATCCGATCGCCAATCGGTCCTTCAAGAAGCTGGGCATGGCGCTCGAGTTCAGACGGATCAATCGGCGCATGCACAACAAGGCATTGATCGCGGACAATCAGGCCGCCATTCTCGGCGGCCGCAATATCGGCGACGAGTACTTCGGCGCATCCAGCGAGGTCGACTTTGGCGACCTCGACGTGCTGACTTTCGGGCCCGTCGTCCACAAGGTCTCCAATGCTTTCGACGAATTCTGGAACTCGGATGCCGCCTATCCGATCGCCAGCCTGACCGGACATCCAGCCGAGCCGGACTCGCTGCCGGCTTATCGTGCCAAGCTTACGGCGTTCATCGCCTCCGAGCGCGATTCGCCGTACGTCACGCAGGTCAAGGTACGCCTCGGCGAAACGCTGAACGCGCGCGACACCGACTTCTCCTGGGGCAAGGCGACCCTCCTGTACGACGATCCCGCGAAAATCACACGCTCGCCCGACGATCCACAGGGACATCTGCTGTCGCAGTTCAATGCGTTGAGTATCGAGCCCGCGAAAGAAGTGCTGATCATCTCGCCGTACTTCGTCCCCGGCAAAAAGGGCGTGGAATGGATGCGCGCGCAAACACGGCGCGGCGTACGCGTGACCGTGCTGACGAACTCGCTCGCCGCGACCGACGTCGCGGCGGTTCACGCGGGATATCAACGTTATCGCAAGGATCTGCTCGACGCGGGCGTGCATCTGTATGAATTGAAGCCCGTTGTCGACAAGAACGCCGGCGAAGACGCCGGCCAGAAAAAGAAATCGATCCTGGGTTCTTCAAAGGCCTCGCTGCATGCGAAGACCTATGTGTTCGACAGAACCAGCATCTTCATCGGCTCGATGAATCTCGATCCTCGTTCGATCACGCTCAACACGGAAATCGGCGTGTACTGCGAAAGCGCCCCACTCGCCGCACAAGTCGCGGATGGGGTCGAGCCGAAGCTCGATCAGATCGCGTGGCGGCTCGAAACCCGCACGGATGCGAATGGCACGAGCCGGATCGTATGGATCGACACCGCGCCGGATGGCAAGGTCAGCGAACTCGACGAACCCGGCGTGTCCAGCATGAAGCGCGTCGGCATCTGGTTCCTCGGTTTGTTGCCGATCGAGTCGCAGTTGTGATGAAGCGGCCCGGCTGTGGGCGCCATAGCGACGGCGCAGAGGTGGGAAGGTTGCGCCTGCGAAAAGTCAGACGCCAGCGCGTTACCGTTTGATCCTCAAATACGCCCGGCTGATCGCGGGCCGCGTATGCACCCATAACCGCGAGGCGAGCCACGAGGCCGGCCGGTCACGCACTTCCAGGCGAGTGATCGAGCGAGCCGCGCCGTCATGACGTCCAGCATAGTTCGAACCCGTCTCGCACGTGTAAAAGTGACGGAAGCCGGCCTGAGCCGCAATGCGCCGATAGTCGTCGTCGTGGTATCCCTGTGGCCAGCACAGATGATCCGATACGGCGCCCAGTCTTTGCTCCAGCATGGCGCGCGCGCTGGCGAGATCGCGTGTCAGCCCGGCGCACTTCTCCTCTGCGTTGGCGGAGACTCGATCCCACCGCACATGGCTATGCGTATGACTGTGAAATTCGAACGTGCCGGCTTCACGCATCGCGTCGATCTCCGACCATCGAAGAATGGCGCGATCGGCTTCACCGTTTTCGATCGCCACCTCGCCATCGCGGTGATTGAGCAATGCAGGCAGCGCGTCGCCCGAACGCGCGTGCGCACGCACCGGTCCTTCGCCGATCCAGCTCGTCACCAGAAAGCACAACGCGGTCAATCCATGTGCCTGTAGGACCGGGTGCGCATGCACCCAGTTGTCGAGGTAGCCGTCGTCGAAAGTCAGCACGACGGACTTCTTCGGCAATGGCTCGCCCGCCAGATAGGTCGACAGTTGCGCGCTGCCGACGGTCGTGTACCCCGCCTCGGCCAGATACGCCATTTGCGCGGCAAAGTGTTCCGGCGACACCGTGATCATGCCTGGCGAGGTGCTGATGTGGTGATACATCAGCACGGGCACCGCGCGTGCGAACTTCGTCATGCCGCCGCCCGCCGTTCGCCGTAGTAAGCCCGCCGGGCATAGATGCCACGCATATAACAGTCGATGGTCTCGTTCGCCATGGCGTCCACCGTGAAGCGGTTATCGGTCTTCAGACGCGCGGCAAGCCCCAGGCGCTCGCGCAGCGGCGCATCGTCGATCAGACGCGCCAGCGCGCTCCTCAATGCATCGATGTCGTGCGCCGGCACGAGCAGGCCATTCACGCCGTCGTCGATCAACTCGGGCACGCCGTCGACGCGCGTGCCGATCACCGGCAAACCCACCGCCATCGCTTCGATAAACGATTGTCCGAGCGCTTCCTGATGCGTCGGCAAAACGAACAGATCGCAGCCGCGCAGCACGTTGGTAATGTCCGTGCGAAAGCCGAGCAGATGGATACGCTGGGACAAGCCCATGTTATCGACAATCGTCTTGATCTTCTCGAACCACACGCCGTCGCCCGCCATCACGACATGCAGATTGGGACGCTCGGCCAGCATCGGCCTGACCGCCGCGATCAGGTCTTCGTGGCCTTTCTTCTCGCGGACGATCGCCACCATGCCGGCGACAACCGTGTCGGCGTCCAGTCCGAGTTCATCGCGCAACGTGGAGCAGGTCCCCGCTTCCGGCTTCAGGATGCCGTCGTAAATCGTCTCGACGCGGTGTTCCTGCACGCCCGCGGAGATCAGGTACTTCCGCACATGATGGCTGACCGCGACGACGCGATGAGGAATCCAGTTGTACGTGGCAAGCGATGTGATCGGCAACGCCAGATGCCGCGTGCGCACGATGAACGGCGTCCGCGCGAGCCGCCCCGCCATGCCGGCGACGAGGCTGTCATGGCCGCTGTGCGTATTCAGCACATTGAAGCGACGACGCTCGAGCAGCGACCGGATCGTGAGCATGGAGCGCAGATCCGCGCCCGCCCGCATGCGCGCGTAATGCACCTGAAAGCCTTCAGCGTGCGCGCGAATCCCAAGGCGCGCGTCTTCCGGACAAACCAGTTCGACGTTATGACCCAGCGCTCGCAACGCGATCATTTCCTTGAGCGTGCGAACCTCCTGGCCTCCCCATCCCCGTGACGACTCACTATGGAGAACACTTAATGCTTTCATGCGCTGACAGTCTCCCCGGACCCTTCCTGTGTACGACGACCCGGTTTGTAATCGTTGGTAATATTTACCCCGGACCGCTGCGACCTTAGGGCAAACGCAGTGTTCATGGGGGGAAGCGAATGTGAAGTTGCGTCAGCCGATGACGGCTGACGTCCGTGTTAAACGGACTGGCATGACTTCTCGTTGACACTCGACTTTCAAGTTGTGGCGGGAGTATTTGGCTAGCCTCCCATTTTGTAAATAGCCAAACTCACCGACCCCGACGGATTGAATCGGCGCAAACGTTGTCGCCGGGTAAGTGTTGGTTTTTGCGCAGTTGAAGCGGCGGGGAAAAGGAGAGAACGCAGAAAGCGCTTGACTGGGAATGACGTTTAGCGTGGGTTGAAGGCATCGGCGATGCCTTCAGTTTTTGCCGTGGTAGCGACTGCGGTTTCGACCGATCGAAGCCGGTCGTATTGCGGCGGATCGGACCGCCGCGATGTGCCAGGCGACCTCACTCAAATGACCGATTTTCTAAGAGGAATAGTCAATAGGCCGCGCTGGCGTTTTAGTTTGTTCGCTTACACCGTCGTCAGGTTCGCTTCCAGGAACGGCATGATATTGGCCATCGCGCGGGACACGTAGGCCTCTTTCTCTCCGACGGGAGCGACGTAATGCAGTGCGCTCTGCGCCGCGTCGATCCCCTCCAGACGGGCGATGATCCAGGCGGCGAGGTAAGCCGAAGCCAGACAGCCCCCGGCGGTCGCCACGTTGCCGCTGGCGAAAATGGGCTGATTCAACACGTCGATACCCGCTTCCTGAACCCACGGCCTGGTGGTGAGATCGGTACATGCCGGCACGCCATCGAGCAGGCCCAACCTGGCGAGAACAAGCGTGCCGGAACACTGCGCGGCCAGCAGCTGTTTTGACGGGTCGAGCTGCAACTGCGCCATCAACGCACTATCGGCGACGACTTCACGCGTCTGTCTGCCGCTGCCCACGATCACCGCATCGGCAGTACAGGCCTCTTGCAATGAAGCCTGGGCTTCGATGACCACGCCATTCATCGACTTGACCCGCGCGGTGGGACAAGCGATCGACACCCGCCAGCCTGGCTTCTTGACGCGATTGAGGACGCCGAGCGCGATAAGCGAGTCGAGTTCGTTGAAGCCTTCGAAGGTAAGAATGGCGATGTGCATGATGTTGTCGTCCATGAGCCCAAGGGGCGCTTATTGTTGGCGGCCGCTTCATGAGGCCGCGCCACTAAAGCCGGCAGGTCCCGCGACGGCGCAAACAGAGTTGCGATGTGACATCGTATGGCCGAGAATTAATACAATCAAATAATTGTCATGGATACATTTGCGCATGCCCACCTCGCGGTACAAATTGCTGGTCGACAGAATGGCGACCGAGATTCGGACGGGACGCCTCGCGCCCGGCACGCGCTTGCCGACTCACCGGCAGCTCGCCGCCAAGGAGGGACTTGCGCTGGTCACCGCATCGCGGGTCTATGCCGAACTCGGGGCGATGGGATTGGTCAGCGGCGAAACCGGCCGCGGCACCTTCGTGCGAGAAATATCCCTGCCTCCGCGCCTGGGCGTCGACCAGCATGCCGGCGACGCGGGTTTGACGGACCTCAATTTCAACAATCCGTCCCTCCCCGGTCAGGCCGAACTTCTCAGAAGCGCCCTGCGCCAACTCGCGTCCTCCGGCGACCTGGATGCGCTATTGCGCTATCAGCCGCACGGCGGCCGGACGCATGAACGGGAGATCGTCGCGCGTCACCTGGCGTGTCGGGGGCTCGCTGTCAAAGGCGATCAGGTCGTGATCGTGAACGGCGCGCAGCATGGTTTGACAGCAACCGTTCTAGCGCTCCTGAAGCCCGGCGATGTGGTCGCGGTCGACGCGTTGACCTATCCGGGGTTCAAGGTGCTAGCCGAAACGATCCGGCTCGAACTGGCGCCCATTCCGGTTTCCGACCAGGGCCCCGACCTGAACGCGCTCGAACGCTTGTGCCGAAGCAGAAAAGTGCGTGCCATCTACACGATGCCGACACTCCATAACCCGCTAGGCTGGGTCATGAACGCGCATTGTCGGCACGAGTTGGTGGCGCTTGCCCGAAAGCACGGATTGCTCATCATCGAGGACGCCGCGTATGCCTTCCTCGCGGAAGACCCGCCGCCCCCGTTGGCAGCGCTCGCACCTGAGACGACGGTGTACGTCTCGGGGTTGTCGAAAAGCATCGCCACCGGCTTGCGAGTCGGTTTCGTTGCCGCCCCCGATCGCTGGGTCGCGCCGATCGAGCGTGCGATCCGGGCCACCACCTGGAACACGGCCGCGGTGATGACCGCCATTGCCTGCGGCTGGCTCGACGATGGCACCGTCACACGTCTGGAGATAGAGAAGCGCGAGGATGCGAGGCTCCGGCAATCGATGGCCGCCGAGGTCCTCGCCGGACTGCGACGCGTTTGTCATCCCGTGTCCTACTTCCTCTGGCTTCCTCTCGCAGAGGAAGTTCGCGCCGACGTGGTTGCGATGGCGCTCGTGCGCGAGGGAATTTCAGTCTCGACTGCCGAGCCTTTCTCGACTTCGGAACATGTACCGCATGCGATTCGCGTGGCGCTTGGTTCTGTTGAATTGACCACGCTCCGGGAGTCGTTGGAAAAGATTAAACGCGTGATCGCCTCTTACACCTATTGAGTGGCTTAAGCGGAAGCGCTCCTTTCGTCGGAAATAGCGAACGGCCGTTGTCACGTCGACCCGACGCCTCGCCGGTGCGCCAACACCGCCGAGAAAAATTATCGATCCGCAGGCTGTTTTCGATCAGCAATTTCACGAGCGGCACCTCACGCGATTTTGGCTACCACGCGGGCACCGTACGATTTCCATCAGCCTGCGCGACAAGCAAAAGGCCCCGAGTCGTGCCTCCGATGCATCAGCCCCGTCTCCATTTCTGCGAGTACCTGATCGTGAAAACACTGAAGTGCACCACCGCCATGTTTGCTCTGGCATTAGCGACGTCGCCGTTTTCGGCTCGCGCGGACGTCACCGTGAAAATCGGCCAGGTGTCGCCGCTGACCGGCGAACTCTCGCACATCGGCAAAGATGACGAGAACGGCGTCAGGCTCGCAATCGAGGATCTGAACAGCAGGAAACTGCGTATCGGCGGACAGACCGTGACGTTCGCGCTCGACTCCCAGGATGACGCCGCCGATCCCAAGACGGCAGTGACCGTGGCGCAAAAACTCATCGATGACAAGGTGGCGGGCGTCGTGGGACATGCGAATTCCGGCACGTCCATTCCCGCATCCAAGATCTATTCCGACGCCGGCATTCCGATGATCACGGAGTCCGCGACCAACCCGAAGCTGACGGCGCAAGGCTACAAGTCAGTGTTTCGCATGGTTGCCAATGACGTCAGACAGGGAACGGTTATCGGCACCTACCTCGTCAAGGATCTCAAGGCGTCCAGGGTCGCCATCGTCGATGACCGCACGGCATACGGCCAGGGCCTCGCCGACGAGGTCGAAAAGGCCGTCAAGGCGGCGGGTGGCACCGTCGTGGTTCGAGAATACGGAACGGACAAAACGACCAACTGGATGGCCGTGCTGACCACGATCAAGAGTCATGTTCCGACGGGAATCGTGTTCACGGGTGGCGATACGCAGGCAGCCTCGTTCGCGCAACAGGCGCAGAAACTCGGCCTGAAGGCGAAACTGATTGCAGGCGATGAAGCGTGCACGCCGCAGTTCATCAAGCTGGCCGGATCGGCCATGACGGACAACATGTACTGCACGCTCGCAGGCGTGCCGCCTGCGAAGATGCCGCAGGGCGACGCCTTCTTCAAACGCTTCCAGCAGCGCTTCGGCACGCCTGTGCAGCTCTACGCGCCGTATGCATACGACGCCGTGATGGCCATGGCGGGCGCGATGCAGGCAGCCGACTCCACCGACCCGAAGGTCTACCTCGCCAGGCTCCAGACTTTGAAAATAGATGGCGTGACCGGCCCCATCCAGTTCGATGCGAATGGCGACATCCGCAATGGCGCGATCACCGTTCGCCAGTTCGGGCAAGGCGACTGGCACGATCGCAGCGTCGTCAGATAGCGAGCGGGCTATTCGTCGAGATCGACCGGCACCGTCAAGCCGACCTTGACGCGGCTCATGCTCACCAGCGTCTTGAAGCGCTTGACGTTGTTATTCGCGAAGAAGAGTTGCCGGGTCAACTCGTTGTATTGCTCCATATGCCGCACCGTCATGACGAGCACGAAGTCCCACTCGCCGGCGACGTAATAGCACTGCTGAACTTGCGGACACTGTGAGAACGTCCGCTTCATCGCGTCCAACAGGTCGATCTGTTCGCTCTCGACCTCGATGGACGTGATGATCGTGAGAGGCGAACCCACCTTCTCCGGCGAAACGATTGCGGCATACCGTTCGATCACGCCCTCGTCGGCAAGACGGCGCAGGCGCCTGTTCACGGCGGCAGTGGACAGACTGACGCGTGACCCAAGCTCGTTCTGCGGGATCTGCGCGTCTTCCTGTACTTCGCGCAGCAGCTTTCTGTCGAAGGTATCGAGAGTCGTGGCCATAGTCGTGCTTCAACCCGGTTAAATGAGATTTTTTTTCATAAAGAGCCTGCATTTTGCGTCATATCGACGCGGGTCAAGCAATATTATTCTGGTGGAAGGTGACATGTCGAGGACGGCGTCCCGCCCTTTTCCCGACTGAAATCACTTTGTCCAACCGTCTTTCCGGAGTCGAATTGCAATGCTCATCGCCAACAAGCATGCGTCGCGTACGTGCTACCCCAATGACCTGACGCAGATCCTGAACGTGGCGGCGGCCCAGCAAAGCCGTGCATGGCTGTCGCATTGGGATCACCTCAATCCAAAGGCAACGCCGCTCCGGGATTTACCCGATGCCGCGGCGCGACTCGGCGTCACGAAGCTATGCGTGAAAGACGAGTCCGTGCGTTCCCCACTCGGCAGCTTCAAGGCGCTGGGCGCGCCCATCGCACTGGTCCGGCTGATCCTGCGCCTTTGGCCGATGCACGACCTCGACGCGGTTGCCGTGATCGAGGGACGCTGCAAGGACATGCTCACCCATCTGACGGTGATCAGCGCGACGGACGGTAACCACGGCAAGGCGTTGGCGGCAGCCGCGCAAACGGTCGGCTGTGAATGCGTGATCATGTTGCATGCCAATGTGAGCGTCGAACGCGAGCAGGCGATTGCTGCATACGGCGCGAAGATCATCCGCATCGCGGGCAACTACGACGAGTCGGTCGAAGAGGCAGCCCGCCTTGCTGCTGCAAACGGCTGGCATGTCGTGTCGGATACCTCGTACGAAGGCTACGAGGACATTCCTCGCGACGTGATGCAGGGCTACGGAACCGTGGTCGCCGAAATCATCGAGCAAAGCGCCAGCGATCAGCACGTCCCGGCATTCACTCACGTCTTTCTGCAAGGCGGCGTGGGCGGCCTTGCCGCGGGTATCGCGAGCTTTCTGTGGGAGACCTATGGCGCGGATCGGCCGCACTTCGTGGTGGTCGAGCCGCAGCAGGCCGATTGCCTGTATCAAAGCGCGCTCGAGGGCCGCGCGACGAGAGCTAGCGGAGCGATCGATTCTCTTATGGCCGGGCTGGCTTGCGGCGAGACATCGCCGCTCGCGTGGAAAATCCTGCAGCCTTGCATCGATCACTTCATGACCATCCAGGACGACGACGCGATCATTGCCATGCGCGCATTGGCCGCCGGCTCCGCGCGCGATGTGCCGCTAGTGGCTGGCGAGTCGGGCGCTGCGGGTTTCGCAGGCCTGGCCGCGTTAATGAGCGACGCGAACCTGGCGCGAGCGGTCGGACTGAATGCGAATTCGCGCGTGCTCGTCATCAGCACGGAAGGTGCGACCGCGCCCTCCGTCTACGCGCAATGCGTGGGCGAAACCGCTGCGTCGGTGCTGGAGCGCCAGGCCGATTGGCTCGGCCATCTCGCTCACTCATCGGCGGATATGGCATGACGCGTCGACATGCATCGAATTCGAACAGGATCTGAAACCATGGAAACGTCCCTGCAATCGCAGTTGAAAAGCTGGCGTCAGCATCTGCACCAGCATCCGGAAACCGGCTTCGAGGAAGTCGCGACCGCCGATTACGTGGCGAACATTCTGCAAACGCTCGGCCTCGAGGTTCACCGTGGAATCGGCGGTACCGGACTCGTCGCCAATCTCACCGTTGGGTCGGGAAAAGGCGTGATCGGACTGCGTGCCGATATGGATGCGCTCAATATCCTCGAAAACGCGCCTGACCGTTCGCACGCGTCGGGTACGCACGGCAAGATGCACGCGTGTGGTCACGACGGCCATGTGTCCATGATCCTCGGCGCGGCGCGCCTGCTTTGCGAGCGGCGAGACTTCAACGGTACGGTGCGGTTTATCTTCCAGCCGGCGGAGGAACACGGCCGCGGCGCAAAAGCGATGATGAGCGACGGACTCTTCGAGCGCTTCCCTGTCGACGCAATTTTCGGTGCGCACAATATGCCGGGCCAGCGGGCCGGCACATTCGCGACCCGAGCCGGCGGAATCATGGCGAGCGAGGATAACTTCGTCATCCATATCAAGGCGCGCGGCACGCACGCGGCGCGGCCGCACATGGGCGTGGATCCCATCGTGATCGCGTCGCAAATCGTGCTGGCGCTTCAGACCATCGTTTCGCGCAACCTGGATCCGGGCTTACAGGCGGTGATTTCCTGCACCGAGTTCATCACGGACGGCATTCGCAACGTCATCCCCTCGAATGTGACGATCAAAGGCGACACGCGCAGCTACGCGCCGGAGGTGCAGCACATGCTCGCCACCCGCATGCGAGAAATCAGCGAAGGGATCTGCCACGCGCACGGGGCGCAGTGCTCGTTCGAATACACGCACGAATTTGCACCGACCGTGAACTCGGGGGATTATGTGGAGCTTGCCGTCTCGGCGGCCCGTCATATCGTCGGCGCTGAAAACGTCGAAGCCAACGTGCAGCCCATGATGATCTCCGAGGACTTCGGCGCCTTCCTGCAGGTCGTGCCGGGCAACTTTGCTTTCATCGGCAACGGGGATACGGGCAAGACGGGCGGCGTGCCGTTGCATAATTCAACCTATGACTTCAATGATGATATTTTGCTAACCGGTGCGCGATACTTCGCGGAAATAGCGAGGCTCGCACTACCTCTCGCCTGAAGCCGCTGATAAGCTCGTCAATGTTTGTCGAGAGTCGGGCGATAAGGGCCGCCTCCTCCACATCATTACGAACGCGGACACCGCCATGAAAGCTACCCCGGTTGTTGAAGACGCCATTTTTCACGCCCCGGAAGTCGTCGCCCTGCGGCAGAATCTTGCGTTGGCACTGCGTGCGGCCGCGCATCACGGTCTCGGCGAAGGGGTATGCAATCACTTCAGCATCGCACTGCCCGGCAACCGCGGGCTCTTCCTGCTGAATCCGCGCGGCCTGATGTGGAGCGAAATTACGGCGGACGACATCCTCATCGTGGATGGTCTCGGCAATCGCGTCGCCGGTCGGCACGAGGTCGAGCCCACCGCCATGTTCATCCACGCGGCGGTCCATAACATCGCGGGCAAGCATTGCGTGCTGCACACGCATATGCCCTACGCGACGGCGTTGACGCTGACCGAAGACTGCGGCCTCGATACCACGCTGTCGCAAAACGCAATGCGCTTTCACGGCCGCATCGCGCTGGACCGCGAGTACAACGGCCTGGCACTGGACGCCGGAGAAGGCGAACGGATCGCGCATGCGATGAATGGCAGCGACATCGTATTCCTCGGCAACCACGGCGTGGTGGTGTGCGGCGAGCGCATCGACTACGCGTACGATGATCTTTACTATTTGGAGCGGGCTTGCCAAAGCCAAGTGTTGGCGCTTTCCACGGGGCGGGCCCTGAAGCCGGTGGACCCTGCCCTTGCGGCTCGCGTGGCAAATCAGGTGCAAAGCGAGCGCGCGCAGTCGGAACTGTTCTTCACGGCATTGAGACGCACGCTGGGCGAACCTGGGTAATAGCACAGACAGTGCCCCTATGCCCCGGACATTGGCGAGGCGGGGTTGCAGCCGCGCCATGTTTCGTGCAGAGTAGCAACTAATGAAAGACGAGGAAGCGAAGCCAACCCGCGATCCGCTCGATCATGTCGGCGCAGCATCTCCCGCCATTGAATAGAAACGAGTACAGCACGAGCAGCAGAACATCATGGACTTTTTGAGCACTCTCCCGCAACGACCTCCGGTGCCCGCTATGGCGGCCGGAGTCTGCTCGAGAACTCAATATTCGCGACAGGGAGGCTAAGCGCCTGCGCCTCGCGTGAGAATCGATGATCCGGACGCCCCTTGCGGGCGTTTTTTCATTTCAGGCCTGTTTTTACGCTGAATTCTGAATCCGGAGCACATCATGAAATTCTCACAGCAATTTTTCGCCAACAGTTTCTTCGAGCAGGACAACACCCGGCTGGAACTGACCGACCTCGCCCGCAAGGCATGCCTCGTCCATCAGGACGCCGCGGGACTTTACTCCTGGATGTCGCTCGGCCTGAGAGCGCAGCGGCGCGTCGAGAGCATCGTGCGCGAGGAGATGGAGCGCGCCGGCTTTTGCGAAATCCAGATGAGCCTGTTGCAGGACGCCGATCTGTGGCGGCAAACCGGGCGACTGGACGTGTATGGCGACGAGCTGATGCGGCTCACGAGCCGCTCCGGCCGGCTCTTTTGCCTCGGCGCCACGTGCGAGGAATTGGCCACCAACATGGTCAAGACGCACTACAACAGGACGGACATGAGTCTGGGCCTCTATCAGTTCGGCAACAAATACCGCGACGAACTGAGGACACGCGGCGGCCTCGCGCGTGCCAAGGAGTTCATCATGAAAGACGGCTACGCCTTCAATGCCACGGAAGACGGTGCACGCGCAGCGTATGAGGCTGTTCGCGAAGCCTATCAGCGCATCTTCAGGCGACTGGGGCTCGCCGCCATCGTCAAGTCCAGCGACAACGGGGAAATCGGCGGCCAAAGCTCGGAGGAGTTTCATGTCCTCAGCGAACTCGGCGAGGACGAGACCGACGGTCAGAAATCACTCGAATGTGCGCACATTTTCGACCTGGGCGATCGTTACTCCAAGGCTATGGGCCTGGTGAACGCCAAAGGCGAATTCGTCAGAATGGGCTGCTTCGGCGTGGGCGTTTCGCGCCTCGCCATGCTGCTGCTCAGCCGGCAGCGCGACGAGCGCGGCTTTTGGGGCAGCGAGTCGTTGAACACCTTCGACGTCGTGCTCACCGTCATCGACTGGGAGCGTCAGGAACGGCAGGAGGCCGCCCAGGCGCTGCAACGCGAACTGCAAGCAAAAGGATTGAGCGTGCTGGTCGACGATCGTCTGGCGCAAGCCGGAAAAAAGCTCGCCGACGCCGAGTTGATCGCATGCCGGCAACGCGTGGTGGTCAGCAGCAAAGCACTCGCGTCGGGCCGCTTCGAGTGGATGGACCGGCGAACCTTGGCGCGTGAAGAGGCGTCAGCGGCGGAGATCGTGGCGCTTTGCGCGAGTTAGTTAGCCTTGGCGCGTGTGCGCTTCGGCATCTGCTTCGGGCGCGCCCAGCTCGTTGCTGATCCGCACACGCTCCGGTTGGCCGGTCGCGCCACTTCGATCACCCGTGTGATTCAACGCGCCGTCCATCCTCCGTCAACGACCAGATTCGCGCCCGACATGAAGGCCGAGTCGTCGCTCGCCAGAAAAGCGGCGGCGCTGGCGACTTCGCCAGGCGTACCGATTCGGCCCAACACCGTCGCGGCTTCGAATGAGCGTCGCAAACCGGCCGGATCGACGCTGCTGGTAAACACATCCTCCAGCAATTGCGTCGCGACGGGGCCGGGACACAGGCAATTCACACGAATACCGCTGCGGCCATGATCGACCGCCATCGCCTTGGTCAACATGACGACTCCGCCTTTCGACGCACAGTAGGCGGCGACATTGGCCTCGCCCACCAGTCCCAACTCGGACGCAATGTTAATGATGACGCCCTCACCGCGCATTTGCATCGACGGGATGACCGCTCTCGAACATAGGAAAACGCCTTTCAGGTTGACCGCCATCAGACGGTCCCATTCCGCAACGGTCGTGTCGAGAACGGTCTTCGCGAATTCGATGCCTGCGTTATTGACCAGAATGTCTACCTGTCCGAAACGGGCTTCAGCCTGGCGAAACATCTCGCTGACGTCGGATTCGAGCGACACGTCCGCGCGGACGTAGCAGGCTTCGCCACCTGAGGCGCAAAGCGCATCTGCTTCCGCGGTCGCGTCCGTTACATCGGCGAGCACCACCTTTGCTCCCTCGGCGACGAATCTTGCCGCTATCGCGTGTCCGATGCCCCGTTGAGCACCCGTAATCAAGGCAACCCGGTCTTTCAGTCGCATGTCGTTCTCTCGCGCAAGCAGGGGGAGCGTCATGTTAGCAGCCGGGATCTCATGCGTGCTGACAGGGCTTGCGCAATGAACCCCTCACTGAAGCCACTTCCGCACATCCTTCTCCCATTCCGGGTCGCCGCAGCCTTGCGGGTTTTCCGGCCCGAGCACGGTAATGTAGCCTTTGCTCTTCATGCACGATTCGTAGGCGCGAACTTTCGTGCATTGGCCCGGCCCCGCGTTGCGCGACACCGTTTTGCATTGCGCGATCGTCCTGTCCATCGGACCGAAGTCCATATCGCTTGCCTGATTGAGCATCGGCGCGTCGGCGCCCGAGGCGGAGAATTCGACGGGGCCGGTCTGCGCGCAGGCACTCAATGCACCGGCCAATACGGTAATGAAGAGAAGATGGACACGCGGTTGCATGGGGCGGCTCCTGTTTGGCAGAGGTTGCGAAATCATACGCCCGCGCGGGTGTATATCGTTGCCGTTAGCTCGCATGGAAGCGTCGAGCATGCTTCACACGTTTCTCACCAGCGCCCGGTCGTGTCATGATTTGCCTACCGGATCGCTTCGCATCGACCAACGCCTGACCAGCTCCGATCGCCCGCCGGCTTTCACCTCAATGGAAACCTTCAACACCGCCATGACCACGCCCACATCGAATGCTTCCCCTGGTACGGCCCTCGCCCGTCTGAACGCCCTTGGCCTCGCCTTGCCGAACGTGCCCGCACCGCGCGGCGCGTTCAAACCGTTTTCACGCTCGGGCCAGTTGATCTTCCTCTCCGGACAAATCTGTGAATGGGAAGGCGAAGTGCGATTCAGTGGTCCGGTCGGCGAGGTCCATGACCTTCAAGCCGGACAGCAAGCCGCGCAGATCTGCGCGCTGAACCTGTTGGCGGCGTTGCACCTCGCGCTGGACGGCGACCTGGACCGCGTGCTCTGTTGCCACCGCGTCGGTGGCTTCGTGTACGCGACGCCGGGTTATCCGGACGTGCCGAAAGTGATCAACGGGGCGTCCGATCTCTTCTTCGAGGTGTTCGGCGAGCGCGGCCGGCATGCACGGACGGCGGTCGGCGTCGCCACCCTGCCCGCCGCGGCGTCCGTGGAGGTGGAGGCTATCTTCGAGGTTCGCTAGGGCGTCGCCGTGCCGGCCGTCAGCGTGTCTTCTTTTCCGACATGCGCTTCGGCTGCGAACATATCGACCAGTTCACGGGCGAAGAGCGGCAGCGCGTCGAAGTCGCGCACGCAGACATGCAGCCGGCGCAACGCCCAACTATCGGTCAACGCGATCGCGGTGATGCGCATGGTCGGCACGAGCCTGCGCGCCACGGAGTCGGGAATCACGCCAATGCCGACGGTCGCCTCGATCATCCGGCACACCGCATCGAAATTGCCCATCTCCGCGCGAAAGCGGAACGGCCGCCCCGCCTCGGCAGCCGCCCGCACGAGGAACGCGTGAATCGCACTCCATTCCGACAAGCCGACGTAATCGAACGCGAGCGTCTCGGCGAACGCCACCGCGTCACGTCCCTCGAGCACGTGACCGCTCGGCACGATCAGCACGAGACGGTCGTCGCGGCAAGGCAGATAGCGCAGGTTTTCCGCAGGCGGACAGCCCGCGACAATGCCGAGATCGGCGGCACCGTCGGCGACCGCCCTTGCAATCGCCTGACTGCCGCTCTCGCGCAGTTCGAGGTCGACATCCGGATGCGAGGCGAGAAAACGGCTCAGGATGTTCGGCATCACCTCCATCATCGCCGTGGTATTGCCGAGCACGCGCAGCCGCCCTTTGACGCCTCGCGCGAATTCCTGCATATCGCCGTGCAACTGCTCGACCTGCGCGATCAGAATGCGCGCATGCCGCATCAGTTCCTCGCCGGAACGCGTGAGCGTCACGCCCTGATTGGTACGGTACAGCAAAGGTGTGCGGAAATAGTCTTCGAGGTTCTTGATCCGCATGCTGGCCGCGGGCGCCGACAGGTGCGATTTCTCGGCCGCCCGCGTGAGACTCAATGATTCGCCGATGTTCACCATCAACTGCATGTCGGTCAGATCGAAATGCGTCGCCATAACGTGGATTGTCTCCTCAGCGGCAAACCGGGGCGCGGGTGTCACGCTTTGCACGTGAGCTCGCGCGTGGCTTATGTTACCTCCTCCGGCGTGCCGCATCATCATGGCGATGTTCGCAACCGCGCATTCAGACCAGGCCCAGGTCTTTGCGCACGTTCGGCAAAAACTCCATCATCGCGACCTGAAACAGGAACTGCGCGCCCTGGATCATGATGAAGTTCATACCGGCGTCGTGCAGCCGTTTGACCCGCTGGCGCATTTCCTCCAACGTATAGGCGTAGCTCGTATTAGCGCCGACCATGATGCCGCGCTGTTGCGCTTTCTTCACACCACGGTCCACCAGCTTCCACAGATCCGGGCTATTGAAGTCCGGTTTCTTCGCATTGCCGCCCAGTACTTTCGACAGATCGGTCATCGCGAAGAAGAACATCTTCAGATCGGGATGGTCCAGTACCTTGTCGAAGTCGTCGATGCCGCCCTGGCTCTCCACGTGCGGAATGATGTACGTGGCCTGCGCCATCTCGTCGGTGCGCTGCTCCCATTCGCGGCTGTTGAACGGATGAATCCATAGCGCGCGCCGGTGCCAGTCGCGCGCAATTTCGAGCGCTTCGTTGATTTCCTGTAGGCCCGAATGCGAGATCAGCACGTATTCCGCGCCGAGGCCCTGCAGGCGCGACAGATCGACGCCAATGCGCGCATCGTAGCCGTGCCACGGATTGGTCTGCATGCGCACGACCGGCGTAATGCCAGCCGCCTCGCAGGTGCGGATCATGTTCTGCACGTCATGGAAGTCCATGCCGGTAAACATCATGTCGATCATGATCCAGTCGAAGCCGAGATGCGCGCACAGTTCCGCGGTTTCGGGATCGTTCGCCCACACGCCGAGTGCCGTGCGGCCCGACTTCATCGTGTCCATCAGCATGTTCTTCGGTTTCATACCCTGCTCCTCCAGACGCCCGGCAACGGGCAGATTACGCAGACGGCCGTCTGCTTCAGTTCGGTGTGACCGGTTGCATGGAACGCGGCGCGCTCCAGCTGCGAAAGCAGGTCTTCAAAATCGCCATGAAGACGATCCCGACCGCCATCTGCAACAGCGAGTAACTCGCGAGCCGCGAGAAATCGCCGACATTCCACGCTTCGAATGCGAGCACGGAGAACGTGCGGTCCGCCGCGGTGTAGAGAATCACGACCATCGAGAGCTCGGTCATGAAGAAGCTGAAGAGCAGCAGCCACGCTGCGATCACGCTGGCGCGAATGAGCGGCAACGTGATGTGCGTGAACGTGCGCAACGGTCCATAGCCGCACACGCGTGCGCTCTCTTCGAGCTCGGGATGCACCTGGATCAGGCTGGCCGACACCGACCGCACTGCATAGGCTGTAAACCGGCCGACGAACGCAAAGATGATGATCAACGTGGTGCCGTAGACAGAGAGCGGCACGTTGATCCAGAACAGCAGCATGCCGACGCCGAACGCGATGCCCGGCATCGAAATGGGCAGCAGGATCACGTATTCGAGCAGGCCCTTGCCGCGCAGCCGGGTGCGCACGACGATCCACGCGATCACGATGCCCGCGAGCGTCGCCGTGGTCGCGGAAACCACCGAGATGAGCACGCTGTTTTGCAGCGTGAACCACACGTCGTCCGATTGCAGATAGCCGATCGCCGTGGTGAACGAGTACTCGCCGGACCAGGTGTAGCGTGACAGCGCCGCGGCGATCAGAATTGCGATCGGTGCGAGGATCGTGGACACGACATAGAGCGCGGCAAGCGCGCCGGTGGCCCAGCGCCATGCGCCGAGTTCGACGAGCCGCGGCCGGAACCCCTTGCCGCTGATGGTCGTATAGACCCGCTTGCCGATCAGCACGCGTTGCAGCCACGTCGTGAAGCTCGACAACGCAAGCAGATAGATCGACAGGACGGCCATCACGCCATAGTTGGGCGGCACTTCCTGCGAGCCGATCCAGATGCGCGAGGTCAGCATGAGAATCTGTCGCGACCAGCCGAGTACCACCGGCGTGCCGAACAGGCCGATCGCTATCGTGAATGCAAGGACAGCGCCGGACAGCACGGCCGGCGTGAGTAGCGGAATGGTGATGCGGCGCATGGTCTGCAAGGGCGTGAGGCCGCACACCTGCGCCGCTTCCTCGAGGCTCGGGTCCATGCTGCGCAGTGCCGCCGCGACGATCATCATCACGTACGGCGCGAGATACAGGCCGATCACGATCAGCATGCCCCAGCGGCTGTAGACGTCCAGCACGCCCGGCAAACCGAGCGCCGCGAGGAGCCGGTTCATGATGCCGCTGCGGGGCGCGGCGAGCAGCGCCCACGCGACCGCGCCGACGAACGGCGGAATGAAGATCGGCAACTGGCTGATCCATTGCAATACGCCACTCATCCACGTATCGGTGCGCTCGAAAATCCACGCGAACGATACGCCGAGCAGCGTGGCGATCATCGCAGCGCCGCCCGACACGAACAGCGTGTTGCCCAACGCGTCCCAGTAAATCCGCTTGCCCAGCACTTCGGCAAAGTAACGGCCCGTCACCGACGGCGTGCCCGCGTCCGCGTCGAATACGGCGCGATATAGCACGGCGCATAGCGGCGCGATCACGAGGACGGCGACGGCGCAGCAGATCAGCACGATCGCCATGATCGCCGGCAACTGCTGCATGAACCGGTGGCGCTGCACGGCGTGACGCTCCGAAAGAGGCAGGTCGGCCAAGGTCACGCTCCTATCACGCGTATATCGTCCGCCGCCACTTCGATACTGACCGCGTCGCCCGGCCGGCGTGGACCGGCGTCGAGCTGCACGACGCTCATCTGGCCGAACGCGGTATCGATCCGGTACTCGGTGCGATTGCCGACGAAACTCGCCTCGGCGACGCGCCCGGCGATCGAGCCGGGTGTACCCGCCTGACGCACGCGCCACTTCTCCGGACGAATGCACAACAGCTCGCCGGGCCGCGGCGGTTGCGCGAGCGCGGCGGGCAACGTCAGGCCGCCGGGCATCGCGAACACCGCGCCGTTCGCGCCCATTTGCCATTCGTAGTCCGCGATGATGTTCGCCCGCCCCAAAAACTCCGCTGCATGACGCGTGGCGGGACGATCGTAGAGATCCTTCGGCGCGCCTTTCTGGATCACCGTGCCGGCGTGATACAGGTAGACGGTGTCCGCTATCGACATCGCTTCTTCCTGATCATGCGTGACGAACAGAATGGTGCGGCCGAGACGCCGCTGCAATTCACGAATTTCGATGCGCATCTCCACGCGCAGTTTCGCGTCGAGATTGCTGAGCGGCTCGTCCATCAGAATGACGGGCGCCTCGGACACGATGGCGCGCGCGAGCGCCACGCGCTGCTGCTGACCGCCTGATAACTGCGTCGCGCTGCGCTCGGCGAACGTGTCGAGGCCGACGAGCCGCAGCGTCGCCATCACCGCGTCGCGTGCCTTGGCGCCGCTCACTCCTGCCGCCCGCAGCGGCAGGCCGACGTTTTCGATTACGCTCATATGCGGCCAGATTGCGTACGACTGGAACACCATCGACACATGACGGCGTTCGGGCGGCACCCACAGCGCGGGCGTAGCCTGATACACGGTACGTCCGGCGATCACGATTTCGCCATCCGAAGGCCGCTCCAGTCCCGCGATACAGCGCAACGTCGTGGTCTTGCCGCAACCGCTCGCGCCGAGCAGCACCGAAATCTGCGCCTCGGCGAAACTCTCGCTGACCGACTTCAGCACCGGTTGCGTGCCATAGGATTTTTGCAGGCGGCGAATGATGATCGACATACGTGGCCTCACCTGATTCCGGTTGCTTTCTGCCAGAGCTCGATGAGCTGCGCCTGCTGCCTGAGCGCGGCGTCGATGTCGAGCGGCAGCACCTTCACCGTCGCGAGCTTCGGCATGCCCTGCGGCGGCGCCGAGCCGTTGCGCAATGCGTACTCGTTCGCTCTCTGGATGATCGTCTGCGCGTCGCTCATCATGAAGTCGACGAACAGCTTCGCCGCCGCGGGATGCGGCGCGCCCTTGAGCGCCGCGACCGAAAACGGCGTCGACACGGTGCCGGATTTCGGCACGATGAATTCGAGCGGCGCGCCCTTGGCGACCGCGCCGCTATAGTGGTTGTTGACCACGTAGAACATCAGCGGCTTTTCGCCCGACAGCATCTTCGACAGACCGGCCGGCGTGGTCGGTGTCAGTTCAGCACCAGACTTGATGAGCCCCTGGTAGATCGCCACCGTGCGCTGTTCGCCGAAGTTCTGGTACAGCGTCGCAAGCAACGAGAAAGCCGCCGACGACGTACGCGGGTCGTAAAACGTGATCTGGTTTTGCCACTCCTTCTTCGGGTTGGCGAAATCCATCCAGTCTTGCGGCGGTTGCATGCCGTTCAGATACTGTTTGTTTGCACCGACGCCGAGAATCAACGTCTTCACACGTTCGAAGTCCTTTCCGGCGGGCGCGGCATCGGCGGGAAAGTTCTTCAACTCCGGCGAGTGATACGGGTCGAGCAGTTGCTCGTTCTGCATCCGCGTGAAGACGTCTTCCAGCGAGAAAAACGCGTCCGCGGCCTGCTTGCCTGCATTGCGCTCGGCGATATGGCGGTTGTAAATCTGCCAGCAGCCCGCGACGTAAGAACTGACCTTGATCTCCGGATAGCGCTTCTTGAATGCGTCGAGATACACCGGCGTTTGCGGCGGGTCGCATCCGTAGACCACGAGGCCGCCCTCTTTCTTCGCCTGCTCGATCAGCGCGGGATCGCTCGCGAAGGCCGTGCGCGAGACCATTGGCAAGAGTGCAAGCAGCACCGCCAAGGCGCCGATCCAGGTTCGCAGCGGGGCTCGTAGCATGTCTGTCTCCAATCGTCTTATGGTATTTCCCGTGCCGCTCACGGACGCGCTGCGTCGCGGGCTTTATCGAGCATCGCCGATAATCGCCGCATACGGAATTTCGATATGCTGAACGTCGATTTAAGCGTGGACGAAGATCCGGGTTATCGCGGATGTGCACGGTGTTTTTCGCGAAACAGCTTGCTTGTCACGCAGGCCGATCTATAACGTGAATCCTGTTGGCCCGTGATTTCAGGCCTCGAATTCGACATGCGATGGAGTTCACGATGGCAAGCACACCCGCCGGCAACCGCACGCTTTCGCAAACGTTCGCCGCGTTTGCTCACTCGCTGAACCTCGACGAAGTGCCGCGCCACGTACGCACGCGCGCCAAGCATCTGATCCTCGACGCGCTCGGCATTGCGTTCGCGTCCCATCGCAACGAATTCGCCGACGTGATCTTGCGCGGCATCAGGGCGCTCGGCGAAAGCGGAGTCAGTCCGGTGATCGGCAGCAGCGAAACGCACACCGTGCGCAATGCGGTGCTGCTCAACGCGGCGCTGATGCATGGACTCGATTACGACGACACGCATATGAAAGGCATCGTGCACGCAACCGCCTTCTGCGCGCCGGCAGCGCTGTGTGTCGGCAACGAAACCGGCGCCAGCGGGCGCGCTGCGCTCGCCGCGTATCTGGTGGGTATGGAAGTCTCCACGCGTCTGGGCGCGGCGGCGAAAGGCGGCTTTCATCATGCCGGCTATCACCCGACCGGTGTGCTGTCGCACTTCTCGGCCGCGTTGATCGCCGGCCGCCTCTATGGACTGGATACCGCGCAACTGGCCGCGGCGCAAGGCATTGCAGCGAGCACTGCTTCGGGCGTGCAAGTGTTTCTCGAAGAAGGCACGTGGTCCAAGCGCTTGCATCCGGGCTGGGGCTGCGTTGGCGGCATCACGGCGGCACGGCTTGCGCAGGCCGGTTTTGTTGCGCCGTCGCGCCCGTATGAAGGGCGTTATGGGCTATTCGATTCGCACCTGCAGCAACACGCGGGCGAAGTCGATTACGTCATGGCGAGCGCGGGTCTCGGCGAAATCTGGGAAACGGAGCAAATGGCGATCAAACCCTACCCTGTATGCCATTTTCTGCATTCGATCGCGGAGGCCGGCGCCGATCTGGCGCACAGCGGCGAGATCGATCTGAGCCGGATCAGCCGCATTCGGGCACTGCTGCCCGAACCGGTCATGCCGATCGTTACCGAGCCACTCGAGGCGAAAAGGCGGCCCACCACGAACTATGAAGCGAAGTTCAGCGCGCAATATGTGGCGGCGGCTTCGCTCGTGCGTGGACGCTTCGGACTGGCTGAACTGGAACCCGATACGCTCGCCGATGAGCGCATCCTCGCGCTGTCCGCGCGAGTGGAATGCGTCGCGGACCCCGATAGCGCGTTCCCCGCTTACTACTCGGGCGGCATGATCGTCGATACGGACGACGGCCGGCAACATCGCCGCTATTACCGCATCAACAAAGGCGCCGGCGAGCGCGCGCTCTCCAACGAGGCGATCGTCGCAAAGTACTTCGAGAACGCGTGTTGGGCCGTCAGTCACGCGCGCGCCGAACAGGTTCGCGATGCGGTGCTCGCACTCGATGAATTGCAGAGCAGCGAGGTATGGGCCGTGCTTCGCGGCGGCTGAACCCGGTGCCGCAAGTGCTCCTACCGCGCGCTCGACGGATCTCGCGGTCCGCTACGTCCGGCTCGAAATCTTCTTGCAGTACTTGGCGACCGCCCGGCCGATGGATATCTCGTTGCCCTTGACCCGCTGCGTCGGCGCGCCGACGACGATCGCATACGCCTCGCCATTGATCCACACGTAATGCCCGATCGAGGCGATCTCCGACTGATATCCGCCGATCGACACGAACCAGCCGCGCTCCTTGCCCTGCTCGATCAGACGCTTGTAGCGCGTCTTGCTGGTCACGGTATTCGGCGCGTATTGCTCGAACTCGAGTTCCTCGATCAACGCGTTGCGCGCGTCGTCGGTCATCGCGCCGAGCAGCGCCTGCCCGGCGGCGCCGATATGCAGCGGCCGCTTTTCTCCGACCGTTGCCGCGTAGCGCAGCGTTTGACCCGACTGCACGACTTCGAGGTAGTGCGACTGATGGCCGGTGCGCGTGGCGAGGAACACTGTCTCGCCGGTTTCGTTGCAGAGCTCCTGCAACACCGGCCGCACGTGCGATAGCAGCGGATCGTTGTCGATGATGACGCGCGCCTCGTCGAAGATACGGCGCGTGGGATAGTAGTCCGCCGAATCGTGCACGCGATACAGATAGCCGTTCGATTCGAGCGTCTTGAGCAACGCGAGGCAGCTCGACTTGGGGAACTCGAGACGCTTGCTGATCAACGCGAGCGGCACCGCCTGCTTGAGTTCCGCGAACAATTGAAAAATCTCGACTACGCGCCGTGCGCTTTTGACATCCGAATCGTTCGCGACCGTCATTGCGCCCCCGAAAAAGCCTAAGGAAAACCCGAATTCACGCATGGACGGAAGGCAAACGCGCTTGCGCAGCGTTTGCACATCGCCTATTCTGAGTTCATGAATAAGCATAGACGTTCACATACATGAACGCAAGGAATTTTCTGAACGGGCGGCGCCGAGCGTGGGAGACTGCGCCTCGGCCATGCTGACAGGCGCTCGTCACGTGTATCGCGGAGGAGACTCGCATGGCATCGAGCATCATCGTCAGACCGCTGGCCGGTTCTCTGGGCGCCGAAGTGTTCGGCGTCAATCTGTCCGGCGAACTGGATCCTTCAACGGTCGCACAGATCCGGCGCGCGTTTCATGAGTACCTCGTGATCTTTTTCCGCGAGCAAGATGCATCGGATAACGATCTTGCTCACTTTGCCCGCTATTTCGGTGAGCTTGCGGTGTTGCCGCCACACCGGCAGCATCCGGGCTCGCTGCCGGAACTGCTGATCATCGACAAGAAGCCGGAAGACGCGCTCGTGTTCGGCTGGGAATGGCATTCCGACACCACGCACCTGGAGATTCCGCCGCTCGGTTCGGTGCTTGCCGCGCGGATCCTGCCGCCAGTTGGCGGCGACACGTTGTTCGCGAATCAGTACATGGCGTACGACACCCTCTCCGACGGCATGAAGACTATGCTGGCCGGTCTGCGCGCCGTGCATGCGAACGGCCACATTCTCGCGTCGCTCGAAGCCGAAGACGTACTCGCGCAGGGCCAGGGTTACGGCAGCCATACGACGCTGTCCGCGGTGCATCCGGTCATCAGGACGCACCCAGAGACCGGCAAGAAAGCGCTGTTTGTCAATTCGCTGCATACGGAACGTTTTGAGGATATGACGGTGGCCGAAAGCGCACCGTTGCTGCGCTTCCTGTTCGAACACTCGACGCGACCCGAATTCACCTGCCGCTTCCGCTGGGCTCCCGGTTCGATTGCGTTCTGGGACAACCGCTGTTGCCAGCATCTCGCGCTCGACGATTATCCCGGCCAGCGGCGCCTGATGCATCGCGTCCAGTTGCGCGGCACACGGCCGGTGTAGATCCGCTAGGAGCCTCAAACACTCGGGAACGAGACGCGTAATTCTGGAGGAAGACACCATGTCGATCGCAGAGGCAACTATCGAACGGATGCCTGTCGGCGCGGCGCACCGCCGGATGTTCTGGCTGCTCGGCGCGGGCATGCTGATCGATGCGTTCGAGTTGTTCATGCAATCGGGCGTGGTGGCTTCGATGGTGCACACGAACTTCACCGGCACCGGCGGCGTTGCGCAATTCATCTTCGCCACCTTCTTTGGGCTTGCGATCGGGTCGGTCATGAGCGGCACGCTCGCCGATCGCTTCGGACGCAAATCGCTCTACCAGTTCAATCTGCTGCTGTTCAGCCTCGCGACGCTCGCGACCGCGGCGGCGCCCTCGTTCACGCTGGTCGTGATCTTGCGCTTCATCGCAGGGATCGGACTGGGCGGCGAGCTGGTGGTGGGCTACGCGATCATGGCCGAGATGACGCCCGCGCATTGCCGCGGACGCTGGGGCGTGACGCTCGGGCTGCTGGTGAATTGCGCGCAGCCGCTGTCCGCATTTGTCGGCGCATGGTTTCTGCCGGCTGTCGGCTGGCGCGCGATGTTCGTGGTCGGCGCGGTGCCGGCACTGATCGTCTGGTATCTGCGCCGGGCGCTGCCGGAATCACCGCGCTGGCTCGAACGTCAGGGCCGCACCGCGGAAATGCATGAGGTGCTCGACGCCCTGTGGCTCGAAAATACCGGCGACGCGCACGCGCCGCGCGTCGCGCCGGCGAGCTTCCTGCCGGAGCGCAATGAGTTGCCGTGGACCGCGCTGTTCGGCCGCCATCGGCTCGGACGCACGCTGTTCTGCTTTGCGATCGTGTCGCTGATCCTCGCGAGCCAGTACGGTTTTATCGGCTGGGTGCCGACGCTGCTGCTGCATCGTGGCCAGTCGATCGTGCACTCGCTCACCTACTCCGCGGTGATGGCAATGGGCGCGCCGATCGGCATGCTGATTCCGATTTTTCTCGTCGACCGGCTGGGGCGCCGGACCGTGGTGGCGACGGCGTCGTTTCTGGCGGCCGCGGTCGGCATCGGCTATGCATTCGCACTCGATGCGCCGGCCTGGCTGCTCGTCACCACCGGCTTTCTCGAAGTGCTATTCGTGCAGATCACCGCGAATACGGTGCTCGCCGTCTACCTGCCCGAACTCTTTCCGACCGATATCCGTGGCACGGGCTTTGGCGCGTCCACCGCAGTTGGGCGAGTGTCGGCCGCGATCATGCCGTATTTCGTGTTGTTCGTGCTGAATGGCTTTGGCTCGTTCGCCGTATTCGTGATGCTGGCAAGCGTGCTGCTGCTGTTGTGCCTGCTGGTGCTCGCGGTCGGTCCGGAAACGCGCCGCAAAACGCTCGAAGATGTCGAGCGGGAAATTCTCGCGGGCGTGGACTTGAGCGCGGATCATAAGCACGCGAAGTCGCCGGCGTCCTGAAGGTAAGTGATAGGAGTTTGCACGCGCGGCTTCATGGAAGGCCGTCGCGCGAGGCGCTCACCGCATATGAGCGAACCGGCGAAACACATTCGCCTCTTCGCTGCGATGCGAGGTGACGCGTGCATGATTCATGGCGGGGTCGAGCAGCGTGATGCCGGACCACTCGCCCTGCGCGGACAGTTCGTGAATCAGATCGACGATGGTCTGACACACCACGGAAGTCGCGGAGTTCATCGGCGTCGCGCTGGACCAGCAGACGCTCGCCGGACGCTTCAACGCCGGGTCGACGATCCTGCGCACGCGCGGGCGCCTTGCCGGATCGCGTTGCGCCAATGCCGACACCGGCAGGATCGTGCACGCCGCGCCCGATTGCGCAACGGAGATGAGCGTGGGAAGCGAGTCGATATCGGCGACGATATTCAGCTCGACGTTCTCGCGCGCGAACACCCGTTCGAGCAACAGGCGCAAACCGTTCGAGATGCCGGGCGCGACGAGTTTCACGCCGCTGAGTTGCGCGAGGGTGCAGGTTTGTGCAAGCGCACCCACTGTTCCGCCCGGCTCGCCGAATACGTACAGCTGTTCTTCGAGAACCGGCAGCGCGGTCACGCCCAGCGTGTCCGCATCGCGAAACAGAATGGCCAGATCGATGCGTTCGTTCGCGAGTAGTTCGCTGATAAAGCCACTCATGCTTTCAAAGAACTGCAAACGGATGCGAGGAAAGCGCTCCTGAATGCGCGCGAATAGCGGCATGGCGAGAATCGACGCCATGGTGGTCGGAAAACCCACGGCGACGGTGCCGCTTTCGGCATTTCCACCCTCCCGCACTTCCTGCTTGAGTTCCTCCATTTGCCGCAATACCAGCCGGCTATGACGATAGAGCGACTGGCCCGCGGCGGTCGGCGCCACGCCTTGCCGGCTTCTGATCAACAGCTTCGTTTCGAGTTCCTCCTCGAGGCGGCTCATCTGCTGGCTCAGCGAAGGCTGCGCGACATACAGCTTCTCGGCCGCCTTGCCCATGCTGCCGCAATCGACGATCGCAACGAAGTACCGAAGCTGACGGGTATCCATGATTCGTGATCCTGAGTTTAACGGTCAGAGGTTATGCCTATGATGGACTCATTCAATTGGTATTTCCACGCAAACCGCACTTCTTCTACAGTCTTTCAATTGGCATCACACAAGCGCGCCGACACGCTGGCGCCCGACAGGAAATGCAGACCGTTCTTCGCGAGAGAGAAAGCACCGATAGCGGCATAGCTGATATGCCGGCGATCCGATTGATGCTGCACGGCGATCAAAACAACAATGGACCCGTCGACTCCCCTTTCGCCCACTTCTATTTACGGCTCATGAATCCTGCAACCGCAACGACTTCGTCCCACGCCCTGCTTTCCGTGCTCGCCGCAAACGGAATAGATCGCGTTTTTCTCGTGCCCGGTGAAAGTTATCTGGGGATTCTCGATGCGCTCGCGGACTTTCCGCAGATCGACGTGGTGACATGCCGCCACGAAGCGGGCGCCGGTTTCATGGCATGCGCGGACGGACGCCTGACGCGCCGTCCCGGCGTCGTCATGGTCAGCCGTGGACCCGGCGCGAGCAACGCGTCGATTGCGTTGCACACCGCGCAACAGGACGGCATTCCTCTGCTGTTGATCGTCGGACAGATCCCCAAAGCGGATTTGCGCAAGGAAGCATTTCAGGAGATCGACTATCAAAGGATGTACGGGTCGATCGCCAAATGGGTCGTGGAAGTCACGGAGCCGGAACAGTTGGCGACCGCCGCGTTCAAGGCGCTGCGTATTGCAATGGCCGACACGCCCGGCGCGGTCGTGCTGGTCGTACCCGAAGATATTCAACAGCAGCAGGTCGAGTCGGATGCATGGCAGGTGCCGCCTGCCGTAGCGACAATTCCCTCCGACGCAACGCTCGAACGTATCGCCCGTCTGCTCGAACAGGCGCAGCGGCCGCTCATCATCGCCGGTGGCGCGTTCGAAGCGCCGCGCGGGCGCGACTCGCTGCTGAGGTTCGCGCAAACGTACGACGTTCCGGTCGCGGTGTCGTTTCGACGCCAGGACATTTTCCCCAACCGGCATCCGCTGTATGCGGGCGATCTGGGATTGGCCAATCCGGCGGAGCAAATCGAAGCCTTCGAGTCGAGCGACTTCGTGCTCGCACTCGGCACGCGACTCGGCGATATCACGACACAGGGTTATCGCTTCCCGAAGCCGCCGCGCGCGGCGCAGACATTCGTGCATTGCCACGCGGACGGCCACCCCGTCGGCCTGCATGTGGCGCCGGATATCGGTATCGTGTGCGATCCCGTGGCGCTTGCCGATGCGCTCGTTGGTGTGCATCGTTCACCAGCGCGTTCGCAACGATGGTCTATGCGCTTGCGAGGCATCGCCACGCACATCGCCGAATGGCCGCACCGCACCGTCGAACCTGGCGACAGCAACGGCGACACTGGCGCTGGCGTGCGATTCGTCGACGTCGTTCGCTCACTGGCGGAGCATGCCCCCGTGGATGCCGTGATCTGCGTCGACGCCGGCACGTTCGCCGCGCCCGTGTACCGCCATTTTCCTTTTCGCTATCCGCAACGCCTGATGTCACCGCTGTCCGGCGCAATGGGTTACGGCACGCCGGCCGCCATTGCGACGCAGCTCCGCTTGCCGGCGCAAAAAACGATCTGCCTCGTCGGCGACGGCGGCTTTGCCATGACCGGCAACGAGATGATTGCCGCAGTGGCGCGCCGCTTGCCGATCCTCTTCATTCTCTCCAACAACAACTGCTACGGATCGATCCGCGTTCACCAGGATCGCACCTATCCGGGACGGCATATCGGCACCACGCTGACCAATCCGGATTTCACCCTGATTGCCGGCGCGTTCGGCATCGACGCCGAGCGCGTCACGGCTTCAGACGAAATCGACGCAGCCGTCAAACGTGGTCTCGCGGCACAGCGGCCCTATTTCATCGAAGTCATGTCGAGCATCGAATCCGTTCAGCCACTTTCGAGCGTGCCGTCGATGGCGCTCAACCAGGAGCACTGATTGCGGTTATCACCCTACAACTACAGAGACGCAAGGAGACAACATGAAGATGATGTCCACGGCGGGACTGCTGGCAATCATTGCCGCAACCGCGCCATCCGCTTTCGCCCAGTCGAGCCTCACGCTGTACGGAATGATCGACGAAGGGCCCGAATACAACAGCAACGCAGGAGGCAAGCACCTGTACAACCTGACCACGGCCGCGCAGGGTGGCAGCCGTTGGGGGTTTCGTGGCTCGGAAGATCTCGGCGGCGGCCTGAGCGCCATCTTCAGGTTGGAGAACGGCTTCGATCTCGGCACCGGCAAACTGGGCCAGGGCGGCCTGATGTTCGGCCGGCAGGCCTACGTCGGGTTGACGTCCACGCGCTTCGGCTCCGTCACGCTGGGACGTCAATATGATTCGGTGGTCGACTATATTGGGCCGCTGACGGTGGGCGACCAGTGGGGCGGCACGATCGGTTCGCACCCCGGCGACCTCGATAACTTCGACAATAGCCAGCGCACCAACAACTCGGTCAAATACGCGAGCGCGAACTACGACGGCATCACGTTCGGCGGTCTGTACAGTCTAGGCGGCGTGGCCGGCAACGTCACGCAGAATCAGGTGTGGTCGCTCGGCGCCGGCTATACGAACGGACCGCTCGCGCTCGGCGCCGCGTATCTCAACGTGCGAAATCCGAACGTCAGTTTCTTCGGCAATAGCACGACGGGCACGGCCACGCCAGCGGCCAATTCGATCACGAGCCCTGTGTACAGCGGTTACGCGTCGGCGAACACCTATCAGGTGATCGGCGCCGGCGGCAATTACACGATCGGCGCCGCCACACTCGGCGCGACCTATTCGAACACCAAATTCATGGGCCTCGGCAATACCGCGCAAAGCGGCCCGAATCCACGCCACCTCGGCGGCGAAGTGACACTCAATAACGTCGAACTCAGTTTCAAGTACCAGGTGCTGGCCAGTCTGCTGGTCGGGCTCGAATACGACTACACGCGCGGTAGTTCGGTGAACGGTGCAGATGCGGCCCAGTACCACCAGGGCACGCTCGGGGTGGACTACTTTCTTTCGAAGCGAACCGATGTGTATCTGGTGGGCGTTTATCAACACGCCTCAGGGGTAGACTCGACCGGCAAGCCGGCAGTCGCGGCGATCAATCAGGTCACCGCGTCGAACAGCAATAGTCAGACCGTCGTGTCGCTCGGCTTTCGCCACAAGTTCTGATGAAACTCACTCCGCACGCGGTCCGAGCCGCCGACCCCAGCCGCTTTCTCCCACGTTTGCGCGTGACGCCCGCGCGCAATGAACGTGCGCAGTCCCAACGGACACAAGGATGCACCATGACAACCAACCTGCGCATTCCCATCGCCGCGCGAATCGAGCGCCTTCCCGAATCGAACTACCTGCGCTTATCGATTCTGTTGATTTCGCTTGGCACGTTCTGGGATTCGTACATGCTATTTTCAGTTGGACCCATTTCCGCGCATTTCTTCGCTTACCTCGGGCAACCGCATCTCGCTACGGAATTGCCGCTGGCGCTTTTTTTCGGCACGTTCGTGGGTGCGGTCGGCTTGAGCACGGTGGCCGACAAGATCGGCCGGCGCGGCGCCTTCACGCTCGACCTGTGCATTCTCGCGACCGGCGCGCTGCTCGCCGCGTTCTCACCGAATGCCACGGTATTGCTGATCGCGCTGTTTATTGCGGGCATCGGCACCGGCGCGGAATTGCCGTTGTCGACGACGTACGTGCAGGAACTGTCGCCCGCGCGAGCGCGCGGCAAAATGTCGAGCTTCGCGCTGACGATCGGCTTTCTCGGCGGCACGGTGGGCGGTTTCGCCTCGATGCTGCTCGTGCCGCTGAATGACTTGCCGCTACCAGGATTTCGCATCGCATTGCTGCTCGCGGCGCTCGGCGGCTTTTCATCGCTTCTGCTGCGGATGGGCTTGCCCGAGTCGCCGCGCTGGCTGGAACGCATGGGCCGGCGCGACGAAGCCGACGACGTGATGGATAAAATCGAGCGCCACGTCATGCGCGAAAAGAACCTCGTGATGCTGCCGCCCCCGCCGAAAACGGAATACGAAATCGAGAGCGGCGTATCGCCGATCAGCCTGCTGCTGTCGCGCGCCTATCTCCGCAGAACCATGAGTGCGTGGGGAATCGAACTGCTGCAGGGATTCGGTGCATACGGCTTTGCCACGTTCGTGCCGTTCTTCCTTTACTCGCGCGGCTATTCGATCGTGCACGCGCTGACCTACACCGCCGTCATCCAGATCGCCTACCCGGTTGGCTGTCTGGTCTCCGTCTACATTACGGACAAGATCCAGCGCAAATGGGGCATGGCGTTCGCGTATGTGCTGAATATGATCTTCGGCCTGTGTTTTCTGCTGGCCGACTCGACCTACATGATCGTGCTGTTCGGCTTTCTCACCGAGGCCATGATCTTCATCAACGGCCCGTTGCTGCATACGTATGAGGCTGAAATCTATCCGACGGGCATCCGGGCGCGCGGCGCCGGCATCAGCTTCGCGCTCAGCCGGTTGGGCGGTTTTTTCGCGCCGCTCGTCGCGTCGTTCCTGCTGGGGATCGGTGCGGGGCATAGCTGGTTGATCGGCATCGGCGCCGCGGCGTGGTTTGCCTGTGCGCTCGTTGCCGCGATCGTCGCCGTGGATACGACCAACATCAGTCTGGAAGATCTCGAAGTGAAGCATTGACGCGCCGATCGCTGCCGGTTCTCGCGTCGGGCGGCAACGCCCGACGCAATGGAAGCGGCAGCGATATCCTCGCGGCCCACTCAGCCGAGCCGTGCGATCAGTGCGTCCGTGAATACCGCCGTCGATGCATGCCCGCCCAGATCTGGCGTGCGCACGTTGTCGTCGTTGAGCGTCTGTCTGATCGCCTGATTGAGGCGCTGCGCGAGATCGCCCGCGCCGACGTGTTCGAGCATCAGGCCCGCGGCCAGCATCTGCGAGACAGGATTGGCAATGCCGCGCCCGGCGATATCCGGCGCCGAGCCGTGCACGGCTTCGAAAATGGCGGCGTCGGCGCCGATATTCGCGCCGGGCGCGAGGCCGAGTCCGCCGACCAGTCCCGCGAGTTCGTCCGAGAGAATATCGCCGAACAGATTCGTGCACAGCAGCATGTCGAACTGCCACGGATTCAACACGAGCTGCATCGCACAGGCGTCGACGATGCGATCGTCGACGGCCACCCTGCCCTCGTAATCGCTCGCAACCTCTCGCGCCGTCTCGAGGAAAAGACCGGTCAACGCCTTCAGCACATTCGCCTTGTGAACCACGGTGATTTTTTTGCGTCCATGCTTGACCGCGTAATCGAACGCGTATTGCGCGATGCGCCGGCAACCTTCGCGCGTGTTCATTCCCGTCAGAACGGCGACGCCATGCGGATCGTCACCTATCGGAATGTAATGTTCGTGCGCCACATAAAGCCCCCCGATGTTCTCGCGCACCAGCACGATATCGATATCGTCATAGCGCCCCGGCACGATGGTGCGCACCGGCCGGAGATTGGCGTAAAGCGAAAACGCCTCGCGCAGCCGCACATTGACGGAGCGGAATCCGCCGCCTACGGGTGTGGTCAACGGCCCTTTCAACGCGAGCCTCGTGCGGCGAATGCTGTCGAGCGTCGTCTCCGGCAACGGTTCGCCGCCGCGTTCGATTCCGGCCATGCCCGCGTGCTGAATGTCCCACGCAAAGGGCGCGCCTAATGCGTCGAGTACCTTGACTGTGGCAGCGGTGATTTCCGGGCCGATGCCGTCGCCCGGTATCAATGTCGCGGGAATGGGGGATGATTTGCTTGAACTCATCGTGCAACTCCTTCTGTGTGTTCCAGACACGGCAATACAACGGCAATACACGGCGACATGCTCGCGAGCAATGCCGCCGGATGCCCGGGTAGAGCACTATTATCAAAACTTTGTGCGCGCCTCACAATCGGTTTATCGGGCATAGCAGCTATGCCGCAAAAAAGCAGGAGCGTCAGAATGGATCTGAGACGACTCGAATTGCTGATGCAGGTGTCCGCATTCGGCAGTTTTTCGAAAGCCGCCACTGTGCTGGGCATCGCGCAACCTGCGTTGGGCCGGCAGATCCAGAAGCTCGAAGAGGAATGCGGACTGCGTCTACTCTACCGCCACGGCCGCGGCATTTCGCTGACGCCGGAAGGCCTCGCACTGATCGAACGCGCGAGTCCGCTCGTGCGCCAGTTGGCTGCGATTCCAGCGGATCTCCAGTCGGAACGCGACTCGCCGCATGGACTCGTTACCGTCGGCTTGACGCCGACCGTGTGCAATCTGATCGGCATGCGCTTGATCGCCGGTTTACGCAAAACGCATCCCAATCTGCAGGTGAACGTGGTATCGGGCTATAGCGGCTATGTGCACGAGTGGCTGATCGACGGCCGCCTCGACATGGCGATTCTGCACGACGCCCGCCGTTCGTCCACCGTCGCGGTCGATCCTTTGGCGGCCGCGGAGTTGTTCCTCGTCACGCCGGCCGCCGCCACGAACTTCGCGATACCTGACGAGACGACGCTCGCGGGCGTTGCGCAAATACCGCTGGTTTTGCCGACGCGCAACCACGGCCTGCGCCGCACGCTCGAATACGCGGCCGGCAAGGAAGGCGTGACGCTCGACGTGCAGTACGAAGTCGACACGCTTGAACTGCTCAAGGAAATGGTGGTCGCCGGCCTCGCCTGCACGGTACTCGCGAAACCCGCCGTGCTCAGCGAACTGGCTGCGGCTACGCTGCACGCGCGGGCGCTCGCGAGGCCGCAATTGCACACGCGGCTCGTGCTCGCGACCGCGGTTCACCGTCCGGTCACACACGGCATCCGCATTGTGGAACTGGCGATCAAAGCACTGTTTACAAGGCTTATCGAGCAGCACGATCAATATGGTCTCTCGCTGCCGCAGTAGCGTGAGCGAACCATAGGATTGGGCTATGTCCGTGTCATCGTTTTGGTATTTCCGCGTTGCGGGCGCTTGCTCTATATTGGTTGCAACACAACGCAGCCGCCTCAGACGCAAGACGGCGAACCACTAAACGGAGACCCCCTCGCACGTCACGCGCGCCACAGCCTTACATCGGCATTGCGTGACAGTCACTTCATCGCGCCGGCAAGAACTGCAGCGTCTCTCGCAACGCCCGGTCAATCATGCCGCGACCGACCTCGCGTTCACCCAGTGCATCGGTCACGCATGCTGCTGCGCAGCGCGAGGCAATTCCGATAGCACGGTTCCTGCTCGAGCAAGCCGAGGCGCCGTATCGTAGGGCAGATATGTGTCAAACAGAAGAGGACGCTATGGAGCACACAATGAGTCAATCGAAAGAACCGATCGATGTCGTGGCGATGTTTCCCCAGGTCGCTGACATTAGCGACGCGACGCTGCGCAAGGCCGTCATTGCCACATGGGAGACGCTGTGGGAGATGAGCCCCTGGAAGCGGATCGCGGAGGTTCCGACATCGACTGAAATTCCTTATCCGACTCTGCCCCATAACCAGTGCGTGCTGGAGATGGCGATGTCGGTCGCCGATCTGTTCGAACGCCACCACGGCATCAAGGTGAATCGCGATTATCTGATCGCGGCGGCCGTGTTGCAGGACGCGAGCAAAGTGGTCGAGTTCGCACCGGACGCGGAAGGCAAGGTCGTCGCGACCGATATCGGCAAACAGTATCCGCACGCCTTCTGGGCCGCGCATCTGGCCTTGCGCAACGGCATTCCCGATGAAATCGTGCACGTGCTGCTGACGCATTCGCCTCAGGCGCCGAAATTCCCCGCCACGCTCGAAGGCAAGATTCTGTACTACGTCGATCAGATAGACGTGATCGGCATTCACAAGGACCGCTGGCGCAAAGAGCTTTTCATTACGAAGTGACGCGCAGCTGAGCAGCCATTGCCGGTTCGTATTGCCTGGAGGAAACGATGAGCAAGAGAAGCAAGCTGCGTGAATTGATTGCCGCCCCTGAAATCCTGGTGATGCCGGGCGTGTTCGATGGTTACAGCACGAGACTGCTCGGCGCATCCGGATTCGCCGCGGGCTTTGTGACCGGCGCCGGCGTGAGTGAAGCCAGTCTCGGCTGGGCCGATCAGGGCATCATGGGACTCGAGGAAAACCTGCGCGTCACGCGCGCGCTCGCCTCCTGTTGCGAGCAGCCGCTGATTGCCGACGCCGACACCGGCTACGGCAACGCGGTCAACGTGCATTTCACGGTTCGCGCGTTCGACGGCGCGGGCCTCGCTGGCGTGATGATCGAAGATCAGGTCTGGCCGAAACGCTGCGGCCATATGAAAGGCAAACAGGTGATCTCCGCCGAGGAAGGCGCGGAAAAAATCCGCGCCGCAGCGGAAGCGCGGCTGGATCCGGAGCTCCTCATCATGTCGCGGACCGACTCGCTCGCCACGCATGGCATCGACGAAGTCATCAAGCGGTTGAATATGTACGCCGAAGCCGGCGCGGACCTGCTGTTCGCCGACGCGCTGCTGGCCACGGATCATATTACGACGGTCGTCAAGAATGTCTCCAAGCCGGTTTGCGTCAACATGGGATTCGGCATTCGCCAGCGCTCCACCACGCCGTTGATTTCCGCGCGGCGATTGCAGGAGTTGGGCGTGGCCGTGGTGGTCTATCCGCGCTTGCTGACGGCGGCGGCCATTCAGGGCATGAAGAACGCGATTGCAACGCTGAAGGAGTCGGTAGCGAGCGGTGATGTGATCGAGCGCCCCGACCTCGTCGTGTCGTTCGAGGAACTCAACGATCTGGTCGGGATCGCGGAGCTTGAACGCATCGAACAGCGCTATCTGACACCGGAACAATATCAGCAGAAATACGAGCATGTCGCGTACGAAAAACGGCCGTGACTGCCAACCCTGGCGCGGAGCTTGACATGACCGATTTGCCCAAAGATCGCCACCACGCATCAACGGATGAACCGCCGGTCTGCCAATCGCCGGATGCCTCGCCGGTTGCGCTACCGTTCGTCTTGCCGCCGGGCGCATGCGATTGTCATGCGCACATCTACGGGCCGCCTGAACGGTATCCGTACCGCGATAAGCGGCGCTATACGCCCGCACCGGTCGGCCTCGACGAATATCGCGCACTGCTCGCGAAGCTCGGCGTCACGCGCGCGGTGATCGTCCAGCCGACCGTCTATGACGACAATCGGATCACACTCGACGTGCTCAACACATCGTCCGGCGCATGGCGCGGCATTGCGCAATTGAAACCGGACGTGAGCGACGCGGAGTTGCGGCGTCTCGACGCTGCCGGATTCCGCGGCGTGCGTCTGCATACGCGCTCGGGTCTCGACGATCTGGACGCAATGGCAAGGCGCGTGGCGCCGCTCGGCTGGCACGTGCAATTGCATCTCGATGCGCGTGACCTGCCGGAGATCGGCCCTCGCCTCGCGCGTTTGCCGGTGCCTGTCGTGCTCGATCATTTCGCGCGCATCGTCGTTCAGGACGGCCTCGATCAGCCGGGTTTCAAAGCGCTGCTGACGCTGCTGGAAAGCGGCCAGTGCTGGGTCAAACTATCCGCGCCGTTTCGCCTCGGCGACGACATTTCCCCCTATGCCGCCGTGCTGCCGTTCGCCAAAGCACTCGTGGCAGCGCGGCCTGACCGGCTGGTCTGGGGCAGCGACTGGCCGCACTCGTCCTATCACGGCGTGATGCCCAACATGGGCGTGCTGCTTGGCCTCGTCGGCGAGTGGGCGCCCGACGGCGGCACCCGCGACATGATTCTCGGCATCAATCCCGCACGGCTATACGGCTTCGAATAGCCGTATAGCCGCGCGTTTTCTAAACGTGGAGAGTGGCATATGGGCAGCACGAAAATCCAGCGGATGCGAGCGCTTCTGAATTCCGGCGAAATCATCATTTCACCGGGCGTCTACGACGGCTACAGCGCGAGAGTGATCGAGAAAATGGGTTTCAAGGCGGCCTCGACGACCGGCGCGGGGCTGGCCAATTCGCGCCTGAGCCAGCCTGACATCGGCATCATGACGCTCACGGAAAATGTCGATGCATGCCACTGGCTGGCGCGTTCCGTCTCGCTGCCGCTGATGGCCGATGCGGATACCGGTTATGGCAATCCAGTGTCGGTGTATCACACCGTGCAGTTGTTCGAGGAAGCCGGCGTGGTCGGCGTGAATATCGAGGATCAGGTCAGCCCGAAGCGTTGCGGCCACATGCGCGGCAAGGAAGTGATCGACGCGCGGGAAATGGCCAAGAAGATCGAAGCGGCGGTGAAGGCGAAATCCGATTCCGGCTTCGTGATCAATGCGCGCACGGATGCGATTGCTGTCGAAGGTATCGATGCCGCGATCGAACGCGCGAAACTGTATGTGGCCGCCGGCGCGGACATGGTCTATCCCGACGCGATCGCATCGGAAGAGCAGATCAAAAAATTCGTCGACGGCGTCAACGCGCCCGTCAGCATCAACATGGGCTTCGGCATTCGCTCGCGGCCCACCACGCCGCTGATCCCCGTGCGCCGTTTGCAGGAGCTCGGCGTAAAACGCGTCACCGTCGCGCGGATGTTGCCGGCGGCCGCGATCATGGGCATGATGCGCGCGCTCGAACTGTTTCGCGACGGTGCGCAGAACGGCACGGTGCACGACCGGCCCGATCTGCTGGTGGGCATCGACGATATTACCGACCTGATGGGCTATCCGATGATCGACAAACTCGAAACGGAATTTCTGCTACCCGAGGATATCGAGCGCAAATACGGGTCGAGCGCGGCGAACTACGTGGTGCGGGAGAAACGTTAGGCTTTCAGCGCGCACGCGGCTTCGCGAACCGGACGAGGCTGACTCGCTGCCCGCTTCCTCGTCCGTCGGTAAAACTTCCTTCAAGCCCAGTTCCTCGGCAATCCTCGACATGAGGCCGTCGCGCCGCCACTGCAACCATTTGATATAGCAGGTCTGCGACGGAGGAAAGGACGCGGGCAGTCGATGCCATCTTTCTTTCTGCGTCGTGACCCATAGGCGCTGGCGGTTCGGGGTCGAGGGTGCGCGTTCGGCAAATCCTAATAACGGTTCAGCGGTCCTGGCAAGGTCTCGTCCTTGCGCTTCGTCCTCGCCCGATTTGCACTCCGGCGTAGAACCGCGCCGATCTCTTTCCATCGAGGACGATGCCGCGCATCGTCGCCCGCATAGTTCGATTCGACCGCGGCGATCAAACTCGCGGCATCCTGATCGCCGGTCGCATCGATATTCTCGAAGCGCGCGGGACGACCGAAGTCGCCTCCTCTATCCATCCACGCATACAAGGCCGGAATGGTCCGCCGCCACTCGCCCTTGCGCGCGGCCATCGCGAGCTTGCGCCAGGCAAGCGCGTCGCTTGCCAGCCAGCGCTTTCGCGCTTGACTCACCACACGATCGCTACGCCGCACGAAAGACCCGACACGTGCACGCAAGGCAATCAACAGAATCATGCCCAGCACGACGGCACAGCCGACAATGACCTGCCGCGCATGAATCACGACGATTTGATGCGGCATACCTTCACGCATAGCGTCGACGGGTAGCTCGACTAGCGGCTTTTCCCGTACCGCGGCGGCCGAGAAACGCACCGCCGGCAAGACGATCTTTTCCTTGCGCCGCGTCGTCGTGTTCCACCATTCGATCGTCACGGGCGGCAGATTGTAGTTGCCCTTGCGATCGGCGACGTAGCTCGCGCTGTCGGTTCGCTCGCCGGCGACGAGTCCGGCGCGGTCCTCGACGATGTTGCGCGTCGCCGCGGGTTTCGCGTAGCGCTTGAGGCCGGCCACGTCGGCGAGTATCGCGGGCGGAATCAGCATCGACTCGGTGCCCGCGGCGCGCTGAGTAATCGTGCGCGTGAGCGGCGCGCCGACGGCGAGGTGCCCCGGCGCCGGTTCGATTTTCTGTTCGACGGTGAGTTTGGGCGCGGCGAAAAAGGTGGTCATGCCTTCAGCGCCTGGCGGCAAGGTCGCGACGAGTTTCAACGCGGGCGTCGTCACCTGCGCCGGTCCTGTCATGCCGCCGGGGTACACGGTAACGGTCAGCGGCTCAATCTCGAAGGTCTTGCCCGCCTGCGGCGCGATCCGGTACGCGCGCGGCGAACCGCAGCGAGGCCGCGCCCAGCCACGCCTCGGAGCCCCGCCATGAGTAGCCCGCAAGGACCCGCCCTGCCGCCCGACCTGCCCAATCCCGACATCGCGCCGCGCCGCAGCTGGCTGCCCTCGCTCGTCTGGGTCGTTCCGCTGATCGCGGCGTTGATCGGCATCGCGCTGGTCATCAAGTCGGTCACTGAGCGCGGTCCGGCGATCACGATCGTCTTCGACAACGCCGAAGGCCTCGAACCCGGCAAGACCCAGGTCAAGTACAAGGACGTCGAAATCGGTTCAGTGAAGTCGATCACGCTGTCGAAGGATCGGACGCACGTACAGATCGCCGTGCAACTCACAAAGCAGGCGGAGAGCTTCGCGGTCAAGGACACACGCTTCTGGGTAGTTCGCCCCCGCGTGGGCGCCACCGGCGTGTCGGGCATCGGCACGCTGCTCTCGGGCGCGTATATCGGCGTGGACGTCGGCCGCTCCAGGGAAACGCAAACCGAGTTCGTCGGACTGGAGACGCCGCCGCCCATCACCACCGATCAGAAAGGCCATCGCTTCACGCTGCATGGCGATTCGCTCGGCTCGATCGACATCGGCTCGCCGATTTTCTACCGGCGCGTGCAGGTGGGCCAGGTGTATGGCATTTCGCTCGACAAGGACGGCACGGGCGTGACGATGCAGGTGTTCGTCGCCGCGCCGTACGACCAGTACGTCGGCACCAATTCGCGCTGGTGGCATGCGAGCGGCGTCAATGTGCGGCTCGATTCGGCCGGCTTCGTCGTCAACACGCAGTCGCTTGCGGCGATTCTGGTCGGCGGTCTCGCATTCCAGACGCCGCCTGGTCAGCAAATGGGCACGCCGGCCGCGGAGAAAACCGAATTCCGGCTCGCCGCCGACGAGGTGGACGCCATGCGCGCGCCGGACCGCGCACCAGTGCGCGCGGTAATGACCTTCAACCAGTCGCTGCGTGGACTGTCGGTGGGCGCGCTGGTCGACTTCCGCGGCATCGTGCTTGGCCAGGTGACGGACATCGGCGTCGAATACGATCCGGACGCGCGCAGCTTCGTCATGCCGGTGACGCTGGATCTGTACCCGGACCGGCTGCGGCGGCGTTCCCGTGGCACGGCGATGCCCGAGGCGGGTACGGCGGCCGGCCACGACCTGCTGGAGCGTCTCGTCAAGCGCGGCCTGCGTGGCCAGTTGCGCACCGGCAACCTGCTCACGGGCCAGTTGTACATTGCGCTCGACTTCTTCCCGAACGCCGCGCCCGTCAAGTTCGACGCCAATAGCGAACCGGTCCAATTGCCGACCATCCCGAACACGCTCGACGCGCTGCAGACCCAGGTGGCCGACATCGCGAAGAAGCTCGACCGGATTCCGTTCGATCAGATCGGCTCGAATCTGAACACGTCGCTGAAAAACGCCGACGCGCTGTTCAATCGGCTGAACAACGAAGTCGTGCCGCAGGCGCGCGATACGCTCGCTGCCGCGCGGCAGACCCTCGGCTCGGCCGAGGCGACTTTGCAGCAGGATTCGCCGTTGCAGTCGGACGTGCACCAGGCGCTGCAGGAATTGACCCGCACGCTGCAATCGCTGAACGCGTTGGCCGACTATCTGGAGCGCCATCCGGAGTCGCTCGTGCGCGGCAAACCTGGAGACAAGCCATGACTTCCTCATGGCCCGCCTCCATCAGCCAACGGACCGGCGTCGGCACTGACACAGCAATGCGTTTGCGATAGGACAAGGCGCCGACGCATCGCTGCGCAACCGCGAACCGTTACTGTTTCATAAGCTTCACGATGGTCAGCGTGCCATCTACGTTTTCAACGCGAACCGTGACCTTCTCACCCGCCTTGGCCTGTTTGACCATCGCCGCATCCTTGGCCTTGTAAGCCATGGTCATCGCCGACATGCCGATGTTCTTCAGCTCGCCGTGCTGAAGCGTCACCATGCCGGTGGACGGATCCACCTTTTTGATGACCGCATCGGTGAGCGCTGCGTTGTTCGGTGTCCCGGCATCCATCGCGCCATTGCCCATTTTCATGCCGGCCATGTCGTCCGCCGCTATCGCCGCGCCGGCGAGCGTAAGACCGGTGCAGAACGCAGCCGTCAAAGTGATCAACTTCTTCATTGGTTTTCTCCAGAGTGAGTTTGCGGAACAAGCGTGCCAGTGGGTGCTACGTGGGATTGCAGCGCTTCTTGCGTGGTGGCTTTCATGCGCGCAACGCGGCGGCGTTGCAGCAACAGCCAGGCGGCGGGAATGATGAGCATGGACAGGAGCGGCGCGGTCACCATGCCGCCAACCATCGGCGCGGCGATGCGCTGCATGACTTCGGAGCCGGAGCCGTGGCCCAGCATGATCGGAATGAGGCCCGCCAGGACAACCGCGACCGTCATCGCCTTGGGCCGCACACGCAAGACCGCGCCTTCGCGGATGGCGTCGACCAGGGTCGCCTCGGTAAAGGGCTCGCCCGCGTCGAGGCGGTGGTTAAGCGCGCCCTTCAGGTAAAGCAGCATCACGACACCGAATTCGGCCGCCACGCCCGACAACGCGATGAATCCCACCGCCGTCGCAACGGAGACCGCGTGCCCGAGAAGCCAGATCAACCAGAACCCGCCGACCAGCGCAAACGGCACCGTCGACATCAGCAATAAGGCATCGGCCGCCGAGTTGAACGTCAGGAACAGCAGCACAAAAATGACCGCGAGCGTTACCGGAATCACCGTTCGCAACTTCGCGGCCGCCCGCTCCAGATACTCGAACTGACCCGACCAGGCGATCGAATAGCCGGGCGGCAGGACAACATGCCGCGCAACCGCGACCTGCATCGCTTTCACCGCCGATTGCAAATCCGTATCGCGAATGTCGACGTAGACGTAGCCTGATAGCCGGGCGTTCTCGCTACGGATCATTGGCGGTCCATCCGAGATCCTGATCGTCGCCACATCGCCCAGCGTGATCTGCGCGCCGCGATCCGTGACGACCGGCAACTGGCGCAGGTTGTCGACGGAGTCCCTGATCTCCCGCGGATAGCGGATGTTGATCGGAAAGCGTTCACGGCCCGCGATCACCTCGCCGACGTTATCGCCGCCCACGGCAGTCGACACGATGGACTGGATGTCCGTCACGGACAGTCCATAGCGGGCGGCCGCGAGCCGGTCGATATCGACGTCGATGTAATGACCGCCGTTCAGGCGTTCGGCCAACGCCGACGTGACGCCTGGCACGTTCTTCAGGACGGACTCGACCTGCGTGGCGATCTTGTCGATCTGCCCCAGGTCCGCGCCGGAGATTTTCACTCCGACGGGCGTCTTGATCCCGGTCGACAGCATGTCCAGGCGATTGCGAATCGGCGGCACCCAAACATTCGACAGCCCCGGAATCTTCACCCGCGCGTCGAGTTCATCCACCAGCTTCTCGGGTGTCATCCCAGCCCGCCATTCGCTGCGCGGCTTGAACTGGATGGTGGTCTCGAACATCTCGAACGGCGCAGGATCGGTCGCCGTGTCGGCGCGTCCCGATTTGCCGAATACGCTTTTCACTTCCGGAACCGTCTTGATGAGGCGATCCGTCTGCTGGAGAAGCTCGGCGGCTTTGTCCGCGGAGATGCCGGGCAACGCGGTCGGCATGTAAAGCAGATCCCCTTCGTCGAGCGGCGGCATGAATTCGCCGCCGAGCCGCGACACGGGAATCAACGTGATGGCAAGCGCCAGCACTGCCAGCCCGATTGCGATCCACGGCCGGCGCAACGTCGCTTCGAGCACAGGACGATAAAGCCGGATCAACACACGGTTGATCGGATTGGCGTTCTCATGCGGAATCCGGCCACGGATCAGATAGCCCATCAGCACGGGCACGAGCGTGACGGACAAGCCGGCGGCAGCGGCAATGGTGTAGGTCTTCGTGAACGCCAATGGCGCAAACAGCTTCCCTTCCTGGCCTTCGAGCGAAAACACCGGAATGAACGACAGCGTGATGATCAGCAGCGAAAAGAACAGCGCCGGGCCGACTTCGGCGGCCGACTGTGCGATCAACTCCCACCGCCGGGCAGTCGTGATCGGCGTATCGGGGTGCGTGTGGTCGTACGCCTCCAGATGTTTGTGGGCGTTCTCGATCATCACGATCGCTGCATCGATCATCGCGCCAATCGCGATCGCAATGCCGCCCAATGACATCAGGTTCGCGTTGACGCCCTGGTAGCGCATCACGATAAATGCGGTCAACACGCCGAGCGGCAGCGACAGGATCGCAACGAACGCGCTACGCAAGTGGAACAGGAACACCGCGCAGACCAGGCCGACGATGATGAACTCCTCGATGAGCTTGTCCCTGAGGTTGTCGACTGCGCGCTCGATGAGCTGCGAGCGGTCATAGGTCGTCACGATCTGGACGCCCGGCGGCAGGGACTGCTTCAGGCCGGCGAGCCTGGCCTTGACCGCGTCGATGGTCGTCAGCGCATTCTTGCCTGAGCGCATCACGATCACACCGCCGGCCACTTCGCCTTCACCGTTCAGTTCGGCAATGCCGCGGCGCATTTCAGGTCCGATCTGAATGCGTGCGACGTCGCCAAGCAAGACGGGGGTTCCAGTGCCGTTCGTGCGCAGCACGATGTGGCGGAAATCGTCGAGCGAGCGCAGATATCCCGACGATCTGACCATGTACTCGGACTCGGCCAGTTCGACCACGGAACCACCGGATTCCTGGTTCGCCTTGCCGATGGCATCCGCGACGCTGGCCTGTGTGATGCCGTAGGCGCGCAGCTTGTCCGGATCCAGAACGACCTGGTATTGCCGCACCATGCCGCCGATGCTGGCGACCTCCGAAACGTCCGGTACCGATTTCAACTCGAACTTCAGAAACCAGTCGTTCAAGGCGCGAAGCTGGCCAAGGTCGTGTTTGCCGGTGCGGTCGACCAGTGCGTATTCGTAGACCCAGCCAACGCCCGTGGCATCGGGCCCGAGTGAGACAGTCGCGCCCTGCGGCAAACGGCTCTGCACCTGGTTGAGATATTCGAGCACGCGCGAGCGGGCCCAATACGGGTCCGTCCTGTCATCGAATAGCACGTAGACGAACGCGTCCCCGAACGACGAATAGGCGCGGATGGTGGTGGCGCCCGGCACCCCCAGCAGGGTCGTCGTGAGCGGATACGTCACCTGGTCTTCGACGACTTGCGGTGCCTTGCCGGGATACGATGCCTTGATGATGACCTGCGTGTCGGACAGATCCGGCAATGCGTCGACCGGCGTTTGAGTCAGCGAATAAACGCCCCATGCGGTGACGAGCACTGTCGCGAGCAGCACGAGGAACCGGTTGTAAATCGACCAGCGAATGACGCGTGCAATCATTTCGCGCCTCCGGCCGGTTGGACCTGCGTCAACTGGTAGCCGTCGTCGGACGGCTTGAAAACGAAATGCACGGACTCGCCGACCTTGACGTCCGGAAAGGCCGTCGGAGACGGCTTGCCGAAGGTCATGGTCATCGCACCCCAGCCTAGCGCCGGCACGGGTTGATGTGAGAACGTGATGTCGCTGCTGGTGACTTTTTCGACCTTGCCGGTCGTTTCGTAGGTTTGCGCGGCAGCGGGCGCGGAGGCAGGAGCAGGACCGGAAGTCGAGGCCGACGCAGCCGGTGCCGCGCTTCCTTCGAGTTTCGGCAGCACGGACCTCAGGCTTGCTTCCGAGTCGATCAGGAACTGGCCCGATGCGACGACCTGCTGGCCTTCAGTCAACCCGCTCGTGACCTCGGTGCCGTCGCCGCTATCGTGGCCGATCGCAACCTGGACAGGCTGCAACCGGCCGTCGCTATTCCTGACAATGACGATCGAGCGCTTGCCGGTCGTGATGACCGCTTCGGACGGCACAAGCAGCCGCGAGACCGGTTTCGCTCCACTGACCCGTGCGCGCATCAGCATCCCGGGGGTCAGCTTCAGTCCTGCGTTGTCGATTTCGAGGCGCGCCTGCAGCGTCCGGCTGTCCGGACTGATGCCCGGCAGGATTTCACGGATGTGGCCGCTAAAGTGGTGCGAAGCGTCGCCGGCGAACGTCGCGTCGACCATCATGCCGGGCCGCACCTGCAATGCGAGCGACTCGGGTATCTCAACGATCAGCCACAGCTTCGACAGACCCGCGATCTTGGCGAGCGTTTGTCCAGGCGACACCATCGCACCATCGCGAACATTGAGTTCCGTCAGCACGCCGGCTTGCTGGGCGAATAGCGTGACATGGGTCTGCGCTTTTCCGGTTCGGTCGAGGCTGGCAATCAGCCCGACCGGAATCGACAGCGCCCGCATGCGTGCACGTGCGGCGGCAAGCAGGCCGGCATCCATGCCCCCGCGTTTGAGCGCCAGATACTCTTCCTGAGGCGCCAACCAGTCGGGCACGAAGAGCGATGCAATCGGCGCGCCCTTCACGACACGTTGCATTGGCGCGCTCGCGTATAGGTGATAGATATAACCCGTCACCCGCGACTGGACGACATCGGCCATCGACTCATCGAACTGGGTGGTTCCGATCGCGTCGAAACTTTCAGAGGCGTCCTGCCGGACCACCGTCGCGTATCGGATGCCGAGATTCTGTTGCAGCGTCGAGTCGACCTTCATACCGCTGGAACTCCCTTCGTCCGCGAAGACGGGCTGAAGCTCCATGTTCATGAAGGGTGATTTGCCGGGCTTGTCGAAGTGCTGGTTCGGCACCATCGGATCGTGCCAATAGAGCACGTTGCGGCCAGTTTTCGGGTCGATCTTGACTCCGGCTGCGGATGCAGTCGCGGCTGTGGCTGACGCCATGGGTGTACCTGTTGCGGCACGATGGCTGCCGGCCACATAGCCGGCGCCTATAAGCGCGGCTGCAGTGAACACTGCCGCCACGGCGCGTACGATCAGTTTCTGGTTCATGTTTTTTCTCTTTACTGGGCGGAGGTCAGGTCGGGCGGCAAAACCTGGTATTCGAGCTGCGCCCAGACGAGGGAAACGTCCCGTTCAAGGTTCAACACCTGAAGGTCCGCTTCGAGCTGTGTGTGTCTCGCGTCCAACGCATCGGAGAGCGTGCCGGTACCCGACCGGTAAGCGGCATTGGCCAGTTGCACTTTTTGTTCGGCCGCGGGAAGAACGGTTTGTCTGGCGTTGGCTAGACGCCCCCGCCCGCTGGCGAGCTTTGCCGTCAGACTCTGGATATCCGCGACCACCTGCCGCTCGGTGTCTTCATAAACGAGCCGCGCCTGCGTACCCATTTCGGACTTTTGCTCGACGTCGCGGTCTTCGACGTTCCCGCGATGGATCGGCAAAGGGATGGAAACACCGACCGACACGTAGTCCGGGAACTTGCCACCGCTCTTGAAGTAGGTCAGCCCCCAGGTCCAGTTCGGGCTTCGGTTGCTTCGGGTAACGTCCGTGTCGGCATCGGCCAGCGAAATGGCTGCACGGGCCGCGATCAACGAAGGCTGAACCTGAACAAGCTGTTCGACGCTTAAACCCGATACGTGTGACTGGAGTGCCGGCGGCGTGCCGCCCACTTCGATCACATTGCCCGCGCCCGTCCAGCGCGACAGCGTGATCAACGCGGTCTTCTCGTCCTGCTGGGCGCTGATCAGTTCATCACGCGCATTGCCAAGCGTCAGGCTCGCCTGGGCGACATCGATCGCCGCCCCTTTTGCGCCACGGTACGACACCTGTTTTGCGGCGAGCTCCTGGCTCAGATGGTCGACCAGCGCCTGACTCAGCGCGACGGCTTTCTTTGCGTACATGGCGTTGAGCCAGGCCATCGCCACTTGCTGACGAACCTCCGCCACCTTTTCGAGGTACGTCGATTTGTCGCGCTCCACGGCACGATCGGCCAGCGTTGTTTGCAGCCGGCGCTTTGCAGGAGAAACCCACTCCTGCTGGATGCCGATGCCACGCATCGTGAAATTGTCCTGGCCGATCGTGAAGGCATTGGGTCCATTGACAGGCAGGTCCTGGACACTCAGATTCAACGTGGGATTGGGCAATTGCCCGGCTTTGACAACCACGTCCGAACTTCCCCGAACCGAGGCTTGCGCAGCCTGGATCGAGGACGAGCGACTAGTGGCTATTTGAAGTGCCTCGTCGAGCGTCAAGCCCGCGTCTTGGGCATGCGCCGCGCGGCCAGCCAGCAGGCCGAACGCAAGGAAGACGGCGCACGAGCTAGCCCAGGCGCGCCGGGATGCCGGCGTGCCGATGATGGAAAGCATGGTCTAACCTCGAATGGTCGAGCCGTGTGTAGCCGCGCGAGCGGACACACGAACTCACATCCCGAAACGGGACGACATCACCGCGTAAAAGCGGCGAACCAGAACGATGGAGTTAGAGGTACTGCGGTGGACGCCAGAGGCCATCCGGCTCGCGGATGGAGAGCGACTGTGCGTAGTGGAAGCTGACGGGAACAAACGACCCGGCGGGTCGAGTCACGGTGGGAGAAGAAACGGGGTGATAGAGGCTGCCCATCTGACACTGGGCGCTCACCTTGCACAGCGATACCTTCGACTTGGCGTGTTCACCGGACATGGGGCTTGCCGAATCGCAGCCGGGCATATCAGCCGACATGGCGGCGGTGTCGCCGGTCATGGCGGATTCCATTGGACACGCTCCAGTCGTGCCGCTTGCTGCCAGCCCACTGAGGGGCAGCATCACACACAGCAGCAAGACGAGAAGTGTCCGCAGGATTTTCATCGCCGCAAGTATAGCGCAGCCATCGGCATTGTCACGCTGTCAAAGGCGTACGCGTAAGAGCGCGTGAATCAACACGAAGTTGCTTAGAACATATCCGCAGCCGCTTGACGCTTCGTGCCCTTCCCTTTGGTTTCCGGCTCGACCCGGGACGGAATAAACGGCCCGGTGATCATATTCGCGTAGCTTTGCCCTGGTCCGACCATCGGAAAGACATCGGCATTCTCGTCGACCATCACTTCGAGGAAAGCCGGTCCGTCGAATTCAATGAAGGCCCTGAGTTGGCCTTCGAGTTCGCTGATTGCGTCAACGCGACTGGCAAACTCAAACCCGTCGGCCCGAGCTGCCATGACGAAATCCTTGCGATGAAGCGACTTGTCGCTCACGCACAAGCGCCCCTCGTAAAAGAGACGCTGCCATTGCCGGATCATCCCGTCACCGAGATTGTTGAGCAGCAGTACTTTGACAGGCACGCCGTAGGTGGTTGCCGTCTCCAGGTCGCCAATATTCATGCGGATGCTGCCGTCACCATCGATGTCGATGACAAGCGCATCCGGTCGCGCCAGTTGAGCGCCGATCGCCGCGGGCAGCCCGAAGCCCATCGTCCCCATGCTGCCCGAAGTCAGGAAACTGCGCGGCTCGACGAAGTCGAAAAATTGCGCTGCCCACATCTGGTGCTGACCGACGCCTGTGGTGACGATGGCTCGCCCGCCGGTAATTTCACTGAGCTTTTCGACTACGAACTGCGGCTGAATTGCCGGACTGCCGCGGTCATAGTTCATACCGTAGACGCGTTTCAGTTCCTTGATTCGATCGAGCCAGTCCAACGGCGGTTGCGCGGCTGGACCATGCTTCATCAGTGACAGCAAGGTATCCTTCGCGTCGCCTACGTGCGTCCAGTGCGCCCGTTTCACCTTGTTGATTTCCGCCTCGTCGATGTCGATGTGCGCAACATACCGCGCTCTGGGTGCGAATGCGTCAGGGCGGCCACCGGCAACCCGGTCATCGAATCGGGCGCCTACCGCGATCAGGAAGTCACAATCTTCGACCGCGTAGTTCGCACAGGCCGCGCCGTGCATGCCCAGCATGCCGAGCCCCAGTTCGTGTTTCACGGATATCGCGCCGAGCCCCATCAACGTGGTCACCACGGGGATCCCGAAGCGCTCCGCAAACTGGCGCAACTCTGCCGTTGCGCCGGCCGTGATAATGCCGCCGCCGGCATACAGCAACGGTCGTTTGCTGCGCGCCAGCAGATCGAAGAATTCGGTGCGCTTGTCCTCTTCGAGACGAGCGCCTTTTGCCACCATGCGAAGACGGTCGGAGTAGCCTCGAAACTCCAGCGTACCGTGCCCGTGATAGACGCCGCTCCAGTTCTGGATGTCCTTGGGCACATCCACGACAACCGGGCCTGGACGGCCGGTGCGAGCGACTTCGAATGCGGTCCGCAGCGTCTGCTCCAGCTTTGCCGGGTCGGTCACCAGAAACACCTGCTTTGCGCACGCCGACATGATGTTGAAAACGGGCGCTTCCTGGAAAGCATCGGTGCCGATCATGGCACGAGGCACCTGTCCGCATATGAGGACGACAGGGATCGAATCGCCGTTGCAGTCGGCGATCGGCGTCACCGCGTTCGTCGCCCCAGGACCTGACGTCACCATGAATACGCCGACCTTGCCGCTCGCGCGCGCATAACCCGCGGCCATGAAGCCGGCGGCCTGTTCATTGGCGGGTACCACGAGTTTGATCTGGCGCTCGGGAGTTTGCGCGTGCATTTCGTTGAAACGAAAGACGGCATCGTACGTCGGCAAAATTGCGCCGCCGCTATAGCCGAATACGGTATCGACACCCTGTTCGCTGAGCACGCGCAGGATGATGTCGGCACCCGACATCGATTCGCCGGCAGCCGGCGGTTTCAGGAGAGCGTTTAAAGCAGCGTTTGGGTTTTGGGTCATGGCTGACTCGCATGGAAACGGACGCTGACAACATCAGCGGCCAAAATCTAAGGACGATTTCTCTTCCAACTCGAGAACAGCGTATGTTCCTTACCAGCTCATGGGCGATTGCTCCGACGGGTTCTCCGTACGAAGCGCAGCCCATCCAGCACTTTTTTGATGTGCGTCTGGAAGAATCGTGAGAAACGGTTTTATTCATTCTGACAATGATTGAGGCTGCGCACACGCGTAAAAGTGCTTGTATATGGGCCAAGATAGATCGCATTTGAGCCATTGCGATGACACGCCGTCCGCGGATCTTTTTCGGTTGCATGCGAACGGTCGCCGCTGGCCGCTTATCCACGTCCCGAGCGACTGAAGGTCCGCGCGCGGTATCACCGCGAGATGCACAAGCCATTATTCCGCGAACGCACTTGAGATAAGCGCAGCCTGTCTCGCCGCATGTACCGCGTGATAACCGGGCGCCGTCGACGCGGAAGCCGCCGGCCCCGCATACCGCAATTGCGCACCCGAAGGCAGGATCTCGCGCAACTGCGGTTCAACGAAGCTCGATGCCCCCTGGTTGCGCGACTCCTCCTGACACCAGACCACGGTCTTCAGATTCGGATAACGTGCAAACTCCGCGGCGAGTTGCCTGGACGGAAACGGATACAGCTGTTCGACGCGGATGAGCGGCGTATCGTCAACACCCGACGTGCGGCGCTGTTCGAGCAGGTCGAAGTAGACCTTGCCCGAAGACACGATGACGCGCTCCACATTCGACACTCGCGACGGCTCGACCTGCGTGTCCACCAGGATCTCGCGGAACGCACCCGTGGCCAGCTCGTCGAGCGTGCTGACCGCTTCCGGATGACGCAGCAGCGACTTGGGCGTCATCACGACGAGCGGCCGGCGATCGAACACAGCCGCTTGCATCCGCAGCAAATGGAACAGTTGCGCGGGCGTGGTCGGTTGGGTGACCCGCATGTTGTCCTGCGCGCAAAGCTGCAGATATCGCTCGAGTCTCGCCGACGCGTGTTCCGGTCCCTGCCCGTCCTGCCCGTGCGGCAGGAACAGGGTCAAGCCGCTGAGTTGTCCCCACTTTGCGGCGCCCGCTGCGATGAACTGATCGATCACAACCTGCGCACCATTCGCGAAGTCCCCGAACTGCGCCTCCCACACGACGAGCGCATTGCGGTTGACCGTCGAGTAGCCATACTCGAAGGCCAACACGGCCGCCTCCGACAGAATGGAGTTCGTCACCGTAAATCGGCCACTTGCGCCGTCGATATGATCGAGCGGGATGTAGACGCCCTCCGTCCTGCTCGTGCGTGTCTGATTGTGCAGAACGGCGTGGCGGTGATTGAACGTGCCCCTCGCGCTGTCCTGCCCGCTCAAGCGGACATCGATCCCGGCGCCGAGCAACGAGGCGAACGCCAGGTGTTCACCCATGCCCCAATCGATCGGCTTTCTCCCCGCGGCCATCTCGCGGCGCGCGGTGATCATCTTGCCGACCAGCGGATGGATTTCGTATCCGTCCGGGATGGTCGAGATCTGTTGCGCCAACGCGCGCACCTGAGCGGGCAACGGAGGACCATACTGGACCGGGCCGGCATAGTCATCGAGAAACTTCGGCCATGTGGGTATTTCGTCTGGCTGTACAGATACGCCGGGCGCTTCGGCTTCTCGCGCGTGTTCGAGACTGTCTCGATGTGCGTCGAGGGTGTCCTTGACCTGATCCGGCGTCACTACGCCTTCCCTGATCAACTGTTGCGCGTACACGGTCCTCACGCCAGGGTGGCTGGTAATCGCGCGGTACATGAGCGGCTGCGTGATGGCGGGCGTGTCCTGTTCCTGATGCCCGTGCTTGCGGAAACAGACAAGATCGATCACCACGCTGCGCCTGAACGCCGTGCGATAGTCGAGCGCGAGGCGCACCGCCATGGCCACCGCTTCCGGGTCGTCAGCGTTGACGTGCAAAACCGGCGCCTCGATCATCTTCGCGATGTCCGTGCAGTAGAACGACGAGCGTGTATCGCGCGGATCCGAAGTCGTAAAGCCGATCTGATTGTTGACGACCACGTGGACCGTTCCGCCCGTGCCGTGTCCTCGGGTGTACGTCAGGCTCAACGTCTCCATCACGACGCCTTGCCCGGACATTGCCGCGTCACCGTGAATCTCGACGGGCAGCACGTCGCTTCCGTCGCCCGCGCCCGAGGTCTCGCCTTTGGCGCGCGCCATGCCTTGCACGACTGGGTTGACGATTTCCAGGTGCGAGGGATTGAATGCAAGCACGACATCGACAGGCCCGTCGGCCGTCTGCGTGACACCGCTATAGCCCTTGTGGTACTTGACGTCGCCGGCCGGCAGAGGGTCGCCGCTCTTGCCCTCGAACTCGTCGAAGAGCGCGCGCAAAGGCTTGCCGGCAATGTTCACCAGCACATTCAGACGCCCGCGATGCGCCATGCCCATCACCACCGTGCCGACCTTCTTCGATGCGCCATAGCGAACCAGCTCGTCCAGCAACACGATCAACGATTCGCCGCCTTCCAGCGAGAAGCGTTTTTGCCCGACATAGCGCGTGTGCAGGTACTTCTCCAGTCCTTCAGCAGCCGTCAGGCGTTCGAGGAACCGTTTTTTCTCCGCTACCGAAAACGAAGGCCTCGCGCGCGTCGACTCAAGTTGCATTTGCCACCAACGCCGCTCGCCGGCATCGCTCAGATGCATGAAATCGGCGCCGAGTGTGCCGGAATAGGTCTGTTCGAGCGCCGCGACGATCTCGCGCAGCGTTGCGTCTTCGTCGAAAAGAAACGTGTCGGCCGTGCTGAATCGCGTGGACATGTCTGCCGCCGACAAGCCGTAGAACGCCGGCGTGAGTTCGACGGAGGCCTGCGGCGGAGTCCACAGCAGCGGGTCGAGTTTCGCCTTGCGCGTGCCGACCATGCGGAACGCGGCAATCAACGACTGCACCGCCACCTGCTTTCTGGCGATCGCAAGACCGTCTTCGAGCGTCGTCTCCGTAGCGCGCGAGCGCTTGCCCAGCTCGACGAAGGTGGAAACGACAGGCGCATGCGGTTCGTCATCGCGGTCGCTGCCGTCGATGGCGGGGGTTTCGCGCAACGCATCGAAATACGCGCGCCACTCATCCGCGACCGATGCCGGGTCAGCCAGGTAGAGTTCGTACTGCTCCTCGACATAGGGGGCGTTTCCCCCGAACAGGAAAGAGCTTTGAATTTTTTCCATCAGCATGATGAATCTGTCCTCGATTCGCGTCCGGTCTGAACTTCGACCGTGACATGGGTTGAGGCGGCTGTAGCCTCATCGTGGCCAGTCCGGCGTGCAACCAGGGGCTAAGGACGGACGACCATTTCGCCGACGACAGATTCTCTGGTGCGCCCGAGCTTTAAGATCCCAGCCGCATTGATGAGATAAAGCATAGGTAGTCGGCACGGCGACCGTGCGCATCGTTGGCGCCGTCGCGGGCCAATAGAGGTGAGATTTGGGCCACGTAGCCAGTGTTGCCCCGCGCGTCGGCTGCGAACAGGGTCATGAGGGGCGCCGCAATGAACCGCGCTCTCCTGACTCCGCCCTTGCGACGGCCAACGAACGGGTCTGCGCGCCGCTTTACCAGTATTTCCGGGCTTGCATACCCGCACTTCGTGTAATAAGTGATTTTCGGCGCGACGCATTTATCCCGTGGCGCTTCGCTCTTATAGTGGCTCCAGCGGACACGAAGTCCGGCAACGAGGAACGAGGGTCACGACATGAAAGTCGCCATTGTTGTATTCGATGATGTGCAGGCGCTGGATGTTGCGGGCCCTCTGGACGTATTCGCGGAAGCCAACACATTTCTCCCTGAACACCAGAAGTATGAGGTGTTTCTGCTGGGTAACGAGGCCGGCACCGTGTCGTGCTCGAACGGGATGCAACTCGCGATTCCGTATAGCTATGCGGACTTCGACACGCCATTCGACTTGCTGCTGGTAGCAGGCGGACCGCGGTTGCCCAATGCCGAGCCGCGGCCCGAGTTTCTGAAGTGGTTGCAAGACCAGGCGCGCGGCGCAACCCGCTTCGGTTCCGTTTGCAACGGTGCATTCGTGCTCGCACACGCCGGGCTGCTCGACGGCAAGGACGTGACGACCCACTGGGCAGATGCGGATCGCCTCGCTGACGAATTCCCTCAGGCACGCGTGCAGCCGGACCGGATCTTCATTCGTGACGGACGCCTCTTTACCTCTGCCGGCGTGACGGCGGGCATAGACCTGTGTCTTTCGCTGGTCACGGAAGACTGGGGGCACGAACTGGCCGTGCGGGTTGCGAAACGCCTGGTGGTCTACATCCAGCGAGAAGGAGGACAGTCTCAATACAGTCCTTACGTCGGAGTACGGAAGGACCAGGATCCGATCGTCGGCAAGGTGCTCCGGTACGTGACCGAGCACATTACCGATGCGTTATCGATCGAACAGCTTGCCAGCGCTGTTTCAGTCAGCCGCCGTACGTTCTCGAGGCTATTCGCGAAGTATGCCAAGGTGACGCCGTCCGCGTTTGTCGAGCAGGTTCGCGTCGACACCGCGAGGAAGTTGCTCGAGGAGACCGATGCGCCTCTGAAGACCGTGGCGTTCAATTGTGGCTTTCATAGCGCCACGCATATGCGAACCACTTTCTTCCGACGGCTCAACGTTACGCCCAGACAGTATCGCCAACGATTCCGCGGCACGGTAGGCAAGCAGCAGTGGGCATCTAGCGAGGTCGAGGAGCAAGTCGAAACAGCAGAACTGGAAACTGTCGATTAGCTCTCGGGTCTACCGAGTTGGGCTGGCAAGAATCGGGACACATTTGACCTGAAATCGACGCTCTTGCCGCTTGTCCGTCGTGGCGGCGTGGTTCAAACTGCGCTCGTGGTGTCGTCGAGGTAGCCTGTTGTTGCCACTCGGCGCCTCGAATGTACATCTTGAATAGGCCTACACCCATCCGTGACTCGCTCCGATTCACTTCAATCTCTTCCTGATCTGCTTGAGCCGGGTTTATCCGTTGTATTTTGCGGCATCAATCCGGGCGTCCGCGCGGCGTCGAGCGGCCGCCACTTTGCCGGCAGAGGCAATCGGTTCTGGCGGACCGTTCATCTCGCGGGTTTTACTCCCGAACAGATTGGTCCCGAAGACGACCACACGCTCCTGCAGTATGGTTGTGGTCTCACCACGGTGGTCTCGCGTCCGACCGCACGAGCGGATCAGCTATTACAGTGGGAATTCAAAGCGGCCGCGACGGAGTTCGAACGGAAGATCGAAGGATATGCGCCGCGATGCGTTGCCTTCCTCGGAAAGATGGCGCTCAGCGCAATGTCGGGCAGCCGCGACATCCAGTGGGGACTTCAACCGGCCACATTCGGCGGCGCTCGCGCATGGGTGCTGCCCAATCCCAGTGGCCTGAACCGGACTTTCAGCCTCGATGCGCTGGTGACCGCCTATCGGGAACTTCGTCTTGCAGTCGCGCCGGCCGGTTCGGTTTGAGCTTGAAGAATTCGCCGCGTGGACTAGCCCGCACGATCCGACTTGCCTCATCAGCATGCCCTATTTGACCGGACTCAAGATTCCAGAGGTCCCATTCATCGTCACCGCGGTTTCCATGTGTTGAAGATGCACGTTTCTGCGCAACGTCTCGGTGACGAACTCCACGAAGGCTCGAATCTTACCGCTTGCGCCTCGCCGCTCCACATGCAGCAAGTTGACCGGCGTCGACTCGGGCTCGAATGCCGTCAAGATTGGCAGCAGCGTTCCATTGAGTACCTCGGACGCCCCCTGGTAGGAAAACAATTGCGTTATTCCCACGCGGTCGACGGCTGCCATAACGGCCGCCGGCGCCAGGTTGACGATCATTCGTGGCTGAACCCGGACCGATAGCCTCAAGCCGTTTTCATAAAACGTCCATTCGAGAGGATTCGTCACTCCCGTGAGGGACACGCAGTGATGATCTGCAAGCTCCCTGGGATGAACGGGTTCTCCATGCGCCACGAGATAAGCCGGGGCCGCGTAGGTTCGACGCCGTACAAAACCCAACGGAATGGCATATATCGAAGAATCGCCCAGGTGGCCTATCCGGATGGCGATATCCACGCCCTCCTCCAGAAGTCGCGTGGTGCGATCGACATACACCGCGTTGATGCTGACGTCCGGATAACGCTGGGCATACGCATCGATTAGCGGAGCGATGAATCGCTGGCCAAACAGCACCGGAGCAGAAATGGTCAGTGTGCCTACCGGGTTGTCCTGGCAAGCCGCGACATCGGCTTCTGCGTCCGTGACGGCATCCAACACCTTGCGGCAGGCATCGAGGTACGACATGCCTGCCTCTGTCGGTCGGACTGAACGGGTTGTTCGCGCCAGCAGTTGCGCGCCCAAGCGGGCTTCGAGCGAGTTGAGCGCCCGCGAGACCGCAGGCGCCGACATTCCGAGTTTCTCCGACGCGCTGGTAAAACTGCCTCGGTCGACAATGGCTACGAAAACCTCCATCTCACGTAATCTGTCCATCTTGATTCCAACTTGAATGTGTTTTCAGCCTGCCAATAGATCTACGCCCTCCTCACGGGGACGCGGCGTCATCGGGCGCTAGGAAGATGCCGCAATAGTAAGCGCCATGTCCTGCATGGTGACGCTCTCTTTCCGCGGCTGACTCGAAGAAGACCACGAATGGCCGATTTCGCACTCTTTTAACGAGCAAAGGAAGTGGCCTTCGCGATATCCCATCTCAGTCGGATTTTGTTTGTTAGCCAAACGGAAAATGACCGTTTCCGGATCGGCGCTTCGCCTGGGTGATCCGTGATGAGCCAGCCTGGCAAAATTCGCGCATGGAATGGCCCAATACGCGGCCTGATGAGGCTTCAAGAAGCCCTCTCCATCTCCGACAATCAAATGACCCATCGCGCGACAGTCACATGGTGATGAATCGACTGCATCGCTGCGGTTACCTGTCCCCACATGACCAGGCATCCTCAACCAGACGAAGGAATCCATGTTTTCTGCAATGCTCGAAGTCAATCCGTTATCCGAACAATTCGACGCCTATCTCGGCATGGCCAAGATGCTGCGCCCGGAGCTCGAAGCGATCGATGGTTTCGTCGACAATACCCGCTACGCAAGTCTGACACGCGAGGGATGGCTGCTTTCTCTATCGAGCTGGCGCGATGAGAAGTCGCTGATACGTTGGCGAGTGACGACGAACCATCACAAGGTGCAGCAGGCGGCGCGCGATCGCGTCTTTGCCGACTACCGCTTGCGCATTGGCCAGACCGTCGCGGATACGTGCGTCCCTGCCGGGCAGACGTTGATCGAGCAACGCCTCGACACCACCGAAACGGGAGTAGGCAAGGCGATAACGCTACTCGATGCCACGTACGCACCGGATTGGGTCAAGCTGGTGAGCGCGGACGCGGTTGCGCAATCGCTGGGACTCGATACGAAGGCGCCCGGTCTCGTCGCCTGGGACGCATTCGACGCGTTGATGACACCCGGCGACGTCATCGCGGTAGCGACGTGGGAAGACCTCGCGGCCGCTGAAGCCTTCGAGCGCAATACGACCCTGCCGAAGTTCGTGCGCCTGCGGCACATCCGCGTTGTCCGGGAGTACGGAATGTTCGATCGCCGCGAGGCGCCTCAATACTTCGCCGAGGCGCAGCCCAAGGCGTGAGCCGGACGCCGCGCGAATTCGGCATTTCTGTAACGAGGCGGCGGCCAGTGGCGTAATGGTATGCCGCTTCCGCATTCGCGCGATTCATCTACGGTTACCCTCGGCCGCTACAAAAAGGTGGCTGTTCGTGCCGCCCCATGTCGGTGAAACGTGTTCTGTTGACCGAATGGAAAAGATTCATTGCCGGGGGTTCGCACGTTGCCCAGGGAGCGACAATGACATTGGCCAGATTCGCGCACGAAATGGCCAGATACGCGACATGTGTCAGCTTTAAGAAAGCCGGGCCGCCTCCTAGAATTCATAAAACCCATCGCGCGGCGGCAATACGTTAGCGAGCCGGCTGGATCTTCGCGAACACCGGGCATGGCAGGAAGATTTTCCGACGGAATGCCCCATTAAACACTGGTAGCCGGACCCCTATGAACACCGCCAACCCATCGATAACTGGAACAGGAGATGCGAAGCTCGCGCCATCGTCGACGCCGGTCTCTGTGCCCCAGACAGGAACTCCTGTGCAGCAGACACCCACCGAAGCCGAGTTGCCCCTGCGCCTCGCTATCGGCCTGATCGGAATGCTGCTGGCGTCGCTGCTGGCCATACTGAACGAACAGGTCACCGCGGTGGCGCTCGCTGATATCCGCGGCGCGTTCTCGATCGGCCGTGACGATGGAACCTGGCTGACCGCGCTCTTCGAGGCGACGAACGTGGCCACGATGGTGTTCGCGCCGTGGTTCGGCGTGACGTTCACGCTGAAGCGATTTACGATCGGCGCGGTGCTGGCCGTGATGTTGCTTGGATTTCTGTGTCCCTTCGCGCCGAACCTGCTGACGCTCTATGTGTTGCGTGCGCTGCAGGGCGTCGCAGGCGGATGTCTGCCGCCGATGCTGATCATCGTCGCGCTGCGTTACCTGCCCCCGAGGGTCAAGTTATATGGACTCGCGGGCTACGCACTCACCGCGACCTTCGGACCGGCGCTCGGCACGCCGCTCGCCGCGTTGTGGACCGAATATGTCGGCTGGCAAATGGCCTTCTGGCAAATCGTGCCGCTTGGCCTCGTGAGCTGCGTAGCGATCTACAAGGGGCTTCCAGCCGATCCAACCAGACTCGAACGGTTCCGTTCATTCAACTGGACCGGATTCCTGCTCGGCTATCCCGCCATCGCCATGCTCGTCATCGGCCTGCTGCAGGGCGATCGGCTTGACTGGCTGAATTCGACGTTTATCTCCAAGATGTTTTGCGGCGGGACGCTGTTGTTCGTGGCATTCCTTGTCAACGAGTGGTTTCATCCGCTGCCGTTTTTCAAACTGCAACTGCTTGCCCGCCGGAACTTCGCGCACGGGCTTCTCACACTGGTCGGCGCGGTGATCCTGCTGGTGGGCGTCGCCGCCATACCCGGCCAGTATCTCGCGCAGATTCACGGCTACCGGCCGCTGCAAACCGCGCCGCTGTCGTTGCTCGTCGCCATTCCGCTATTGATTGCGCTGCCCGCGACCGCCGCGCTGCTCAATCTCCGGCAGGTCGACCACCGCTGGGTCATGGCCATTGGACTTTGCCTGATCGCCACCACGTGCTTTCTGGGGAGCTTCATGACCTCCGAGTGGATTCGCGAGAACTTTTACTGGCTTCAGTCGCTGGAGATCGTTGCTCAGCCCATGGTGATCATGGGCATCCTGATGGGCGTCACGACCGGCCTGCCCCCAACGGAAGGTCCGTTTGCCTCGGCCATGTTCAACACGCTCAAAACATTTACCGGCGCAGCGGCAACCGGTCTCATCGATGGGCTCGGTACGGCACGCGAGCATTTCCATTCGAGCATGCTGGTGGACCACCTGGGCAACAACGCGCTGGTCACGAGCCAGAGCATCGATGCGGCTCACAGCATCGGCGAACTCGCGCACCGGATTCACGAGCAGGCCGTCGTGCTGACATCGGCGGATCTCTATCGCGTGATGGCGGGTATCGCCGTCGCCTTCCTTTTCGTTATTCCGGTGTTACCCGTGCGCGTTTATCCGCCCTGGAGCACAACGCCGCCCTCTTCCCGCTAAGCGCCGCTATCTATGTCATCCGCTACCCGATTTCCTCCCAGAACGATCCGTCTTGCCGCGTATGTGCTCATACTCGGCGTCGCTGTACTGGCGGCCTGCCTTTGGCTATTCACCGGCTCGACCAGCGAGACCACCAATGATGCCTATGTGACGGCCGACTTCACGCTGGTCGCGCCGCGTGTCGCGGGCCAGCTTTCCGAGGTGCTCGTCGAAGACAACCAGCAGGTGAAAGCCGGGCAATTGTTGGTACGCATCGACGACCGCGACTTCCACGCCGCGTTGATGAGCGCGCAGGCGGACGTGGCGGCAGCGAAGGCATCGGTCGCGAACTACGAGGCCGAGATTGCGCGGCAGCCCGCGCTCGTCGATCAGGCGCGTGCCACGCTTCGCGCGGATGACGCGACGCTCGAGTTTGCGCGTGCGAACGCCTCGCGCTACCGCAATCTCTCGGAAACCGGCGCGGGCACGACGCAGGAGCAGCAGCACGCCGCAAGCGCGCTGGCCGAGGAACTCGCGCAGCAGGCCCGCAACCGGGCCGCACTCGTGGCGACCGAGCAGAACCTCGACGTGCTGAAGACCCAGCGCGACAAGGCGGCCGGCGCGTTGGCGCACGCCGAAGCCGCGCTCGAACAGGCGAAGCTCAACCTGTCGTATACGGAGATCCGCGCGCCCGTCGACGGCAAGGTTGGACGGCGTTCGGCACGGGTCGGCGCATTCGTGACGACCGGCGCGCCGCTGCTCGCGATCGTGCCGCTGTCGGACGCCTATATCGTCGCCAACTTCCAGGAAAACCAGCTCGCCCGGATGCGGCCCGGCGACGCTGTTCGGATCAAGGTCGACAGTTTTCCGGGCGAAGTGATCCGGGGACACGTCGATAGTCTTGCCCCCGCCACAGGTGTGAGCTTCGCGCCTATCGCGCCCGATAACGCAACGGGCAACTTCACGAAGGTCGTCCAGCGCGTGCCGGTCAAGATCACGATCGACCACGGACAACAGGCCGCGTCCGCTTTGAGCGTGGGCCTGTCCGTCGAAACGGAGGTCGCCGTCGGCAAGCGTGCCGATATGCGCATCGCGGGAGCGGACGCGAAATGAATGCGAGCGACTTCTCCCTCCGCACACCGGCGCTCGCGCTGTTGCTGAGCTCCCTGCTCACGGGCTGCCTGGTCGGCCCGAACTTCGAACGTCCGCAGACGGCCACGCCCGACGTGTTCAACCGCACCCAGACCGCGCAGGCTTCGAGCAAAGCGGTCGAATCCGAATTCAGTCCGCAATGGTGGACGCTGTTCAACGATCCCGTGCTGGACTCGCTGGAGAACCAGCTGAGCGATGCGAATCTCGACGTCGCGGCCGCGTCGGCGCGCCTGCGGCAAAGCCGGGCGGAACAGCGCATTGCCGGTGCCGAAGAATATCCGACGCTGGCCGGCGCCGCCTCCTATAACCGCGAGCGCGGAAGTCCGAACGGCATCCTGTCGCTGCTTGGCGTCACCCCGACGGGAAGTCAGCCGCAGTCTGCATCGGGCAGCGCGCCGCTAGGCGTGGCGCCGTTGCCGGGCGCCAAAGGCTCGCCCGCTTACGATCTCTACCAGTTCGGCTTCGATGCATCATGGGAGCTCGATTTCTGGGGTCGTGCCCGACGCGGAGTCGAGGCCGCGTCGGCGCTCGCCGATGCGTCGTACGAGGACCGCAACGCGATCCTGTTGTCCGCCCGCGCCGAACTCGCCCGCGACTACATCCAGTTGCGCGACACGCAAGCGCTGCTGCAGATCGCGAAACAGAACCTGGAGATTGCGCACGACGCCACGAAGCTCACGCAAACGCGGGTGCATGAAGGTGTCACCACGGAGCTGGATGTAGCCAACGCGATGGCCCAGGCGGAGTCGATCGAAAGCCTGATCCCGACGCTCGAATCGCGCAACGAGACCACCATCAATGCGATTGGCGTGCTACTGGCGAAGGAACCTGGCGCATTAAAACAGATGCTCGCCGAGCCGCACGATGTACCGGCACTGCCTGATCAGGTGCCCATTGGCGTGCCGTCGGAACTGGTGCAGCGCAGACCCGACATCAGGAAAGCGGAGGCTCAGCTGCACGCGGCCACCGCGACGATCGGCATGGCGAAGGCCGACTTCTATCCACGCATCTCGCTGAACGGCAGCGCCGGGTTCCAGAGCCTGCAGCTCTCGAATCTCGCCGACTGGGCGTCCGGGCAGTTTGTCGTGGGACCGTCGATCACGCTGCCTATCTTCGAAGGCGGACGCCTCAAGGGCACGCTTCATCTGCGCGAGGCACAGCAGCAGGAGGCGGCGATCGTCTACAAGCACACCGTGCTTCAGGCATGGCGCGAGGTGGACGATGCGCTCGTCGTCTATGACGCGGAACAGCGGCGGCGTGATCGCCTGAAAACGGTCGTGAGCCTGAACCAGCGTGCGCTGTCGATTGCGCGGCAACGGTACAAGGCGGGTGCGGTCGATTTTCTCGACGTGCTGAACGTGCAGAAACAGTTACTCGATGCGCAGAGCAACCTCGAACAAAGCAAGGCCGACGCCGACGCGAATCTCATCACATTATGCAAGGTGCTCGGCGGCGGGTGGGAGTCAACGTATGCCAGACAGGACAGTGCGCATTGACGTGGCATGCTATTGCGTGTGATTGTGCGCTGGCCATGAGCTGACGTTGTAGGCGCGCTCTCGTGATTCAGGAGGAAGCATGGCTCGATTGCTCTCGGTGAATGTCGGACTGCCGCGCGACATTGACTGGAAAGGCCGCACGGTCTACACGGGAATCTGGAAGGAGCCGGCGCACGCGCGTTGTTGGGCCGGCCGCCTGAATCTGACCGGCGACGGCCAGGGCGATCTGGCTGGGCACGGCGGCGAGCAGCGAGCCGTGTTCGTCTACCAGATCGAGTCCTATCGCCATTGGCAGGCGCAACTGAAGCGGACCGACTTCGTCTACGGACAGTTCGGCGAGAACTTCACGATCGAAGGCATGCCGGACTCCGACGTGTGCATCGGCGACCGCTATCGGATCGGCACGGCCTTGTTCGAGGTGACGCAACCTCGCGTGACCTGCTATCGCGTCGGCATTCGGACGAACGAGCCCCGCATGCCTGCGTTGCTGACATCCAGCGGACGGCCGGGTTTCTATTTGCGCGTCCTGCAGGAGGGTGCCGTCGGCGCCGGCGACGACATCGTGAAAGTCGGCGAGGCAACAGAGCGCATGAGCGTCGCCGAGATCAATGCGCTCCTGTATTCCCCTCATCATCCGCGCGATCGGCTGGAGCAGGCCTTGCGCATCGAGGCACTATCGCCCGGCTGGCGTGGGTCGTTCGAGGCGTTGTTGCGCGACCAGACGACGGGTGCAGCGAGCGGGAATGCAGGCCTTGCACCCGCCGCTGCCGCGCATCCGGTTGCCCCCGGATTCCGGTCACTCACGGTGACGGCGATTGAACCGGCGTGCGCCGATGTGCTCTCGCTGACGTTGCAAAGCGCGAACGGTCAACCGCTGCAAACGGCGCTGCCCGGTCAGTACGTGGTGTTGCGTCTGCCACGGCCCGCCGACGGCCCGCCACTCTTTCGCAGCTACTCGCTTTCGGGCGAAGCATCGGCCGAGCGCTATCGGATCAGCGTCAAGGTCGAGCCGCATGGGGCAGCGGGAACCTACCTGCAAGCGCACGTCCGTGTAGGCGATGCACTCGATGTCAGTGCGCCACGCGGCAGCTTTGTTCTGCAGCCGGGAGACGGTCCGCTTGTTCTTCTCAGCGCGGGAATCGGCGTGACGCCGGTTCTTGCCATGTTGCACGCGCTGGCCGCGGCGGGCTCGACGCGGCAGGTGTGGTGGCTCCACGGCGCTCGCGATCGGCAGCACCATGCATTCGCGGACGATGCCCGCGCTCTGGTGCACAAACTGACGCACGGGCGCAGCTATGTCTGCTACAGCCGGCCGGATGCGAGCGAGCGCATCGGCGAGAATTTTGATGCGATCGGCCACCTCTCGGGGACGGCACTCGACGAGGCAGGCGTGCCGCAAGGTGCGGATTTCTACCTCTGCGGCCCGACGCGCTTCATGGCGGACATGAAAATGGTGCTCGCCGGGATGAGCGTCGCGCCGGAACGGATTCACGCTGAAATCTTCACCGGTGGTGAGACTTTGACACCGGGCATCGTCGGCACTTCGGCGCGCGCGCCGCACCAGCCGACAGAGGATGCCGACACCGGGCCGCTGGTTTCATTTGCCCGCAGCGGCGTCGCGGCGCACTGGAATGCGGCGCTGTATCCGAACATTCTGGAGCTTGCCGAAGCGTGTGACGTGCCGGTTCGATGGTCGTGTCGAACCGGTGTTTGTCACAACTGTGAAAGCGGACTGGTTTCGGGGGCGGTGAACTATAGTCCCGAGCCGCTCGACATGCCCGCGCAAGGGAACGTGCTTGTCTGCTGTTCCCAGCCGGCTGGTGACGTCGTCATTGATTTGTGAGCACGAACCTGTCCGCCTCTTTCGAGGCGAACAGCCTTTTCACAAACGCTGCCCTTGAAGATCGGTCACGGCCTGAACTCGGAGAGATCCGGCCTCAAGTGGAGCGTCAACGCTACGCATATCAGACCGAAGCCGACGCGCGGGGCGACGATCGCAACCAGCATGGCTGACGTGAACCCCGCAAGGACGATCAGCGATCGGTATCTCGCTGTACGCCGCATACGCGCGGACACCATGCTGGCATCCGCCTGAGTCAATACCTGATGTTCGAAAACGTTGTACGCCGCGTCGATACATATAAACAGACCTGCGTAAAACATCACGGACGACGACGCGAGCTGGGTCGTTGCTACCCACGCGGTCGCAAACGGCAACAGCGAAACCAGGAAGAGATGAACGAAGTTGACCCATATCATTCCCAGCGTCGGCGGACCGACGAACCGCATCAGGTGATGGTGATTGATCCAGATGATCGCGACGAAAAGATAGCTCACCGCGTAGCTGAGGGCGATCGGCCATAGAGGCAACAGTGCCGAGAACGAATGCTCCTCCGGTGCCTTGAGCTCCAGCACCATGATGGTCACGATCACTGCGAAGACGCCGTCTGAAAAAGCAGCTAGACGTTCGGCGGTTGCTTTTGCTTCACGCATGGCGGGCTCCCTGGGATAAGCAAGAAGTCATTTCAACAGCAACGGCCGCGCTCGGACAGTCAAGACAGCATACAAACCAAAACATGCGACATAAGCAGAACCATGGCCGCCAAGGGCGGGCACGGTCCTGATATTCGCAGAACGACCAACGTCCAGCGATTCGGCGGATCGATCGATATCGATCCGGCCGCTTAGTGCCCGGAAAGCAGAACGTTGGCGATGACCCCTGTCGCGATGGCAGCGAGTACGTAGTCCCCGTTCACGCCCACCCACTGATACCCGCGCGGCGGCGCTTGCAGTCCATGCCCGTGCCAGTCGTTGACGACGTAATTATGATCGCGGTACTCCGCCGGAAGCCGCTCGCCCTTGTGCCAGTCGTTATGAGGAATGGGACCACCAGGACCTCCGCGCGACGCGTCGTGCGGAGCAGGCCCGTGACCCTTTCCATGCGGAGCCCCGTGACCTGGGTTTGCCTTGTTGTGCGAAGACTGGCCATTGCCGTGGTCATCGTGGTGCGGCTGCGCGAAAGCGGCCACGGACGTGCCAAGTAACGAAGCGATCAAAAGCGGTGCGATGATTCTCGACTTCATGTCAGTGTCCCAGAGAGAAGGGCGGGAGATCGGTTTAACACGCGGTTTGGTGCGCGAAGGGGCGTCTGACAGACTGGCTATTGAGCGGCCATGGGCCTGCTCCCCAGCCGCGCCGCGTGCGACGGCAAGCCTAGCAAAATGCGATGTAAGTGTATGTTAAATAGTGTTTGGGCGTCACGCGTAATAAAAACGACACAAGCCTCAATAGCCGACGTCGGCGACCGTTTTTTCATCGAGTCCCACATTTGCATTAACATCGTCACACTGAACGTATTGAACGCAACGTGTCGCGACCAGAAATGCTGGTTTGATATTCCACCGTGAAGAGGGAGACGATCGTGGCTGATGAGAAGATGCTGGCGCAAGTTTGTGAGAAACAGGGATTTTTTGCCGCCCTGGACCAGAGCGGCGGATCGACCCCTGGCGCATTGCGGCTTTATGGCATTCCGGAGAGCGCCTACAGCAATGACGCCGAGATGTTCAAGCTGATACACGAGATGCGCGTGCGCATCATCACGGCACCCGCCTTTACGGGGGAGAAGATCATCGGGGCCATCCTGTTCGAAGCGACCATGGACGGACAGGCGCAGGGGAAACCCGTTCCGACCTTCCTGTGGGAGGAGCGCGGCGTCGTGCCGTTCCTGAAGGTCGATAAGGGCCTGGAAGCCGAAGCCGACGGTGTCCAGTTGATGAAGCCGATTCCCGGCCTGGACGATCTGCTCGCCAGGGCCGCGAAGCTCGGTATCTGCGGCACCAAGATGCGCTCGGTCATCAACCTGAATTCGCCAGCCGGGATCGCTGCAATCGCCAGGCAACAGTTCGAGCTGGCCGCACAGATCGACGCGCACGGTCTCATGCCGATCCTCGAGCCCGAGATTTCGATCAAGAGTCCGGACAAGCCGGGGGCGGAAGCCACCCTTCTCGCGGAACTGACCAAAGGTCTCGATGCGTTGCCGGATAGCCGTCAAGTGATGCTCAAGCTGACCATACCGGACGTAGCGGACTTCTATCGTCCGCTGATCGAGCACCCGCGTGTCGCACGGGTAGTCGCGCTTTCCGGCGGCTACACGCGAGCCGACGCGTGCAAACGGCTCGCGTCGAATCACGGCATGATCGCCAGCTTCTCACGGGCTTTGATCAACGAGCTCAAGGCATCGATGAGCGACAGTGAATTCAACACGACGCTCGAGAAATCCGTCGACGAGATCTATCAAGCCTCCGTCGTCAAGGTTTGAAGCGGCTTTCAGGAGACCGCGCCTGGCGAATCGAGGCCCTGGTTCGCCGAACGTGAACGGGCTGCTTTGTCCGGCTTCATGGCCGGACAAAGCGCGCGGCCTGATGCTCCTCGAATTCTTCCTCGCACATTCGCGTAAAGCGCGACATGGCCTAAGCACCGCTATCGATCCAACTTCGGCCTCTCGCCGCGACACGGCGAACGCTGCATCCTGCTTATTTTGGCGAGCAGCTTCGGACCGTCTTTCTACACTAATATCGGGGCGCTGGCGTCCGCTCCGAATGGCCAGCGTGCCGCCAGTTCCGGAACCCCGAAGATGAACCGTTTGCCGCCGCTGCGCGCCCTCCAGGCATTCGATGCCGTGGTTCGCAACAAGAATGTCGTCGCCGCCGCCGAATCACTGCACGTGACGCCCGGAGCAGTCAGTCAACAGATCCGCCAGCTCGAAGAATTCCTCGGCGTCGCGCTGTTCGACCGCGAAAGCACCGGCCTGCGCCCCACCGCGCTCGGCCAGCTCTACCACGAGCACGTGGCCCGCGGCTTCGAATGCTTTCATGCCGCGCACACGGCCCTGGAAGCGGCGCAGCATGGTCCTCACCTGACACTCAGCACGTTCCCTTCGGTTGCAACGCATTGGTTTGCGTCGCGGCTGGATAAGTGGCACACGCTATCACCCGGCGTGCGCGTCCACGTGGAGGCCACGGATCGCGAGCCGAAGCGCGGCGAAAGCAATTGGGATGTCCGTATGACGTACGGAACGCCGCCCGCGGACGGAGCCCACTACCGCCTCCTGTTCACCGACCGGGTGACACCGGTGTGCTCGCCGTCACTGCTGCGGGCGGACCACCCAATCGAGCAGCCCGCGGATTTGCTGCACTACCCGCTTGTCCATGTCGAGTGGGGCTGGAACGAGAGGTCGCCGCCGACCTGGGGCGACTGGTTGCGCGCAGCCGGCGTCCCTGTGCCAGACACACTGGCTCCGTTGACCTACTCGCTTTCGGGCATGGCCGTCGATGCGACGCTGCGCGGCAGAGGCGTGTCGCTCGGTCAGGGACTTTTCACTGCCGATAGCCTGACGCAGGGACTGCTGATCGCACCCTTCAGGATCTCGCTGCCCATGCCGTATCCGTACTACCTGGTGTGGCAACCCGGCGCGCTCGAGGCGCCGGACGCACGGCAATTCCTCGACTGGCTGACCGAGGAAGCCGCGCAGACGCAACGCGACATCAACGCGATATTTGGTTGACCCTTCATCATTCCGGACCCCGGGCGCACCGCTCGTGTTTTAGAAAAACTATAGAGACTCCGCAGATTAAATGGTTTGTCGGCGTCTATGCGCCACCCTATGCTCGAAAGCGAATCCATGCGCATCAGCCATCGCTGTTTGCCGCTGCGTGCCTGCCGCATGGTTTCAGCTAACCAGCCAAATCATAGGGATCACGCATGAACATGAACACAGGGCACGATAGCCTGCGGGCTCGTCCAAAGCACATTAGCGAAGTGCTGCTCGGCGATGACGACATATCGATCGAGGAATTTATCGCGGTCGCAAAGCATGGCGCGAAGGTCCGCTTCTCGCAGAAATATTGCGAGCGCGTGTCGCGCTCGCGCATGCAGGTCGAACGGTTTCTCGAGGAAAATCGCCTCGTCTACGGCGTCACCACCGGATTCGGCGACAACTCCACCCGCGTGATCCGGCCAGAAGAGGCCGAGGATCTGCAACGCAATATCGTGCGCTCGCACGCGGTCTCGGTGGGCGCCCCGCTGCCGCGCGAGGTCGTCCGCGCGACTCAGCTCATGATCCTGAACAGCCTTGGAAAAGGCTATTCCGGTGTCACGCTCGACTTACTGCAGCAGATTGCGGAATTGCTCAATCACGGCATCACGCCGGTAGCGCCTGGTGACGGCTCGGTCGGCTACCTCGGACCCGAAGCGCACATGGCCCTCGTGCTGATTGGCGAAGGCGAGGCGACCTATGGCGGTGAACGGATGAGCGGTCTGGAAGCGCTGCAGAAAGCCGGCCTGAAACCTCATACCCTGCGTTGCAAGGAGGGGCTCGCGCTGGTCAACGGCACGACCTCGGTGACCGCAATCGGCATGCTCGCGCTGCATAACGCGCTGGAAGCGTCCAAGGTCGCCGACATTGCCGCTGCCATGTCCCTGCAGCCGCTCAAGGGCACAACACGCTCGCTCGACGCGCGCTACCACTCGGTCAAGAAACACCGGGACCAGTCCAACGCGGCCGACAATCTGCGACGAATTCTCGCCGGCAGCGCATTGACCGAACGCTTTGTCGATTACCGCTTGCAGGATACCTACAGTCTGCGAGCCATGGCGCAAGTCCACGGTGCCTCGAAGCGAGCCATCAATGATGCGCGCGAAGCCATTCTCGACGAGGTCGGTTCTTGCGGCGACAACCCCGTCATCTATCCCCACGAAGGCGACGGCCTCGCCATTTCAGGCGCGAATTTCGATGGCACGTTCGTTGGCATCGCGAGCGACCTCCTCTGCATCGCGATGACCAATCTCGCCAAAATCTCCGAACGCCGGACCGACCGGCTGGTGAACCCGCACTTCAGCGAACTGCCGGCGTTCCTCGCGCCGCGCCCCGGTCTGAATAGCGGCTACATGATCGTTCAGTACACCGCCGCGGGCCTGCTCGGAGAAATGCGTATCCTGTCTCATCCTGCGAGCGTGGATAGCGTCTCGACGAGCGGCAATCAGGAAGACCCCGTGAGCTTTGCGTATCTTGCCGCACGCAAGGCTTACGAGACGTCGCAGAAACTCCAGCATGTGCTCGCGATCGAACTGATGGTGGCAACCCAGGCTCTGGATTTCTTCGACCCGGCAGACGCCTCGCCTGCCACGGCAGCGGTCTACGCCCGGATCAGGCAGAAGGTGCCCAAGGTGGAGGACGATCGCTTCTTCCACCCGGACATGGTGCACATTCACGAACTGGTCACGCGGGGCGATCTGCTGAGCGTCGTCGAGAACATCACCGGCGCGCTGCACGAATAACTGCTCCACTAATGGCAAACGAGCCGTCGATTCCAGGGATATCGACGGCTCGTTAAAAATCAGTATAGCTAAACTACGTATCGACCATAAATTCAGCTTCAGGGCGTGACGTCCGTTTTGAACCACTTCTGACTGAGCGTGTGCACCGTCCCGTCAGCAAGCGCCGCGGAAATTGCCTGATCGAACATGGCTTTCAGGTCCGTGTCGGCTTTGCGCAAACCGAGCGCTTCACCGTCCCCCCAGATTGGACCGCCGATCTTCGGACCGGTGAATCCCAACGTCGCGTTGGCGGGTTTCGACAAGGCGGACGCATAGTAGGATGCGTCGTCGAACGCCACGTCGATACGTCCCGCGATCAGATCGATGTCGTGTTCCGGAGCGTTCTTGTATTCGCGAATGCTCGCAATATCCTTGAAGTTCTCGTTGATGAATTTGCTATAGACCGTCCCCGTGACGATCCCGATCGATTTGCCCTTCAAGCTGACGCGCAGCAGGTCGACGGCCGGCCTGTCGGCTGCCGGATTGCCGGTCAGCTTGATGGGTATGGCGCCCGGCGGCAGCTTCGGCAGCACGCCCGACCCGACCGAGACAAAAGCGGCTGGCGTATTTGCATATGGCTTTGAAAAGGTGATCGCCTTCTTACGCTCGTCACTGATCGACAGGGCATCCATGATTACGTCGAATTTGCCGGAGTTCAACCCGGGAATCAACCCGTCCCAGTCTTGCGCGATCAGTTTGCACTGCACGCGCATACGCGTGCAGAGATTTTTCGCAAGCTCCGGTTCGAACCCATCCAGCGTGCCGTCCGGACGTGTCAGATTCCACGGTTCATAGCTGCCCTCGAGGGCAATGGTGACGGTCTTCCACTCCTTCGCGTAGCTGGTTGAAGAAAACGCGACGGCCATGACGGACGCCGCGCAAGCCACTGCCTTTACAACGTCCCGACGACTGAGGTTCATTTGAAGTCTCCCTGCCTATGGATTTGAATGCAAATACCCGTGCCGCTCACGCCAACTCGTCAAGCACCAACACGGATGAATTCGACCTCGATACGCACGGCAGGAAGCACGTCCCGGCCGCGCGTTCGTCATCGGTCAGATAGGTGTCGCGATGATCGGGCTCGCCCGCGAGAACGCGCATCATGCAAGTCCCGCACACGCCCACTTCGCACGACGATGGCAGGTCGAATCCCGCCTCGCGCAGAGACGCCAGCACGGTCTTGCCTGGCGGGACGGGTATTGCGTCGCTCCTGCCTTCGAGCCGCACCGAAAACTCGCGTTCGTCGCCGGCAACCGGCACCGCAGGGCCGAACGACTCCTGATGCACGAACGGTTCGCCCAGCATGTCGCGAGCAAGGCCTACCGTCATCTCCATGAAGGCCGGCGGTCCGCAAACATAGAGATGCGTGTTGGGCAACGCGGCAGACAGCAGACCAGCAATGCGCTCGCTAGTCGCGGCTGGCGAGAGGCCGACGTGGATATGCGCGTGGTCCGCAAGAGGTGATCGTCCGAACTCCGTACGGAATACGACAGACGCGTCGCTGCGAGCAAAATAGGCGAGCGTGTACCGCTTTTGCGATGCCGCGAGCGCGTAGGCCATCGAGAGAATCGGCGTGACGCCGATTCCGCCGGCAATCAAAAGGTGCTGATCTGCCGTATCGCTCAAGGCAAACGCGTTGCGCGGCGTCCCGATCCGCATGCGCGTGCCGACCTGCGCGGCGCTATGCAGCCATGCGGATCCGCCGCGGGACGCGGGTTCGCGTTTGACGGCGATGCGGTACTCCGGTGCGCTGGCGTCGGCGCCGCACAACGAGTACTGGCGCACCCGTCCATTCGGAAGATGAACGTCGATATGCGAGCCGGGCGCATACGCCGGCAACGCCGCACCGTCCGTACGGGCTAGCCAGAACACACGGATGTCGTCGGCCGCCGCGCTCACGTCAATGATGCGCACTTCAATCGTATCTGTACCAGCGCTCATCGCAGTATCTCCGGGCATGTCACGACGTGACCTGTTGCGGCGCATGTTCGGCTTCGATCATCTTTTGCAGCATGCGGCGAAAACGCAGCGGCGCAGCGTCGGTTTCAATGTCCGTATTAGGCGTTCGCTTGTTCGTCATGCCGTAATCGACCGCGGACAGCACGACCAGATCCTCATTGAATGCGTTGATGAAATCGTCGGTGAGCGCGCGGTCTGTCGACGCGCAATCGGGCCGGAAGTTGCGCACCTGAAACCAGAAGTAGCGACAGGTATGCTCGGTCACCGGCGTAACGAAGTTATATGAGTCGAGCAGGAACACGTCCGGATGCAACCGCCCCTGCGGCGCGCCAGAATTCGCCGGTGCAATGATGTCGCGAATAATCGCGTGCGACGGATAGCGCACTTCATAATGCTGCAGCCGGTCGGCATGTCCGGCGAAGCTCACATACGGGCGGAAGAACGGCGCGAGTTCGCAGTCCAGCATCCATCGCGAGGCGAGCACGCCGTTATCGAGGACCGTCATCCTGACTGGTACATCCGCGGTGGCGACGTTACCCAGCGAAGTCTTGTGGACATACGTGACGTGAGACGGATCGAGCAGGTTATCCGTCATGTACTGATAGCCGCAGTTGACGTCCATCGCAGGACCGAGATTGACGCCCCACGCCGGATCGTCGTAGTGCGCAACGGTCAGTATTTCGTCGGGATCAGCCAACTCGGGGTTGCCCGTCCAGATCCAGACCAATCCGTAGCGTTCGGCTACCGGATAGCGTCTCACGCAGGCCTTCGGTGGAATCCTGGCAAGACCCGGCGCATGCACGCAAACGCCGTCGGGACCGAACTCCAGTCCGTGATAACCACAGCGCAGGTTGTCGCCCGTCACCTCGCCCATCGAAAGAGGCAGCTTGCGATGCGGGCACGCATCTTCAAGCGCGATCACCGCATGCTCCAAACCGCGATAGAGTACGACCGGCTCCTCCAGAATGATTCGCCTCACCGGCTTGTCTTCGATCTCGTCGCTCCAGGCAACGACATACCACGCGTTCCGCAAATACATTCCCTGCCCCCTTTCGTGTTCAATCAATCGTCCAGTGGGCAAAGAATAGGAACAACAGCAGCAGATCATCAAACGATTTGAACTACAGCCGAGGCTTAGTTTTTCTAAAGACACTCGCGAGGGCACTTCAATTCACTTGGTGCAACGCTTCCCGGCATGATGCTAAGTACTCTTAATATGTAAGGAGTTTCCCGAGGATTGACCGCTTCCGGATCAAAACCTCTTGCGGCAGATGTTTTAATTGTGCAGACTTGTCTATACAAATTTAATCGCGCAAGTCACTAAGGGATCAGTCATGAAATCACGTGCTGCAGTTGCATTCGGTCCAGGACAACCCCTGGAAATCGTCGAGATCGATGTTGCGCCGCCGAACAAAGGCGAAGTGCTGGTAAAGATCTCCCATACGGGCGTATGCCACACGGACGCCTTCACGCTCTCGGGCGACGACCCTGAAGGCCTGTTTCCCTGCGTGCTCGGCCATGAAGGCGCAGGCGTTGTCGTGGAAATCGGCGAAGGCGTCACCTCGGTCCAGCCCGGCGACCACGTGATCCCGCTTTACACCGCGGAGTGCGGCGAATGCCTGTTCTGCAAGTCGGGCAAGACGAACCTGTGCGTCGCCGTACGTGCCACCCAGGGCAAAGGCGTGATGCCGGACGGTACCACCCGCTTCTCCTACAACGGCCAGCCGATCTATCACTACATGGGTTGCTCGACGTTCAGCGAGTACACCGTGGTCGCCGAAGTCTCCCTTGCAAAGATCAATCCGGCTGCGAATCACGAACAGGTCTGCCTGCTGGGTTGCGGCGTCACAACGGGTATCGGCGCCGTGCACAATACCGCGAAGGTGCAGCCTGGCGACAGCGTCGCCGTGTTCGGACTCGGCGGCATCGGGCTCGCTGTCATTCAGGGGGCTCGCCAGGCCAAGGCCGGCCGGATCATCGCGATCGACACCAACCCTTCGAAGTTCGAGCTGGCGAAAGTCTTCGGCGCCACGGATTGCGTGAATCCGAAAGACCATGAAAAGCCGATCCAGCAGGTCATCGTCGAGATGACCGGTTGGGGCGTCGACCATTCATTCGAATGCATCGGCAACGTCAATATCATGCGTGCGGCGCTCGAGTGCGCACACCGCGGCTGGGGACAGTCCGTCGTCATAGGTGTTGCGGGGGTCGGTCAGGAAATCTCGACACGCCCGTTCCAGCTGGTGACGGGCCGCACATGGAAAGGCACAGCATTTGGTGGCGTGAAGGGCCGCTCGCAACTGCCGGGCATGGTGGAAGACGCCATGCGAGGCGATATTCAGCTTGCCCCGTTCGTCACGCACAGATTGCCGCTTGATCAGATTAACGAAGCATTCGATCTGATGCACGACGGCAAATCGATTCGCACGGTGATCAACTACTAGGACACGACTGTGCGCCGTCTTCGGTGCAACTTCATCGCGCCGATTTTCATTCAGAAACATTGGAGGTGACAGAATGAGTACCTTGACAATACACCCGTCAGTGGACGCCGGCGTCAAGAAGGGCACCCCCGGTTTCACCGGCGGCACGCTCCACTGCCAATGCCCGAGCGACAAAGTCGAAGTCCGGGTAGAGAGTAACGTCGCGCACAACCACATTTGCGGCTGTACGAAATGCTGGAAACCGGCTGGCGCAGCTTTCGCAATGATAGGCGTGGTGCCGCGCGACAAGGTCACGGTCACCGCTCATGCCGAGAAGCTCCAGATCGTCGACGAGAAAGCGGCCATCCAACGTCATGCCTGCAAGGCGTGCGGAGCGCACATGTATGGCCGGATAGAAAACCGTGACCATCCGTTCTACGGTCTCGACTTCATTCACGTCGAACTCTCCGATGAAAGCGGCTGGGAAGAGCCGCGCTTTGCGGCCTTCGTCTCGTCGGTAATCGAAGCTGGCGGCGCGAAACCGGAACAGATGGACGACGTGCGCGCACGGCTCACTGAGCTCGGACTCCCACCGTACGACGCGCTCAACCCGCCGTTGATGGACGCGATGTCCACGCATATCGCCAGGCGCACTGGTGTGCTGAAGTAGTGCAACTCAGGGCGGCTCGTCCGTACCGATCCGCCCATCCACGGGATTCGTAATGGAGCGGATAGCGTGGCAGCGATGCGGCATATGTGGCAGCCTTTAGCTGTCACGCACCGCATCCGATGCACGGGCTCAGGGGGCGTGCAACCGCGATCGCCAGTCGAAGCTCCGTAGCGACCTGCTGCGACAGAACCGCGAATACGCCGACGCAAAATGTCATACGTTTTCCGGGCAATCGTTCGCATGGGAAGGGTACGCCATGACGGGACTTCGTTTTCTTGCCGCCCTGCTGGTTGGGATCTCGGTGCTCTCGTCGTTGTCGCCGGCGCGAGCCGAGCCGGGACAGAGTGCGTCCGCTGCCGCACCCGCATCATCGCCCCCGGCCGCTGTCGCGAAAGCCCGCCGGTTGAACCTCGCGGTCAAACCGTGGACCGGCGACTTCGACGCGATGCTCGAGCGCCGCATGATCCGCTTTCTCGTGCCGTACAGCCGGACGCTGTACTTCGCCGACAAAGGTCGAGAACGCGGGTTGACCGCTGAACTCGCACGAGACTTCGAACGTTACGTCAACACCCGCTACGCCAGCCGGCTTGGCAAACGCCCGGTCACGGTCTTTCTGATTCCGACAACCCGGGACAAACTTCTGACGAACCTGCAGGCCGGTTTGGGCGATATCTCGGCGGGCAACCTGACGGCGACCGATGAACGGCGCAAGCTTGTCGACTTTGTTGCGCCGCGTGACCGCAAGCCGGTCCGCGAACTGATCGTGACCGGTCCTCGCGCTCCGGCTATCGCCACGCTGGACGACCTCGCGGGAAAGCAGGTGTATGTACGTAAGGTGACGAGTTACTACGAGAGTCTGACCGCGCTCAACGACCGGTTCAGGAAAGGAGGCAAGCCGGTCATGCAGATCACGCTGCTGCCCGACGCACTCGAAGATGAGGACATACTCGAAATGCTAAATGCGGGGATGCTCGGCATCGTGGTGGTCGACGACTGGAAAGCAAAGATATGGGCCCAGGTTCTGCCCAGAATCAAGGTCAGGGAGGATCTCGTGGTACGCAGCGAAGGCTATGTCGGTTGGGCGATCAGGAAAAACAGCCCGCAGTTGCAGGCTGCGGCGACCGATTTCTATAACGAGTTCGCCAAAAAGCAGGGTGTCATCGACTATCGGCTCGCACAGTTCATGAAGCGTATCAAGCAGGTCACTGATGCTTCAGGTGCTGCGGAGCGCAAGCGTTTCGAAGAAACACTGACCCTCTTCGAGAAGTATGGCAAGCAGTATGGCTTCGATCCTCTGATGCTGGCCGCCCAGGGCTATCAGGAATCGCAGCTGAACCAGTCGGCGCGCAGTCACGTTGGCGCGGTCGGCGTCATGCAGTTGATGCCGGGAACAGGCAAGGAAATGGCAGTCGGAAACATTGGTGTAACCGAATCAAACATCCATGCGGGCACCAAATACATGGATCGGCTGATGACACGCTACTTTCAGGACGCGCACTTCGATGACACCAATCGTGCATTGTTTGCGTTCGCGAGTTATAACGCGGGGGCCGCCAATATTGCCAGGATGCGCGCGGAAGCCACCGCACGTGGGCTGGATCGGGACAAGTGGTTCAATAACGTCGAGATCGTAGTCGCGGAGAAGATCGGCATCGAAACCACGACGTATGTGCGCAACATCTACAAGTATTACGCCGCATACCGCTTGATCGTCGATGCGCAGCAAACGCGCGACAAGGCGATTCGCAACATGCGTCCCGGCGGTTGATCGTTGCCGGTGCGCAGCCGACGTCCGAATGCTCGATGGCCTTGCGCGCGAATGACGTACATGGCCGCGTCTTGACCATCCAGGTCGCCGACATATGTTGCGCTGATGCCGAGCGTGGCCGTCACTTCTCGCAAGGTCGCAACGCCAGGCCTGAAGTTCTACATCTGCTCAGGCCTCACTTCGACCCCGGCCGACATGCAACCGCGCGGACTCGATCGGCCGGACGGATAGACACGCGGCGCTGGCGTGACGCTCGCCTCAAGCGGCGAGCGCGGCATCGACCGCGGCAACGTAGTGCCGAAAGCCAGCCTGCAGCAGCTCGATTCGCACGCGCCCGAGCTCGCTTCGCACGGCTTCGTCCGCGTGCTCCCGCAGGGTGCGCGCGAGCACGCGGCCGCGCGCCGCGAACAGCTCGGCCCAAGGCAGCGGTTCGCGGCGCGTGTAGTCCTCTAATGCCGTCACGTAGAGCAGCACGCCGGCCGGATCGCGGGCCGACAGCATCGCTTCGATGGCGTCGCGGTAGAACCAGAGGTGGTTGTGGCCGACCGCGCCGAGGCGCAGGAGATTCTCGCCTTCCACCAGCAGCCGCGCACGCTCGTCGTTCTCGTCGACCGCGCGGGCAAGAGCGCCCAGGACCTTCGGCCCGCAGAACTGCGTGCCGACTTCGCGCGAGATCGCGAGCGCCTCGCGAAGCGCTTTCACCGCTTCGCCGCGGCATCCATCGTCCAGCCATACGCGTGCCTGCATTTCCAGGTTCTGCGCTTCGAATCGGCGCGCGCCCAACTGCCGGATCACCCGCATTTCCTGCTCCAGATGAACCCGTGCAGCCTGCACATCGCCTAGCTCGTAACAGGCGAATACGCCGAGCGTCTCGCCCAGCAATTGCGCGCGCGGCTGCCCGATCAGCTCGGCGGCGCGCGCGGCGGCAACGGCGTCTTCGCACGCCTGCCGCGCGTCGTTCAGATAGATGCGGCTGAAGCCCTGCATCGAACGATTGGCGACTTCGATGCGGCCGAACCCGTGCTCGCGGCTCAAGGCCACGCAATCGCTGAAATGGCGGAACGCGGTCTGCATCCGCCCCTGCGCGTACGCGGCATCGGCGAGGCCGCCGAGCGCGCGGGCCTCCGCCTCCGGCAAGCCGAGGCGCCGCGCATAGGCGAGCCCGCGTTCGTGCTCGGCGCTGCAGGCATCGATCTTCCCGAGCGGAAAGAGGATGTTGCCGCGCAGATGGTGAAGGCTCGCGAGCTCAGCCACCCGGTCGTCGCGCTCCGCGATCCGCTGCGCCGCCGCGAGCAGGTCTAGCGCTTCGTCGAGACCTTCGCTCACGCGCAGGCCTTCCGCAAGCCCGAGCTGACAGCGGCACAGACTCGCGTCGTCGGGGGCGGCCGCCAGCGCCGCGCGATAGGTAGCGGTCGATCCCGCGATGTCGCCGAGGTCGCGCTGGAGCTCGCCCTTGCAACAGCTCAGGGCGTGCCGGTCCGCATCTGTCTGCGCGACCTCGAGGCCCCGCTCGGCGAGGCGCAGCGCGGCCTCGACCAGGTGGGCCGTGCGCTGCGCGCCCGCGGCCGCCAGATAGGCCCGCGGCGCGTGTTCGTCCTCGGCGCGGTCGAGATGCTGGGCGTGCAGCGTGGAGTCGCCGTGCGCGAACCAGTCGGCCGCGCAGCGGTGCAACTCGCGCCGGCGCGCGCGCAGCAGCGTCGAGTACGCGCTCTCCTGAATCAGCGCATGGGCGAACAGGAAGTCTTCGCCCTCCGGCAGGACGAGCGCATTGGCGAGCAGGCCGTCGCAGACGTAGCCGGGATCGTCGATGAGCCGCCGCAGCAACGCGATGTCGAAACGCTGGCCGATCACGGCGGCCGCCTGGAAGGCCAGGCGGTCGTGTGGCGCGAGCCGGTCCATCCGCGCGAGCACGAGGCTGCGGATCGAGGCGGGCACGGCGCTGCCGCCGCCCTCCTCCGCGTTGCGCAATAGCTGCTCGAGGAACAGCGGGTTGCCGCCCGCGCGCTCGATGCAGGCGCGCGCGACACGCTGCGTCGCGTCGATGAAGTTGCCCGCGAGGCTCAGGGCCTCGTCCTTTCGCAGCGGTCCGAGATCGATCGTCGCGAACGGGGTGTCCCGGCAGCGCGCGCGCCACGCCGCATCGATCGGATCGCCTTCCACGCGCGAGGTCGTCACGAGGAGGCCCGGGCCGTTCGAGATGCCCGACGCGAAAGCGGCGAAATAGTCGAGCACTTCGGGGTCAGCCCAATGCAGGTCTTCGACGACGATCAGCGTCGCCGCCTGCCTGCACGCGTCCTCGGTCAGTCTTGCGGCGAGCGCCTGCTTGCCGCGCTTGCGCGCGCCGTGGTCCATCGCGTCGTAGAGGGCTCGCCATTCGCCCGCGAGCGGGAGATCGAGGAGATCGTGGAGAAACGCGAGCTGCTCGGCCTTGACGACGCCCTCAGCGGCGAGACGCGCGGCGGCGGCCTGGCGCGCGTCGCTCGATGCGCCGGCCGGCAGGCCGAGCAGGCTGCCGACGATCGCGTGCACGGGATCCTGCCCCTTGCCCACGCCGAAATCGAGCACGAGGCCCCGATGGATCGCGAAGCCCTGCGACTGCGCGTAGCGGCGCATCTCGTCGACGAGACGCGTCTTGCCGATGCCCGCTTCGCCGCGCACCAGGACCACGTGGCCGGCCCTCCTCGCGATGCACGCGTGGACGATACCGTGAAACTGTTCGAGCTCCGCCTGGCGTCCGACGAAAAGGCTCTGACTCGCCTTCGCCGATTCGCTCGCGATGGCGCGCAGCCGCCATGCCCGCACCGGCGTATCGATGCCCTTGAACCGCTGCTCATCGATCGCGTCGCAGACAACGGCATCGCCGAGCGCGCGCGCCACGTCATCGGAAAGCCAGGTCTCACCGGCCGCCGCCGCGGCCTGGAGCCGCGCGGCCAGGTTCACCGGATTGCCGGTCACGGTGTAGTCCCGCGCGTCGACGCAGCCGAGCGCGCCCGCGACCACTTCGCCGCTCGCAATGCCGACATGCGCCTGCAACGTCCGCCCCGCTTGCGCGCTCAACTGGGTCAGCGCGTCATGGATGTCGAGCGCCGCGCGGGCCGCGCGCAGCGTGTCCGTCTCGTGCGCGCGGGGAGCGCCGAACAGCGCCATCACCGCATCGCCGATGTGCCTGTCGGTCGTGCCGCCATAGGCGAGCACGATGCCGTCGACGAGCGCCGTGTAGCGGCCGATCAGCGCCCGCAGTTCCTCCGGATCGAGCGTGCGCGACAGCGCCGTGAAGCCGCAGAGATCGGCAAAGAGGATCGTGACCTGCCTGCGTTCGTCCGCGGGGGTGTCCACGGCGAAGGGCGCCCGCGCCGCCGGCTGGGCCGCTGTCGCCGAGTCACGCGCGGCGGCGAGGATGCGTTTGCGGTGGCCGAGCGACTGCACCCCGAGCTCCTTCAGGTCGCCATCGGTCAGCTGCGCGAGCAGCGACAGATCGATGTCGTTTGCCGCGAACGCTAGCGCGTACTGCTCAAGTCCCAGGACGTGCAGCCATTGCTCGATATCCATGTTCGCCGCCTGCATGCAATGCCGGGCGGCGCGCGCCACTCTGCCGCCCAGGTCCGCTTCCGGTTCCTTCCCATGGGCTCAAAGCGCGGCCGAAAAGCGCGCGCCGCTTGCCGATGCGAATGGCCCCGAGCCTGTCGGGGATCGTGCCGATGAATACCCAGTGTAGGCGCCCGCCACGGCCCGCGTATGCGTTTGACAGGCTTTCGATCGAGGACGGATACTGGACGGCTCCCTATCGCGCCTCCGCATTCCACCGGGAATTCACGTGAAGCCGGGCAAGACCGTTTCCGTCTCCGACGTCCCGCCACGCTCGCGCCTCGCGGGGCTGCCCGGCGATCTGGCGGCCGGGGCGATATCGGCGCTCGTCATGCTGTGCTACGCGATGAGCCTCGGCACGATGATCTTCAGCGCCGATCTCGCCCGCTACGCGATGCTCGGCGTGCCCACCGCGCTCGTCAGCTGTGTCGTCACGGCGCTGGTGATTTCCCTGACGAGCTCGATGCGCCTGAACATCGGTGGCCCCGACAGCAATGCGGCGGCGTTTCTCGCGGGTGTGGCGGCAGGCGTCGCGAGCAGCGTGCGCGCGGACGGCGGCTCCCCGCAGACCCTCCTGCTGACCGTGCTGATCGCGATCGCGCTCTGTTCACTCGTGACCGGCATCGTGCTCTACGCGATCGGTTCGTCAAAGCGCAGCCGCTCGCTGCAGTTCCTGCCTTACCCGGTCCTCGGCGGATTCCTCGCCGGCACGGGCTATCTGCTCCTCGCCGGCGCGTTCCGCGTGCTGACGGGCGAGTCCCTGCAATGGCAGACGCTCGTGCTGTTGACGCATCTTCACTGGCTCGCGTGGCTCCCCGCGCTCGTCGTAGGGGTGCTGGCCACCATCCTGATGCGCACCTGGAAGCACGTCGCGGCGCTGCCGCTTACGCTCGCCTTCGGGATCGTCCTCTTCTACGTCCTGCTGCGCGCCGCGGGTCTCTCGATCGACGAAGCGCGCGGCATGGGGCTGCTGCTGCCGCGCGTGGCGCTGCGGCTCTCGGGGTTTCCGGAGCTGCACCTGACAGCGCAGCTCGCGCAGAGTGGCATCGACTGGTCGGCGATCGCCGCACATCTTCCGGAGAGCCTCATCGTCACGTCGGTCTCGGCTGTCACGATCCTGATGAATTCGACGGCAATCGGCGCGGCGACGGGCGAGGAAGTCGATCTCAATCGCGAGATGCGGGCCGCGGGCCTCGCCAATCTCGCGAGCGGGCTTCTGGGCGGAATGGTCGGCTACCAATCGTTCAATCGCTCGATGCTCAACGCGCGCGTTGGCGCGACGAGCCGGCTGGCGGGCGTGTTCGCGTCGCTCGCGTGCCTCGTCGTGCTTGCCGCGTCGCCCGGTCTCGTCGCGCTCTTTCCCGTGCCGGTGCTCGTCGGCCTCCAGCTTTTCATGGGGCTGCGCCTCCTCGTGCAGTGGCTTGTCGGCGCCTATGCGAAGCTCAATTGGTACGAGTACCTGCTCGTGCCCGTCATACTCGGCACGATCGCGGCCTGGGGCGTGATCATCGGCGTGGTCGCGGGCGTCGTCGCCGCCTGCGTGATGTTCACGCTGCTCTACGGGCGGGTTAGTTGCATACGCATGGAATTCGACCTGCTCACCCGGACATCGAATGTCGAGCGCAACATCGAGGAGACCGAATCGCTGTGCGGACTCGGCGCACAGGTGTGCGGAATGTGCCTGCAAGGGTTTCTCTTCTTCGGCACGGCCAACTCGATTCTCCACCGCATACGCGAGCGGCTCGCCGCGCGCGAACCGGCGTCGGTCCGATTCGTCGTGCTCGACTTCGCGTCGACCCAAGGCATAGACGCGTCGGTATCGATCAGCTTCGTCAAACTGCGGCAGCTCTGCGCGGCGACCCACGCAGACTTGATCTTGACCGCGCTGCCGCCGCACTCGCGCGATCTGCTGACTAAAACCGGCACGCTCAATCTGCGGATTCGTGAATTCGACACGCTCGATGCGGGCCTGGAATGGGTCGAAGACCAACTGCTCGCCTCAAACGCGCTGGCGCCGAAACGCGGTGACGACCTCCACGCGATGCTCGCGCGGCATTTCACGGCCAGCGCGCTGGACACCCTGTCCACCTATCTCGAAGTGCATGAGTTGCTAGCCGGCCAGCCGCTGTTTCGTCGCGGGGAGCCGGGCGACGCACTCTACATCATCGAGCGCGGGCGGGTCGCGGTTTCGCTGCCGCTCGGCAACGGGCGGTCGGTGCGGCTGCGCGCTTCCGGCCCGGGCACGGTCGTCGGCGAAATGGCCGTGTACACGCAGCAGCCGCGCAGCGCGGACGTGTTCGCCGAGGTGCCGACGCGCGTGCGCAGGCTGTCGCTGGCCGCGCTCGTTGCGCTCGAGCAAGACAACCCCGCAGCCGCGCAGCAGTTTCATCGCTTTCTGGTGAAGGTCATCGCGTCGCGGCTCACCCTCGCCACCGAGGCTCTGCGCGCGGCCTATTGAGCGGTGGGCGGGAACGGTGTTCGGGTAATTGCCGTGGCGCTTCGGAGGCGACCGACGCGCGGTCGGAGTGTATAGCGAGGCGTGTAGCGATGACACGAGAAGCGTGCTTAAGCGGCGAGAGTCCGCTATCCGATGGTACGTGACGCTTGAATGCCCACCACCAGACATGATTCTGGCGAAGACCCCGACGGACTGCGCGCTGCCCGCCTCAGAGCGCCAGGCCATTGGCTCAGCAACGTCGCAGAAACCGCACTTGTCCGGTGACTCCGAAGGCGGTTGCCGCTGTGCCGGTCCATACGTTCGTATCATGGGAATCCGGCCGTCTTGGCACTACGCTTCCTAGTGAAGCGTTCATCCTGGACGCTGGCGCTCTTCGCTATCGAGAACGCCTCACACCAGGTGGTCCCTATGGGTCCTCTCCAGCTTGTTTCGATTGTCGACGACGACGAGTCGGCCCGCCTCGCCACCGAAAGCCTGGTGCACTCGCTGGGGTGGCCGACGCGTACCTTCGATTCGGCCGAGGCATACCTGCAGTCGATGCCGCCGGCGGGCACCGCCGGGACGGGGTGCCTGATTTCCGATGTGCGCATGCCCGGCATGTCGGGCATTGAGATGTTCGAGCACCTGCTCGCGCTCGGCGCTGCGCCGCCGACGCTCCTCATGACAGCCTTTCCCTCCGATGCGCTGCGCGCGCGGGTGGCCGCGACCGGCGCCTTGGCCCTGCTCGAAAAGCCGCCCGACGCCGCCACGCTCGAGCGCCATCTGACGCGTGTGCTCGGCACGCCATGATCGAAATCCGTCGCCGTCGCAGCTTGCGTCTCGGGCGGTGAGCGTGACGTGAGGCGTTCGCGAGACTCGTGACAGCGCCTGGTGACGACGTGGCTCTACGCCGCGTGCCCCCCATGAGATGCCCGGGTTCACCCCGCGATCAGACCGCGCTCGCTACGAGCGCAGCACCTCCGTGCTCGCCTGCGCGTTCTTTCTGGTCGGCAGCGTGAAGCGGAAGACGGCGCCGTGCGGCTCGTTCGGCGCGGCTTCGAGCCGTCCGCCATGCGTCTCGACGATGGACCGGCTGATTGCGAGGCCCATGCCCATGCCCTCGGCCTTCGTCGTATAGAACGACTGGAACAGGCGGTTGAGGTGGCCAGGGTCGATACCGGTGCCCGTGTCGCGTACCTCGACCATGGCGGTGTCCGGGTCGGCCCTGGCTGTGCTGATCGTCAGCTCGCGCGGCCTGCCGTGCACGCCGGTCATCGCTTCGATGGCGTTGACGATCAGGTTCATCAGCACCTGTTGCAGCTGCACACGGTCACCCTTGACGAGGCGGACGTCATCCGAAAGATCGTTGCGCAAGCCGACGCCGTTGCGCAGCAATTCGGGGCGCGTCAGCGCCACGACTTCGCCGACAGCTTCGTTGAGATCCCAGTGCTCGATGCGTGGCGGTACCTTCTTGACGAGCGCGCGTACGCGGCTCACCACCTCGCGGGCCCGGTTGGCGTCCTTCTCGATGCGCGTGAGCGCCTGCCGGACTTCCTCGAGCACCGGCGGCCGGGCATCGAGCCAGCGCAGGCCCGCGTTCGCACTCGTGACGACAGCGGCGATCGGCTGATTGACCTCATGGGCGATCGACGCGGTCATTTCGCCGACCACCAGGACGCGGTTCAGTCGCGCGAGATCGGACTGTGCCTGCTGCAGCGCCTCCTCCATCCGCTTGCGTTCGCTGATGTCGATGTTGGTCTCCAGGATCAGCGCGGGTTGTGCTGCATTGTCGCGCTGGAGCGACCAGCGGCTCGTTACGACGACGGACGTGCCGTCCGCCTTGCGGTTGATGAGCTCGCCCTCCCAGCGGCCTTCGCGCAGCAGCCTGGTCATGATCTGCTCGAGCGGCGTGACGAACGTCGTTTGCAGGAGCGTGGGCGCGACAGCGCCGAGCGCCTCGGCGCCCTTGAATCCATACAACTCCTCGGCGCCGCGATTCCAGTAGAGGATCTTGCCGTCCATGTCGCGCGAGAAGATGGGGTCGTGCGTCAGGTCGAGAAGATTCGCCTGATTGCGCAGCGTCGATACCGTTTGCTGCGCGTGCAAGGCCAGGGCCGTCACGACGCCGATCGTCACGATGCTGATGAACTCGTTGATGAGGGTCTCCACGCTCGGGCGGGCGGGCGGCGCGAGCGCCCAGCTCAAGACCGTGAGCGCCACGCAGCCGAGTCCGACAAGCACGACGCTTCGCGGCTTGCAAAAGCGCGCGGCGATCAGCACGACGACCACATAGAGCGTCGCGACGGCGATGTCGAGCAGCGTGGCGGTATCGGCGATGAAGATGACCGCCGCCAACGCGGCGGTCGCGACAGCGAGTGTGACGGTGGTCTTGCGCGGCGAGCGCCTTTCGTCTGTCATCCCGGCTCCAGCTCGATGCGTTTGATCGGCACACTGGTGTGCAGCGTGGGCGACTCACGCTTGCGCATCTCTCCCGGCATCTCCCGGCTGGGAAAAAACCAGGCAAGCGAGTTAAGTATAGGAATGTTGACTATCTCCTTACAAGCGGAGCGTTGCCGTGCCTGGCATTGGCGCGCTGGCGCTCTGCTCTCGCGCGTATTTCGATCCCATCTTTCTGCGCCGCATCGCTATCCGCGCTTGAAGATGGCTCGGGTCGCGGGGCGAGGTCCGGCGTGACGCGCTCTTGCGGTGCGCGCGATATCAGCGGCCAACAACGCTGGGGCGCAAGGCCAGCGACGACGCGCACGAGGACAGCTACGCGGTCCATGGTATGCGCGCCGCGATTCGCACCGACGCTCCAGTTTCCAAAACAATCGGCGACAACGGCAATCAATGCCGCCACGATCCATGCGGCAACTCCACATCCCGCTGTGCCGCGGCCAATCCCTCCAGCATGCCGGCGCGGTCGAACGGAATGCAATACACCGGCTTGGCGCGCTCGAAGCGCCAACTGTCTGCCAGCGCGCCGGCATCGACGGGATCGAAACCGAACTGATCCAGCAGCCCGCTCACGACGCGTTTGGCGTGCTCGTCGTCACCGGCAAACGGCAACGCGCGGCGCTTCGGCGTATGCGGCGCTGACCCGTCGGTTTCGAGATCCCTCGCCAGAATCGCGTTGAAAGCTTTCACCACGCGAGCGCCAGGCAACGCGGCGGCAAGCATCTGGCTGGTGGTCTTGGCGTGACTGTCGAGCGCCTCGATCCGGCCGTCGCGCTCGGGATAGTGATTGCACGTGTCGATCACGATCTTGCCCTCCAACGCCGCCGCCGGCAGCGCGCCGATGTTGCCGAACGGCACGGCGACCACCACCACCTCGCCGAACGACGCCGCCTGTTGCGCCGTGCCGAGCGCGCACCCTATCGCCGCAGCCGTGCTGATCAGCGTCCGCGGGTCGCGGGAATTGCTGATCATGACTTCGTGACCGTTCCGCTTCGCCAAAGTCGCCATCGCGCGGCCGATAAAGCCCGCGCCGAGAATGCCTATCTTCATGTTTCACACTCCATGCATGTCCGAGGATCGCTCCGTCGAGCACCCGCCCGACGGTGAAAACCACTATGATTCAAAACTTAAACGGAATAAATATCCGCAATTCGACGGCTGTCGAAATCAGGAGTGGGGAATCATGGATCGGCTGACCAGCATGGCGATCTTCGTCAAAACGGCGGACAGCGGCTCGTTCGCCGCGGCGGCGCTCGCGTTCGGCATCTCGTCGCAAATGGCCGGCAAGCATGTCAGCACGCTCGAAGAGCGCGTCGGCGCCCGTCTGCTGAACCGCACCACGCGCCGCCAGAGCCTCACCGAGATCGGCCAGATCTTCTACGAGCGCTGCAAGGCGCTGCTGGCCGACGCCGCGGCGGCCGAGTCGGTGGCCCAGGAACTGTCGGCGTCGCCACGCGGACGCTTGCGTATTACCGCGCCTGTCACGTTCGGCGCCTGCTGTCTCGCGCCGATGATCACGCGCTATCTGAAAGCACATCCTCAGGTGCGGGTCGAGTTGACGCTGACCGACCGCTTCGTCGATCTGATCGACGAGGGTTACGAGGCTGCGATCCGCCTCGGCGCGCTGTCGGATTCGTCGCTGATCGCGCGGCCGTTGATGCCTTACCGCCTGGTCGCCTGTGCGTCGCCCGGCTATCTGGCGGAACGCGGCGAACCGCGCACGCCGCAAGAACTGACGGCGCACGAGTGTCTGAGCTTCCTCTATGCGAGCATGCCGGCCGACACCGAATGGCGTTTCGCCGACGCTCAGGGCGAGCACGTGGTGCCGATTGCCGGCCGCTTCGAGGTCAATGACGTGAAGGCGCTGCTGGCCGCCGCGCTCAACGGCGGCGGCGTGATGCTCGCACCCGAAGTGGCGGTCAGGGATGAACTCGCGGCCGGCCGCCTCGTGCGCCTGTTGTCCGGCTATGAGGCCACCGCGCGGCCGATGCATCTGGTGTTCCCCGCCAGCCGCGTCACGCCGAAACTGCGCGCGTTCATCGACCAGGTCGTGGCCGAATTCGGCCCGCACAACGCGTGAACAACGCGCAAAAGAGCCGCAAGCAAGTGCTTGCCACACGCCCGTGACAACCCGCCAATCTCGCCGCATTGCCCGCTAGAATGGCCGGCTTTGCCCGCTTCGGGCGCGCCACAAGGCAAAATACGGGTTTTGCGCGCGCAAACCGCGCCGCGCATCCGGCCGAATCAGACGCCGGCGGCACGCACGCCGCCGGCCTTCGCAAACTCGCACGACGACGGCCCGCCCAAGCCCTGCGCGGCTTGGCGGCCAATCGCGTGCGGCGCAGCCAGGACAGCTCGTCCTTTAACAGAGCACCTCAGGAGCATTTATGACCGATTCGAACCCATCCTTCCTCGGCAGGATTTCCCTGGCCGTCGGCACGTTTTTCCGCATTCTCGGCGACGGCGAATTCGCCGCCGGCGTTTTGCGTTTGCGTGACTGCGGCGTGGCCGCCAGCGCCGCGCCCGCCCCGGCTCCCGCTCCCGCTCCCGCTCCCGCTCCCGCTCCCGCACCGCAGCCGGCGCCCGTGCTGAAGGAAGCGAGCCCCGACGCCGCGTTGCAACTGCTCGGCCTGCTGCAACGCGACGCGCGCTTCATCGATTTCGTCGAGGAAGACATCAAGAGCTACAGCGACGCCGACATCGGCGCGGCGGCGCGCCTCGTGCACGACGGTTGCCGCGCGACGCTGCGCGAGCACTTCACGATCCGCCCGGTGCGCGACGAAGCCGAAGGCAGCCGCGTCACGCTGGCCGAAGGTTTCGACGCCGCTTCGATCCGCCTGACCGGCAATGTCGTCGGTAAGGCGCCGTTCAACGGCAGCATCAGCCATCGCGGCTGGCGCGTCGAAGAAGTGCGTCTGCCGAAACTCGCGGACAGCCACAACGCGAAAGTGATCGCACCGGCCGAGGTGGAGCTATGAGCGACGCACGCCAATCACGCTACGCCATCGGCATCGACCTAGGCACCACGCACTGCGCGCTGTCCTACGTGGACACCACCGCCAGCGACGGCGAAAAGACCGCGCAAGGCGTGCTGCCGATCGCGCAGCTGACGGGCCCCGGCGCGATCGACAACCTCGATCTGCTGCCCTCGTTCCTCTATCTGCCGCATCCGGACGAACTCGCCTCGGGCGACCTGTATTTGCCGTGGACCGGCCAGCGCGAATTCGCGGTCGGCGAATTCGCCCGCAGCCGCGGCGCGGCCACGCCGATCCGGCTGGTGTCGAGCGCGAAGAGCTGGCTGTGCCATCCAGGCGTCGACCGGCGCGCGGCGATTTTGCCGAACGACGCGCCGCCTGAAGTCGCGCGCGTCTCGCCGCTCGAAAGCTCGGTGCGTTATCTGACGCATTTGCGCGAAGCCTGGGACCACGCGCATCCCGATGCGCCGTTCAGCGAGCAGGACATCACGGTGACGATCCCCGCATCGTTCGATCCGGCCGCGCGCGAGCTGACCGCCGAAGCCGCCGAGGCCGCCGGCTTCGGCCGCATGACGCTGCTGGAAGAACCGCAAGCTGCGCTGTATAGCTGGATCCAGAAGAGCGGCGGCGACTGGCGCAAGCAGGTCAAGGTCGGCGACATCATCCTCGTGGTGGATGTGGGCGGCGGCACGACCGACCTCTCGCTGATCGCCGTGATCGAGCGCGAAGGCAACCTCGAACTGCATCGCGTGGCGGTCGGCGAACACATTCTGCTCGGCGGCGACAACATGGACCTCGCGCTCGCGCACGTGGTCGCGCGCAAGCTGGCGGCACAAGGCACCCAGGCCGACGCGTGGCAACTGCGCGCGCTCACCTATGCATGCCGCTCCGCCAAGGAAACGCTGCTCAGCGATCCGGCCACCGACACCGTGCCGCTCGTCGTGCCGAGCCGCGGCTCGAAGCTGATCGGCGGCTCGATCCGCACCGAGCTCACGCGCGCCGAACTGACCCAGACGATCCTCGAAGGCTTCTTCCCGCAGGTGGACAGCGCCGCGCGTCCGGTGAGCCGCGCGCGTGCCGGTCTGACGCAGCTCGGCCTGCCGTATGCGCAGGACGCGGGCATCACACGGCATCTGGCGGCGTTCCTCGGCCGTCAAGTCGGCGCGCTGGCTGAACTCGCAGGCGTGAGCGGCATCGCGGCTGCGGAGAATGCGAGCTTCCTGCATCCGACGGCGGTGCTGTTCAACGGCGGCGTGTTCAAGTCGCCGCTGCTGGTCGAACGCATCATGAGCACGCTCAACAACTGGCTCGCCGCGGAAGGCGCGGCGCCGGCACGGCTGCTCGAAGGCGCCGATCTCGATCTCGCCGTGGCGCGCGGCGCGGCCTATTACGGTTACGTGCGACGCGGCCGCGGCGTGCGGATTCGCGGCGGCACGGCACGCGCGTACTACATCGCGATCGAATCGGCGATGCCCGCCGTGCCCGGTCTCGAGCCGCCCATCCAGGCGCTGTGCGTCGCGCCGTTCGGGATGGAGGAAGGCACCGATGCCGAACTGCCCGCGCAGGAATTCGGGCTGGTGGTCGGCGAGCCGGTGCACTTCCGTTTCTTCGGGTCGTCGGTGCGTCGTCAGGATCAGGTCGGCACGCTGCTCGATTTCTGGGGCCCGGAGGAATTGCAGGAACTCGAAGAGATTCAGGCGACGCTGCCCGCCGCCGGCCGCACTGCCGGTGAAGTCGTGCCGGTGAAGTTGCATGCGCGCGTCACCGAGGCGGGCACGCTCGAACTCGAAGCCGTGCCGCGTGGCACCGACGAGCGCTGGAAAGTCGAGTTCGACGTGCGCGGCAACGCGAATGCATGAATGAGATGAAGCGGTATAGCGTCGGTATCGATCTCGGCACCAGCAACACGGTGCTCGCCTATGCGGAGGCGGGATCGCAGTCGATCAGCGTCTTCGAGATCGAGCAGTTGGTGAGTCCCGGCGAAGTGGCCGCGCGGCCGCTTCTGCCCTCGGTGCGCTATCACGCGGCGCAAGGCGAACTGAACCCCGGCGATCTGCAATTGCCGTGGTCCAGTGCGAATCAGACCACCGCGCAAGGGGACGCGCAGCCGGTCGTGATCGGCCGGCTCGCACGTGTGCTGGGTGCTCAGGTGCCTGGCCGGCTGGTATCGAGCGCGAAGAGCTGGCTCTCGCATGCGTCGGTGGATCGCACCGCGCCGATCCTGCCGTGGGGCGCCGCCGACGACGTCCGCAAAGTCTCGCCGGTCGAAGCCAGCGCGAGCTATCTGGCGCACGTGCGCGCGGCCTGGAACCAGCGTTTTCCGGACGCGCCGCTCGAACGCCAGGACGTGGTGCTCACGGTGCCGGCGTCTTTCGACGAAGGCGCGCGAGCGCTCACCGTGGAAGCCGCCCGCATGGCCGGCCTGCACAACCTGAAGCTGCTGGAAGAACCGCAAGCGGCGTTCTACGACTGGCTGTTTCATCATCGCGAGCGGCTGGCAAGCGAGCTCGCGGACACGCGGCTCGTCCTGATCTGCGACGTCGGCGGCGGCACCACCGACCTCACGCTGATCGAAGTCAGCCTGCGCGACGGCGAGCCGCAGCTCACGCGAATCGGCGTGGGCAATCATCTGATGCTTGGCGGCGACAACATGGATCTGGCGCTCGCGCATCTGGTGGAAGCACGGCTGCCGGGCGCGAACCCGGCGGGCGAACGCACGCGCCTGTCGGCGGCAAGCCTGTCGCAACTGGTCGAGCGTTGCCGCAATGCCAAGGAACAATTGCTCGGCCCGCAGGCGCCCGACTCCGCCTCGATCACGCTGCTCGGCGCGGGCTCGAAGCTGATCGGCGGCGCACGCACGGCGCAGGTCACGCGCGAGGAAGTCGAGCGGATCATCGTCGACGGCTTCTTTCCGGCGGTGGCGTCGCACGAACGGCCGGGCAGACCGCGTGGCGCGATCGTCGAATTCGGCCTGCCCTATGCGACCGATGCCGCGGTCACGCGTCATATCGCGGCGTTTCTAAGCCGCTTCGCCGCGCAGTCGCGTAAAGCGCTGGGCGCCGAGTCATCCGGTTCACCAGGCGAAGACGCGTTGCCCGTGCCCGACACACTGCTCTTGAACGGCGGCGTGTTTCGAGCCGAAGCGCTCACGCAGCGTCTGGCCAGCACCTTAGGCACGTGGCGCGGCGAAGCGCTCAACGTGCTGCACAACGACAACCCCGATGTCGCCGTGGCACGCGGCGCGGTCGCCTATTCCCTCGCGCGCGCGGGCAACGCGCCGAAAATCGGCGGCGGCGCGCCGCGCAGTTACTTCCTCGTGCTCGACGAGACCGGCGACGGCAAGCAAGATGCCGAGCCCGTGCAACGCGGCATCTGTCTGCTGCCGCGCGGCACGGAAGAAGGCCACGAGATCCTGATCGCGGATCGCACCTTCGCGCTGCGGCTCGGGCATCCGGTACGGTTTCACCTCGTGTCGTCGAGCGCGGATACGGTGTATCAACCAGGCGAGTTGATCGATCTCGCCGGCGGCGACTTTGTCCGCTTGCCGCCGATCGCGACCATCGTGCAGCCGCGCGGCGCGAGCAGCGCACGCGAGACCGCGGTGCAGATCGCGACCTCACTGACCGAAGTGGGCACGCTCGAAGTCCACTGCATCGAACTCGACAATCCCGCGCAGCGCTGGCTGCTCGAATTCCAGTTGCGCCGTGAAGGCGCGCAAGTGAACCTGGCGGGCGACGCCGCACCGGCCCGTCATCCGGCGCTCGACCAGGCGATCGAACACATCGACCGTTGCTTCGGCTCGCGCGCACAGAAGGTCGATCCAAAAGAAGTCAAGCGCCTGCGCTCGCAACTCGAACAACTGCTAGGCTCGCGCGAAAGCTGGAACAGCGCGTTGCTGCGCGAACTGTTCGGCGCGCTGTGGGAACGCGCGCGACGTCGGCGCCGCTCGGCGGATCACGAGCGCCTCTGGCTGAATCTGGCCGGCTATTGCGTGCGGCCGGGCTTCGGTTATCCACTCGACGAATGGCGCGTCGAACAACTCTGGTCGCTCTTCGACGACGGCATCCAGTACGTCAACGAGAGCCAGGTCTGGTCGGAATGGTGGACGCTCTGGCGCCGCGCCGCCGGCGGACTCGACGAGAGCGCGCAATTGCGCGTGCTCGACGCGATGGCGTATCTGCAAGGCGCCGCGCAATCGCGCCACAAGCTGCCGTTCGACGTGGCGAAAACCGGCTTCACCGACATGGTTCGGCTAAGCGCATCGCTCGAACGGATTCCCGTCGAGCGCAAGATCGAGCTCGGCGAATCGGTGCTGATGCGTCTGAAGAAACCCGCTGAAAATCATCAAAGCTGGTGGGCAGTCGGCCGTATCGGCGCACGGCGGCCGTTTTACGGCAGCGCGCATAGCGTCGTGCCGTCTGAGATTGCCGGAGCATGGCTTAACGCAATCCTCGCGCTCGACTGGAAGAAGGTCGATCCTGCCGCGTTTGCCGCCGTTCAGATCGCTCGCATGACCGGCGACCGCTCGCGCGACTTGCCCGAAGACTTGCGTCTTGCGGTAGTGCGCCGGCTCGAAGCGGCCAACGCGCCGCGTGCGTGGATCACCATGGTGAGCGAGAGCGTCGAGCTCGATAACGCCGACGAAGGCCGCGTGTTCGGCGAGTCGCTGCCGGCGGGACTGAAGCTGATCGCGAATTAAGGCTCGCGCGACTTGGGCAGATCGAAACTCAGTACGGCTTCCGCCGCGAGCGTGTCCTTGCGATTCTTGAGGCTCTCCGCGAGCAGGTCGCGGAATATGAGCAGTCTGTCGGCGCCGTGCTGCGCGCGAAATTCGTTCAAGACTTCGGCAATGGCGGCCTGTTGCGTCGCCGGCGTCAACGTGCTGGCAATGTACGAACTGCCGCGCGCCAACTCCATCATGTAAGTGGTTCTGCAGAGTGCCTTCTCTGTCTCTCGAGCGGATTTTCGTCCGTTACGCATCGTTGTTTTTCTCGGTTGTCTTTTTCGTTGAGCGTACAACCAGCAGCTCTCATCTGCCGGCGAGGCCAAGCGTTCTTGTGCTTCGGCCTGACGCAACCATCTCCTCCTATCTGAGCAGTTGAACCTTAAGAGAACCTTATGCGTGACGGACAAAAGCTACGCGGACGCATTGATTGGATACACGCCACCGATTCGCTTAATGCGTATCGGTATGTTTTTCTGAATGCACGTGGCGCGTTGCCTCTTCACACGCAAAAAAGGCCGGAAAACCGGCCTTTTCGTCTGACAACTCGACGATTGCCTGGTAGTACTACACCTGCGCCATGCCGCCGTCCACAGCCATTTCGATCCCCGTGATGAAGCTCGCGTCGTCGGAAGCGAGGAACGAGACGGCCTTGGCGATCTCGTCCGGTTCGCCGACGCGCCCAAGCGGCGTGGTCTCGCTGGCCTGCCGGCTGAAGGCGTCGATCTGCTCGTCGCTCATACCGAGTTCGGATTTGTAGGCCGGCGTGACCACTACGCCCGGCGCCACCACATTGACGCGAATCCCGCGGCCCTTCAGATCGGTCGCCCATGTGCGGGCGAATGAACGCAGCGCGGCCTTGGTCGCGGCATACACGCTGAAGGCCGGCATACCCTTGCTTCCGGCGATCGAACCCGTGATGACGATCGCGCTGCCTGGCCGCATCAACGGCAAGGCATTCTGCACCGTGAACAGCGTGCCTTTGACGTTGATGCCGAAGTACTTGTCGAACTGCGCCTCGGTAATCGCGCCGAGCGGTGAAAACTCGCCGCCGCCCGCATTCGCGAACAGAATGTCGAGCCGGTCGTGGGCTGCCCGCACCGTGCTGAACATCCGGTCGAGGTCGGCGGCTGACGAGATGTCCGCGCGAATCGCGACCGCGCCGTGGCCGATCCGCTCCACCGCATCGTCGAGTTCCGCCTGACGCCGGCCGGTGATGTAGACGGTCGCGCCTTCCTGAGCGAAACGCGTAGCGGCGGCGAGGCCGATGCCGCTGCTGCCGCCGGTCACCAGCACGATCTTGCCGGCGTGTTTGCGGGGATTGACGTTTTCGAGTGTGGATTGATTCATGAACTGCTCCTGTGTGTGAGGTCGGTTGACCATGACGCCCAGCTTATTTCATGCACACAGGGAGATAAATATGTATTCTGTGGTTTCTTTATTCACAACTGTGGATAATCGACTCGAAGGGAGCCCACGTGGATCACTTGCAGGCTATCCGCATCTTTGCGCGGGTGGTGGAAACCGGTGGCTTCGGCCGTGCGGCGCAGTCGCTGCAGATGCCCAACGCGACGGTCAGCAAGTGGGTCAAGTCGCTCGAAGATCACCTGGGCGTGAAACTGCTTGAACGCAGCACGCGCAGCGTCAATGTCACGACGGACGGCACGGCGTATTACGAACGCACGCGGCACCTGCTGAGCGAACTCGACGATATCGAGGCGACCTTGGGTCGCGACCGCGCAAGTCCGCGCGGCGTGCTGCGGGTCGATACCGGCGGCTCGACCGCGAGCGGCATTCTGATTCCCGCGCTCCCCGAATTTTGCGCGCGCTACCCGGACCTTCAGGTGCGCTTGAGCGTGACGGACCGTACCGCCGACCTGATCGCGGAGAACATCGACTGCGCGATTCGCAGCACGGCGGATGACCCCGCGTTGGTGACACACGCCATCGGCGCGCTACGCTGGACGACTTGCGCGAGCCCGGCGTATCTGGCCGAACATGGCGCGCCCTTGCACCCGCGTCAGATCGTCGACGACCGGCATGCGGTGGTCGGTTATTTTTCGGCGAGCAGCGGATTCGTGCAGCCCTTGCATTTCCTCAAGGACGGCGAGCCTCTCGTGCTCGACAACGTCCGCAATACAGTCATGGTGAGCGAGAGCAATGCGCATCTGGCCACCGCGCTCGCGGGACTCGGCATTGTTCATACGTTGGATTTCATGGTGCGGCCGGCCGTGGAGCGCGGCGATCTCGTGCCGATCCTGACGGACTGGCGGCCCGAGCCGCTGCAGGTTTATCTCGCCTATCCGCCGAGCCGCCGTTACAGCACCAAACTTCGCGTGTTCGCCGACTGGGTGAGCCAGCTCGGCGCGCTGCACGAGACTCCCTGAACGCAGAGGCGGTCTACGCCATCGTCACCTGGTTTCGACCGCCATGTTTCGATCGATACAGCGCCCGGTCCGCGCTCGCGAAACCCTCGCGATGCGCCGGCCGTGACGTTTCGCTAATGCGCGTCAACGACGCGCCCACGCTTACCGTCACCCTGCCGAGCGGCGACGCGCGATGCTCGATCGCTAGATCCACCACGCCCTGGCGCAGCGTGTCGAGCGTGTCTTCGAGCGCTGCGTGCTCCGCTTGCAACACCAGCAGGCCGAACTCCTCGCCGCCCATGCGCCCGACGATGATGCGTTCGCCATCGGCCGCCGCCTGCATCACCGAGGCTACTTTGCGCAGGCATTGATCGCCCGCCTGGTGGCCATAGGTGTCGTTGTACTGCTTGAACCAGTCCACGTCGACCACGACCGAGCCCATCACGTCGCCGTCCTGCGCCTCTTTCCAGCGGCGCGTGATGCTCTCCAGCAGGAAGCGGCGGTTGTACAGCTGTGTCAGCGGATCGATCGCGGTGGCCGTGCGCATTTTTAGATCGTTCTCGATCATCGCGCGCAGGTGGTAGAACACGCCGCGCTGCCCCGCGTCGAGGCGGCCGGGCGACGGGTCCATCGCGCACAACGCGCCGACGATCTCGCCATTGGGCGCGCGCAACGCAATCGCCGCATAAAAGCGCACGAAGGGATGCCGCTGCACCAGCATGCATTCGCCGAAACGCGCGTCGTCGTGCGCATCTTCGATGACGAACAGCTCCTCGTCGCGCACGGCATAGTCGGCGAGCGAGCGGGCACGCGTGACGAGCGGCATCGCCATGCCGACCTCGGCGCGGTAATGCTGGTACTCCTCGTCGAGCAGCGTGATCGCGGTGATCGCCGCGCCGGTCACGCTCTTGAGAATTTCGGCTGCGTGGGTGAAGCATTCGCGCATCACCTGATCGTCGTGCAACAGCCATTCGATGACCGACGATTCCACCTCGGGTTCGCCGGCGGCGGACGAATCGAACTGCATGCGGCTGGACAGACGGTCGTTACTGAAGGCGAGTTGCACGGCTGGGTTCCAGAATGTAATTAGCTCGTGTCAACGGCACCAGCACGCGAAACTTGAGCGGCCGTGGAGCTTGTCCGCGCGCAAGCCAGAGCCGGCCGTGCGGATCGGCGTGTGGCGCCAGGAAGTACAATTCACCCGCCGGTCACGCGCCGCCCGCGTTTGCTCAAAAAACAGGCGGCACGTCCTTTTCAACAGACAATTGCATACGCCTTCGCCGCGCTTTGTTCAAGCACGCGACGCGGCCGACCTGTTCTCATGACGACAACCGCCCAACACCGCCCGACGAGCGCCTTGCTCATCACCGACGTCCGCCTTCGCGACGGCTCCCAAGTCGACGTTTCGATCGCCGACGGCCGCATCGCCGCAATTGGCGCGGGTCTGCCGCGCGAGCCCGGCGTGACGCTCGAGGACGGCGCGGGCGCGTTGCTGCTGCCGGGTTTCGTCGAAGGCCATACGCATCTGGACAAAACCAACTGGGGCATGCGCTGGTATCGCAACGAGGTCGGGCCGAAGCTGACCGACCGCATCGAAAACGAACGACGCTGGCGCGCCGGGAGCGGCCATGACGCGGGCGCGCAGTCGCTCGCGCTCGCGCGTGCGTTTCTGCAGGCGGGCACGACGCGCCTGCGCACGCACGTCGATATCGACACCGACGCCGGCCTGCGTCATCTGGAAGGTGTGCTTGCCACGCGCGACGCGCTGCGCGACGTGCTCGACATGCAGATCGTCGCGTTTCCGCAATCGGGGCTGCTCGGCCGCGCAGGTACGGATGCATTGCTCGACGGCGCGTTGAGCGCGGGCGCCGATGTGCTCGGCGCGCTCGATCCGGCGTTGATCGACGGCGATCCGGTGGCTTCGCTGGATGTGACGTTCGGGCTCGCGGACCGTCACCACAAGCCGATCGACATTCACCTGCACGAGCCCGGCGAAATCGGCGCATTCACGCTCGGCCTTCTGCTCGACCGCGTCGCCGCGCTCGGCATGCAAGGCCAGGTGGTGGTCAGTCACGCGTTCTGTCTCGGCGCGCTGCCCGAGCGCGAACGCGATGCGTTGCTCGAGCGCCTCGCCGATCTGCGCGTTGCGCTGCTGACCACCGCGCCCTCTTCGACGCCGGTGCCGCCGCTCAAAACCTGCCTTGAAAAAGGCGTCACGCTATTCGGCGGCAACGACGGCATTCGCGATACGTGGACGCCTTACGGCTCGCCGGACATGCTGGAGCGCGCGATGCTGATCGCGATGCGCTACGGCCTGCGCCGCGACGACGATCTCGCGCTCGCCTTCGACTGCGTGAGCAGCACGGCCGCGCGCGCCTGCGGGTTCACGGACTACGGCCTGCACGCCGGCGCGCGCGCCGACCTCGTGCTGGTCGATGCCGACACGCTCGCACATGCGCTCGTCGCGCGGCCGCCGCGCAAGCTCGTGGTGGCCAACGGCCAGATCGTCGCACGCCACGGCGCGGCGCCCGAATCCTTGAATTGAACACGACGGCGGCGCGTCTGCGCGCACGCGCCACGTCACCCGCTACAACGTATTTCGCATTCACATGATCAATCTCTTTCAGGCCATGCAGGCGTTCGTCAAGGTCGCCGACGCGGGCAGCTTCGCGCAGGCCGCGGAGCAACTCAGCGTCTCGACCTCGGTGGTGACGCGCCACGTGTCGAGCCTTGAAAAGCATCTCGGCATTCGCCTGTTCCAGCGCACCACGCGCAAGGTGGTGCTGACCGAAGCCGGCGCGGAGTATGCCGACGGCTGCCGCCTCCTGATGGCGGAACTCGAAGAAGTCGAATCGCGCGCGACCACCGCCTCGAAAGAAGTCGCAGGCGATCTGCGCATCGTGGCGCTGGGCAGCTTTTCGCTAGTTCGCCTCACGCCGCTGTTCGCGGAGTATCAGGCCAAGTTTCCGCATGTGAATCTGCGGGTCACGCTCACGGAAAAACGTGTCGACCTGCTCGAAGGGGGTTTCGACGTCGGCATCGTGACCGAGCACATGATTCGCTCGGAGTCGCTGGTGGTGCGCCGCCTGATCAATTCGCACGCGGTGCCGGTGGCGTCGGCTGCTTACCTCGCCCAGGCGGGTTATCCTAAAACGCCCGCCGACCTCGCGCGGCATCGGGTGATCACCGCGCCGCTCGATACGAGCCCGCAGACCTGGGTGTTCAGCAAGGGTGACGGTGGCGAAGAGAGCATCGCGCTCGATGCGTCGTTCACGGTCAACAGCATGATCATGCAGAAACAGGCGGCGCTCGGCGCGATGGGCATCGCGCTGCTGCCGCTGGAGATGGTCAACGATGAATTGCGCGCGGGCACGCTGGTGCGGATTCTCGACGACCACGCCGTGCTCAACGGCGACGTGGCGGTCTCGCTCGTGTACCCGAGCCGGGAGTTCGTGCCGCGCAAGATCCGCGAGTTTATCGATCTGGCGGTGGGGTTTTTCGAGTAATTCGTTAGAGAGAGGCGTCTGCGGCCTCTCTCCTGATCAAGGCCGCTCGCCGCGCGCGAGGCGCGCCTCGATGTCGTACACCACCGGCATCAGATCCGCGACGCTGTCGATCACATAATGCGCGCCCGCCGCCTGCAGCTTCTCGATCGCCGCCTTGCGACGCCATGCGAACTCATCCGGCGCCAACGCCTTGACGTCGTCCTCGGCCATGCCGAAAGCATTGCCGCTCACCGCGACTCCGACCGCCCACGTGCCGCCGTTAATGCCCTCTTCGATGCCGACCTCGGTGTCGTCGACCTTGATCGCATCCTTCGCGCGCCAGACGCCCAATTCCGGCAACGTCTTGTAGATCATGTACGGCGACGGCCGCCCTTCCGGCGTATCGCCGGTGCACACGATGCTGTCCGGCGAGAAACCCTGCGCCGCCGCGCCCGGCAAGATCTCGGCCATGATTTCGCGCGTGTAGCCGGTGGTCGTGCCAATCCTGATGTCGTCGCCGCGCAGCGCGCTTGCCACCTCGGCCACGCCCGGAATCACCGAGCTGTAGCTCGCCGCCACCGCGATGTTCTTCGGCACGAATACGTCGTACACGGCGTCGATATCCGCTTCGCCCGGCGCGTGCCCGAATTTGTCAGCCCAGGCTTGCGCGACGCGCGGCAACGCCATCAGTGCCGCGATATGCGGGCGCTTGGCCATGCCCATCGGGCCGCGTGCTTCATCGATCGTGATCGACACGCCGAATTGCTCGAATGTCTCGACGAAGGCACCCATCGGCGCCAGCGAACCGTAATCGACCACCGTGCCGGCCCAATCGAAAATCACTGCTTTTACGTGTTTCATTGACTTCGTTCCTCAGGCCGCATCGGCCAATGTCTTGCGTTCTTCGATCGCAGCCGCCGGCGGGGCGGCGTGCTCGACGCCCATCGTCCGCAGCGAGTTGCCGCACGCTTCGACGACGCGGCGCATCACGTGCTCATCCACCTGGCCGATGCAGCCGATACGGAAGCTGTCCACCACCGTCAACTTGCCCGGATAGATGACGAAGCCCTGCTCCTTCATCAATTCATAGAAGCGCTCGAACTTGAACGACGGATGCGCCGGCGCGAAAAACGTCACGATGATCGGCGAGCGCCAGCGTGCGTTCAGCAGCGGCTCGAAGCCGAGTTCGTGCATGCCGGCCACCAGCACGTCGCGATTGTTCGCGTAGCGCGCGAGACGTCCGGGCTGGCCGCCTTCGAGTTTGTGCAGACGCAGCGCCTCGATAAACGCGGCCACGGTGTGCGTGGGCGGCGTGAAACGCCACTGGCCGGTGCGGTTCATCACGTCCCACTGGTCGTAGACGTCGAGCGAGAGCGAGTGACTGCGGCCCTTCGCCTCCAGCAACGCGCTCTTGCGGGCGATCACGAAACCAAAACCAGGCACGCCCTCGATACACTTATTCGCCGACGACACGAAGGCCTCGCAGGCAATCTCACGCACGTCGAGCGGCACCGCGCCGAAGGCGCTCATCGAATCGATCAGCAGCTTGCGGCCCTTCCTCGCGGTAGCGGCGGCGACTTCCTCGATCGGGTTGAGAATCCCCGAACTGGTCTCGCAATGCACGGCGACCACGTGCGTGATGCCTGGATCGGCGTCCAGCATGCGCTCCACTTCCGCGCCGCGCGGCGGCAGGTAATCGCCCTTGTCGAGCACCGTGCAGGCGCGGCCGAGATAGCCGAGCGTGGTCGCAATGCGCTTGCCGTACGCGCCGTTGGCCAGCACGAGCGCGTGGCCGTCGCGCGGAATCAGACTGCCGAGCATCGCTTCGACGCAATAGCTGCCGCTGCCTTGCAGCGGCACGCAGTCGTATTCGCCGGCGGTGTCACCGGCGATCTCCAGCAGGTTGCTGCGCAGCAGCGCTGTCATCGCACGGAAATCGCCGTCCCACGAACCCCAGTCGCGCAGCATCGCTTCCTTGGTCGAGAACGCCGTGGTGAGCGGCCCGGGCGTCAACAGGTACGGCTCGCCTTTGGCCGGCGCCGCACACGTCACGGTGGAAGAACCTCCGGCGTTCACGGCGGGGGAGCGGTCGATCACGCTGTCCATGGTCGGAATCTCCGATATCGCTGTTTCGGTGACTCACACAGTACAGAAACGCGCGGCATCGGTAAAATCGATATAATCGATGCAGGTATCGCAATAACTTATAGCTCGGCGAGGCACACGTGCAATACGCGCAATTGCGGGCGTTTCATGCGGTCGCGGAACATGGCGGGTTTTCCAAAGCGGCGCAGGCGCTCTCGCTCACGCAGCCGGCCGTATCGGATCATGTGCGGCGGCTGGAGCAGGATTACGGCGTCAAACTGTTCGAACGCGGGCCGCGCGGCGTCGAGACCACCGAACTCGGTCTGCGCCTCTTCAGCGTGACACGGCAGATGCTCAGTTGCGAGCGCGACGCGCGGCAACTGCTCGAATCGGCGGGCGGCCTCGAATCCGGCTCGCTGTCGCTGGCCGCGGACGCGCCCGATCTGGCGGTCGCGTTGATCAGCGCATTTCGCAAGCTGCATCCGGGCATCGTCGTGACGCTGTCCATCGCCAACGCCGCGGACTGCATGCAGCGCGTGCTCTCGAGCGCCGTCGACGCGGCCATTACCGCCGCGCCGCAGGTGCACAGCCGCCTGGAGGCGCGAGTGTTGCGGCGCGATCCCCTGGTCGCGATGGTGCCGGCGAGCTATCCGGTGGCGAAGAAGCGCAAGCTGAGCTACACCGAACTGGTGCAGCAGCCGATGATTTTCCGCGAGTCGCAATCCGTTACGCAGCAGTTGCTGGAGATCGAACTGGTGCGCGAATCGCTGCAGGTGGAACCGGTGATGTACGTGGACGGCCGCGAGGCGCTCGAAGAAGCGGTCGCGCAAGGCATGGGCGTGGGCGTGATCGCGCGCGCCGAATTCAACGAATCGCGGCGGATCAGAATGATTCCGCTACAGGACTGTCAGGTTCGGATGATCGAATCGCTGACCCGACTCGCCGAGCGGCCGGGATCGAATCTGCTGGACGCGTTGTTCGCGGTGGAGTTGACCAAGCCTGCGCCTGCTACGCCGGCTGGATAAAACGAAAAGCCGCCCGGCAGGCGACGCCTGCGGGCGGCTTTCTTTCTTCACGCCAAACCGCTTAACGCGATCCACCGCTCGCGATCAGGCTTTCACCCGTCAGCCAGCGCGCGTCGTCGGAGGCGAGGAAGGCGACGACATCGGCGATATCGTCGGGCTGGCCGATACGACCGAGCGGCGTCGTGCTGACGGCCCACGTTTCAAAGTCGGAACCGATGATGCCGCCGCTATGCGTGCCTTCGGTTGCAACCATGCCCGGATTCACCGAATTGACGCGGATCTTGCGCGGGCCGAGCTCACGTGCAAGCACCCCCGTAATACCGTCGACGGCACCCTTGGTAGCGGTATAGACCGCGCTGCCCGGCGGCGTGATGCGGCTCACCACCGAACTGATATTGACGATGCTGCCGCCTTCGCCGAGATGCTTGACCGCTGCCTGCGTGGTCAATAGCAGACCCAGCACGTTCACGTTGAAGTGCTTGTGGAAATGCTCTTCGGTAATCTCTTCGATCGGCGAGAATTCATACACGCCCGAGTTGTTGACGAGAATGTCGAGACGGCCATACGTTTCCACAGCCGTGTCGATGATGCCTTGCGCGTCCGCCGCTTTCGACACGTCGCCTGCAACGGCCACGGCCTTGCCACCGGCGGCGGTAATCGCTTCGACCACGCCGTCCGCGCCCGCCTTGCTCGACGAATAGTTCACCACCACTGAAGCGCCTTGCGCCGCCAATGCCTTGGCGATCGCCGCGCCGATACCTTTCGATGCACCGGTTACGACAGCAACTTTACCTGTGAGTTTGCTCATGATCGATTCCTTTAAATGGGATTGGCGCCGACGCTGTCGCGAAGATTCGCGGGCTGCGGTGGAAATGCACTGGCGCTGACACTGGTGACAATGTAGGCATGTCGGCCGTAGGGATAAAGCGGCTGAAGGCGAATAGATACGTCGGTTGAGCCGAACAATCGGAAGACAGGTGACGCGGATAGCTCGAAGGCTCGATGCGAGTGGCGGCGTCACCCGCCAGCGCGAACGGGGGATCGCGAGTAAGCGCGCGCATAAGACCGAACGGTGCTCTCCCCTTGTCAGTGTAGGCGGTTCAAACCGTCAGCGTTTCACAAAACAGCCTTTGCGCGCCGCCCACCTGTTTCAGCCACACGCTCTTCGAGCGCGAGCTCAATGAAGGCCCGCGTTGCCGCGTTCCGATACGCGCCCTTGCGCAATAGCAGCGCAGCCGTACGCTGCGGCAGAGCCGGCTCCAACTGCACGAGAAACAGATCGCTATGCTCGCGCGCGATCGCGGCCGGCAGCAGCGTGGCGAGTGCACTGCGGCGCACGATCTGAACGACCGCGCCAATCGAGTTCACCTCCATCGCGATGCGTGGCGAAATGCCGTGCTGTCTGCAATATCGATCGATGTACTGACGCGTTGCGAACTCTTCGTTAAGCAGCACGAGTGCTTCGTTTTCAAATTGACTTAGCTTCAACGCGGAACGACGCTTCGCATACGGGTGCGCGTTGCCGACCACCATCGCCAGTGCTTCGACGAATAGCGTCTGCGTCTCGATGTCGGGTGTGTGCGTTTCGTCGAATGCGATGCCGATGTCGAGCGCATCTTCGTTCAGCAACGCCTCCATCCTGTCCTGCGGCATTTCGAGGATGTTCAGCGTGATGTTCGGATAGCGGCGGTTGTACTTCTCCAGAAGCGGGCCGATCAGGTAGGCGGTGAATGTCGGCGTCATCGCGAGACGCAGCGAACCGCGGCTCAACTCCTGTACGTCGTGAATCGCCCGCTTGCCCGCCTCCAGGTCCTGCAGCGCGCGCTGCGCGTAGTGCACATAGGCCGTGCCGGCATCGGTCAGCTGGATCGTGCGGCCGGACCGGTCGAGCAATTGCACCCGCAACGTGTCTTCCAGCTGCCGGATCTGTTGCGACAGCGTCGGCTGCGACACGTGCAGCGCCTCGGCAGCGCGTGTGAAATTGCGGTGCTCGGCGACTGCAAGAAAATATCGGATGTGCCTGAGCAGCATGATGTCCTCGCGAACTATTGGTCTTCCCTATCGAGAGAATAATAAACCAGTCTTGGACGCTATAGTTTGATCGGCGCACTCTTCATCCATCGATTCTCAACCCACACCCCGATGGAGCGAACCATGCAAGACATCATCGACGGCTTCCTGAAGTTTCAGCGCGACGCCTTTCCGCAGCGCTCCGAGTTGTTCAGGAAGCTGGCCACGAGCCAGCACCCGAGTACCTTGTTCATTTCGTGCTCGGACAGCCGGCTGGTGCCGGAACTCGTTACGCAGCGCGAGCCCGGTGATCTGTTCGTGATCCGCAACGCGGGCAATATCGTGCCGTCGTACGGCCCGGAGCCGGGCGGCGTGACCGCCACGGTCGAGTACGCGGTCGCCGCGCTCGGCGTCACCGATGTGGTGATCTGCGGTCATTCCGACTGCGGCGCGATGACGGCCATCGCGACCTGCAAATGCATGGACCATATGCCTGCCGTGCGCAACTGGCTGCATTACGCGGATTCCGCGAAAATCGTCAACGAGGCGCGCGAGCACAAAAGCGAACGCGACCGGGTCGACTCGATGGTCCGTGAAAACGTGATCGCGCAACTCGCGAACATCAAGACCCATCCTTCCGTGCGGCTCGCCCTCGAACAGGGACATCTGGCGCTGCACGGCTGGGTGTACGACATCGAAACCGGCTCGATCGATACGCTCGACGGTTCGACGAACCGCTTCGTTTCTCTCGCGGAACATCCGCATGCATGTGCCACCCCGGCTCGACTCGACGTCGCGGCCTGACTTTACTTACCCTCGAGGAAATTCATCATGACGCAATCCCAATACAGCCAGGCCCCGCGTGAAGCCCTGACCGACGCGATCATCGACGCAAAGGTTCGCAAGAATCTGACGTTCGAGCAGATCAACGAAGGCACGGGTCTGAGTCTTGCATTCGTCACCGCCGCGTTGCTCGGCCAGCATCCGCTGCCGGCCAACGCCGCCCAGGTCGTGGCCGACAAACTCGAACTCGGCGAAGACGCGGTGCGTCTGCTGCAAACCATCCCGCTACGCGGCAGCATTCCGGGCGGCGTGCCGACCGATCCGACCATCTACCGCTTCTACGAGATGGTGCAGATCTACGGTTCGACGCTGAAGGCGCTGGTTCACGAGCAGTTCGGCGACGGCATCATCAGCGCCATCAACTTCAAGCTCGACATCAAGAAAGTCGACGATCCGGAAGGCGGTCACCGTGCCGTCATCACGCTGGACGGCAAGTATCTGCCGACCAAACCGTTCTGAGGCGGGCGTGGAGCCGTTCTGGTGAGAACGGCTCCATGAATGGCACTGCCACCGCTTACGACGCAGTGAATTCAGCACTTACGCAGCAACATGATCTGCGCGGCCACGCTGGCCAGCACCGCCAGCGCGCCGAGCGTATCCAGAATAATGGGCCACACGATTTGCTCCTTCCACGTTCGCTTTCACTACTGCCTGATTAAACGAATGCGCGCGCCATCAATTGAATGCCCAGTCCGAGAAGGCAGATAAAGAACCAGCGCCTGAACGTTTGCGCGCTAATGCGTCCACGCACGCGCTGTCCGATCCACATGCCGAGCAGCGCCGGGACCACGGCTAAGAGCGATTCGCGCAGATCGCCGGCGGCAAATGCGTGCTCTCTGGTAAGTCCGATCGCCAGCGCGATGGTCGACACCGTGAACGACAAGCCGAGCGCCTGCACCAGATCCTCTTTCTTCAATGCCAGCCCCTGCAGATACGGTACTGCCGGCACGACAAACACGCCAGTGCCGCCGGTGACGACGCCCGTCACCGCGCCGATCGCCGGCGACAACCAGCGCTCGTGCCGCGCCGGCACTGAAAAGCGCCACGCCAGCAAACCGGCCACGGCGTAGAGCGTCAACGCGGCGCCGAGTCCGACCACGGCCCACTCGCCGCCCCCGCCCGCAATGAACGACGCGGCCGCGACCGTTCCGGCGACGATGCCCAGCATCATCGGCCACAAGCGTTTGAGGAGCGCCCGCACGCTCGGACCCGCGAACAGTTGCCAGACGTTCGTTACGAACGACGGCAACAGCAGCATCGCGGCAGCCTGCGCCGGCAGCATCAGCGTGCCGAGCACACCCATGGCGACGGTCGGCAGTCCCATGCCGGTCACCCCCTTGACGAAGCCGGCGACCACGAAAGTCGCGGCGACCACGCCCGCACGCATTGCAAACGAAGAGATCATCGGAATGTTGTTATTGAAGTGATGTCGGCAATTTTCAATCGCCGCGAGGACGGCCACAATGCGTAAGATACTTACTGTGACTTAGGCTGGGGCTAAGGCTGTGACCACAGGCTGAGCCTCGCCCACAACCGAACAACAACCCGTTCCTCCATGCGCTTCGATCTCATCGATCTACGCCTGTTTCTGCATATCCTCGAAACCGGCAGCATCACTCACGGCGCCGCGCGCGCGAACATGTCGCTGCCGTCGGCGAGCGCGCGGCTGCGCGGCATGGAAGACGCGCTCGGCATGCCGCTGCTCGAACGCGGCCGACGCGGCGTCGAATCCACGCCGACCGGCGACACGCTCGCGCATCACGCGCGGCTCGTACTCGGGCAGATCGAAAGAATGCAAGGCGAACTGGGCGAGCATCAGGAAGGCCGCAAAGCCTGCATACGCCTGTGGACCAACACGGCGGCCATCACCGAGTTCCTTCCCGCCACGATCGGCCTCTTTCTGCGCGATCACCCCAATGTGCAGATCGACCTGAAGGAGCGTCAAAGCAGCGAGACGGTCAAAGCGGTGCTGAGCGGCGCGGCTGAAATCGGCATCATTTCCGATGCGGTCGAACATGGCGCGTTGCAGACCTTCCCCTTCGCCATCGACAAACTCGTGTTGATCACGAGCCGCGACGACGCGCTCGCCACCCGCCGCCGCACAACGCTCGCGGAAGTGGCGGACAGGGAGTTCATCGGACTGAGCGCGGACAGCGCGTTGCAGGCCTACCTCGGCGAGCGCGCGCTGCTGGCCGGCCAGCCGCTCAGCTTCCGCACCCACGTGCGGACGTTCGACGCCATCTGCTGCATGGTCGAACAAGGTGCCGGCGTGGGAATCGTGCCGGCCACGGCGGCGAAGCGCTATCGCGGCACGCCCGGCATCCGCACGATCGAGCTGACCGATATCTGGGCCGCGCGCCAGTTGCTGATCTGCATGCGCGACCTGAACGCAATGCCGCGACCGGAAAAGGCGTTGGTGCGGCATCTGGCCGGGATTTGAAGCTACGGTCTGGTGCGTCTGCGCCGCAGCATTATCAGTCTAATTTATCTGACTAACCATTTTTAATCGATTTGCCTGATTTAGCGCGGTTTCCTATCCTTGACGCACAACCGCATGCGGCTCGCTGCATGCGCCGTCCGCCTCTCTTTTGCCGGCAAGATCATGGAAAGAACCACCTTCAACGTGCGCGTCGATAGCGTTCGCGACGAAGCGCATGGCGTGCGCTCGTTCAGCGTCTCGCGCCTGGACGGGCAACCGTTCGATCACTACGAACCCGGCGCGCACATCGACGTCACCGGACCGTCCGGCGTCACGCGACAGTATTCGTTGTGCGGCGACCCGGATCAGCGGGACGCGCACTTGTTCGCCGTGAAGCGCGAAGACACGTCACGCGGCGGCTCGCGTTCACTGCATGAGGATGTCACGGTCGGCAGCAAATTGACCATCGGCGCGCCGCGCAATCTGTTCCAACTCGCGCCGGGCGCCGAAGAACATATTCTGATCGCCGCCGGCATTGGCGTCACGCCGCTCCTGAGCATGGCGTATCGTCTGCTCAAGCAGCAGCGGCGCTTCGTGTTGCACTATTTCGCGCGTAGCGCGGAGCACGCGGCGTTCTTGCCGCTGCTCTCACGCGCGCCGTTCAGCGATTATGTGAAGCTCCACTTCGGCGTCGCGCGCGAGCAACTCGATGCGGTGCTCGGCAATTGTTTTGTGAATGCGCGCGAAGGCACACACCTTTATACCTGCGGGCCGGCGCCTTTCATGGAACGTGTGGTGGCGATTGGCGAAACGCATGTCGCGTCAGAAGCGATTCATCTCGAACGCTTTGCCGCTGCTGAGCCGGCTTCAACCACGAACTCCGAATCGGTCACGCTCGATACCTTCGACGTGCAGATCGCGAGCAGCGGCGCGACCGTGCGCGTGGACAAGGACACGACCATCGTCGCGGCGCTGGCGTCGATCGGCATCGAAGTGGATACGTCGTGCGGCGAAGGTGTATGCGGCACGTGCATGGTAGACGTGGTGAGCGGCACGCCTGAGCATCGCGATCATTGCCTGAGCAAAGCGGAACGCGCGAGCGGCAAGGTGATCTGCTGCTGCATTTCACGCGCCGCGTCGCCGGTTCTGGTGCTGGATCTCTAAAGCATCAACAAGGTGCTGCATTCGCAGCACCTTTCACAACCGCCTCGTCTTACCGGTCGTCGTCGCGAATCGACGACGCATGCCGGCACAGCGCGCGCACTTCGACATCCATATACGGAAACAGTGGCAACTGGCTCAGCACGTCGTGCAGATGCGCGGGGCTCTCCACGTCGAATACGCTGATATTCGCGTAGCGGCCGGCAATGCGCCACAGATGCCGCCACACCCCCTCCTGTTGCAGCCTTTGCGACATCGCCTTCTCATCGGCCTTCAGGCGCGCGGCGCGTTCGGCATCCATATCGGCCGGCAGGTGGACGGTCATCTCAACGTGAAACAGCATGCTTGCTCTCCTCTCTGATCGGTAACAAAAAAGCCCTGGCGGCCCGGCCAATCGCGCCGCGCAACCAGGGCTGACAGATTCGTGCGATATGTCCGGGCGTTTTCTCTCAGGTGCCCGGTTTCAGCCCTGCGAAAGCGGCATCAGGCTTCAGCGCGCAGACGCTCCACTTCGGCGTCCGGCAGATTGTCGCGGTCCTTGAACAGCGTGAAGTCGAAATCGATCAGCGCGAAATTGCCGTCCACGCCATACGGTTTGCCTTCGGCGCCTTCAGCCTGCTTGACCGCCGGCACGAGGCCGTCGCGCGTGGCGAACGCAAAGTCGTCCCACAGATACGGATCGCCGTCGATGTTGATCTGCGTGGTCAGCTTGCGAAAACCCGGCGCGGAAACGAAGAAGTGAATATGCGCCGGACGATGCCCATGACGGCCGAGTTGATCGAGCAACAGTTGCGTCTGGCCTTGCGGCGGCACGCTATAGCCGACCGGCACGACGCTGCGGAAGCTGTATTTGCCTTCGGCGTCGGTACGGATCGAGCGGCGCAGATTGAAGGCCGGCTGCGATTTATCGAAGTACGAGTAGTTGCCGAGATGGTTCGCGTGCCACACTTCGACGAGCGCGTGAGCGAGCGGCTTGCCGTCTTCGCCCAGCACGCGGCCGCGCATGATCAGCGTCTGGCCCGGATCGGTGCCGTCGTCGAGGCGCGCATGCCCATCCGAGACCGGGGCGCCGGCCACATACAACGGGCCTTCGATCGTGCGCGGCGTGCCGCCTTCGATACCGGCCTTCGCCTCCGCTTCATCCAGACGCAGATCGAGAAAATGCTCGAAACCCAGACCCGCGGCCAGCAGACCGAGTTCGCCGCTCTTGCCGGCGTCGCCGAGATAGTTCAGCGCGGTCCAGAATTCGGCGGGCTGCACGTCGAGGTCTTCGATCGTATAGAACAGGTCCTGCACGATCCGGTTGACGATCTGCTTGGTGCGCGGATTGCCTTCGCTGGTGGCGCTGTCGTTGATTTTATTGAGCAGCGCGTCGATAGCTTGCTTGTTCATGGGGTATCTCCTTCGATTGATGTTCTGGATGGCTAACGGATGAGCCTTCAGTGCTTCAGTTGGTAGTGACGCCGGCGCCTTTGCGCGTATCGCGCCGCAGGCGCTCGATCTTGTCCCAGTCGAGCGTGATGCCAAGACCCGGACCTTGAGGCAGATGCAGCGCGAAATTCTCGTAGCTCAGCGGTTCGGTGAGGATCTCTTCGGTCAGCAGCAAGGGGCCGAACAGCTCCGTGCCCCACTTCAACTCGCCGAAGGTGCTGAAGAGTTGCGCCGAGGCGATCGTGCCGACCGCGCCTTCGAGCATCGTGCCGCCGTACAGATCGATGTTCGCGGCCGACGCGATGGCCGCCACGTGCGCTGCGCCCACGAGGCCGCCCGATTGCGCGATCTTCACGGCGAATACATCGGCGGCGCGCGCGCTGGCAACGGCGAACGCATCGGCCGGGCCGTGCAGTGCTTCGTCGGCCATGATCGGCACCTGCGCGAGGTCGGTCAGACGCTTGAGGCCCGCGCGATTCTCCGCCGCGATGGGCTGCTCGATCAGCGTCACGCCCGCATCGGCAAAACGCCGCGCCGCCCAGATCGCCTCCGATTCGCTCCACGCCTGGTTCACATCAACGCGCACTTCGCCGCGTCCTTCCAATGCTTTTCTGATCGCGACGACATGCGCCACGTCCTCGGCAACCGCACGCGTGCCGATCTTCAGCTTGAACACGCGATGGCGCTTCGTTTCATACACCTGCTCGGCTTCGTCGATATCGCGCTGCGTGTCGCCGCTCGCGAGCGTCCACGCCACCTCCACGGAATCGCGCACGCGCCCGCCGAACAACTCCGACAGCGGCACGCCGAGGCGTTGTGCCTGCGCATCGAACAAAGCCGTTTCCAGCGCGGATTTCGCAAAACGGTTGCCCTGAAACAGCTCGCGCAGTTTCGCCATCGCGGCGCCCGGACGCGTCGCGTCCAACCCTTTGAGCAACGGTGCGAAATAGGTATCGATGTTGGCCTTGATACTTTCCGGGCTTTCCTCGCCGTAAGCGAGGCCGCCGATCGTGGTGCCCTCGCCCACGCCGACCAAGCCGTCCGCGCAACGGATGCGCACCAGCACCAGTGTCTGGCAGTTCATCGTTGCGACCGAGAGGCGATGCGGACGGATCGTCGGTACGTCGACGAGAATCGTCTCCACGCTCTCGATCTTCACGGGTGTTGCTATCATTCGTTGCCCTCCTGAACTGCTTGACCGGGAGCCCCAATAGTAGAAACAACCCGCGAAGCAGTCCAACACCGATTCCGACTACTTCCATACCGTAGGGGTATGCATGGAACTACGCCAACTCCGCTACTTCATCGCGGTCGCGGAAGAAATGAACATCACGCGGGCCGCCCATCGCCTGCATATGACGCAGCCGCCGCTTAGCCGCCAGATTCAGCAGATCGAGGAAAGCGTCGGGCTGGCGCTGTTCGAGCGCGGTTCGCGGCCGCTGCGTCTGACCGAAGCCGGCCGGATTTTCTATACACAGGCCAAGCGCCTCGTCGACGAGGCGGATGAACTCGCCCCGCTCACGCGGCGCCTGGCACAACTGGCCGAGCGCGTCGTGATCGGCTTCGTGCCGTCGACGCTGTACGGCGCGCTGCCCGCCGTGATCCGCGCGTTTCGCGAGGCGGCGCCGCATATCGAACTGTCGCTGATCGAGATGTTCACGATCGAACAACTCGCGGCGCTCAAGGGCGGCCGTATCGACGTGGGCTTCGGCCGCCTGCGTTTTGACGATGCACAACTCGCGCGCGAAGTCCTTCTAGAGGAAAGAATGATTGCCGCGCTGCCGCAAGACCATCCGCTCGCCCGGCAGAAGAAGCCGCTGACGCTCGCAGCCCTCGCGCAGGAAACCCTGATCGTCTACCCGAGCACGCCGCGCCCGAGCTATGCCGACCAGCAGCTATCGGCCATGCACGACCATGCGCTGGAGCCGAAAGCGATCCACGAAGTGCGGGAATTGCAGACCGCTTTGGGTCTGGTGGCGGCGCAAGTGGGCGTGTGCCTCGTGCCGGAAAGCGTGGAAGGTCTGCGCGCGCACGGCGTGGTCTACCGGCCCATTCCGGCGGCCAATATCGCTTCGCCAATCATCATGAGCCGGCGTCAGCAGGATGAATCGCCGACCACCACACTGCTGTGTTCGATCGCACGGGACCTGTTCAAACGGGCCTGACGCGGCCCGGCAGTCACTTCTCATCGAAGCGCCGCACGATATCCCCCATCAGATTGCGCAGCCACACGTTGCCCTCGTCCTGATCGAAATGCTCGTGCCAGTGCATCGTAACCGCCGCGATCGGCAAGGTCACGGGCAACTCATAGATCTGAAAGCCGCCGTCGCGATTGAAAATATGCGCGAGACGCCGCGGCAGCGTGGCGAACAGATCGGTGACGGCCAGCACACTTGGCAAGGCCACGAAATGCGGTAGTTCCAGCGCGATATGACGCCCGACGCCTTGCGCGCGGAATTCGTCGTCGAGCGCATGGTGGCTGTGCTCGACCGAGCTGATCTGCACGTGCGACGCATCCAGAAACGCCTTCAGGCTCAGGTCCTTCGTGCGCGGCAGGCCGCGGCGCTTCCTCGTCATACACACGTACGTCTCTTCAAACAGCGCCTGATGCCGTGTACGCGCGGTCAGCGTGGGCAGATTGCCGATGGCGAAATCGAGCCGGCTCGCGCGCAGTGCGTCTTCCATTTCCTCGACCGGCAACGGCTCGATGCGCAATCTCACACGCGGCGCCTGCCGGTGCAAAGCCTCGCAGATCGGCGGCAGATAGGCCAGTTCGCCCGCGTCCGAGAGCGATAGCCGGAACGTGCGCGTGCTCACCGCCGGGTCGAAATGCTCCGCGTAACGCAGCGCTTCGCGCACCGTATCCAGCGCGCGGGACACGATAGTGGACAGTTCCAGCGCGATCGGCGTGGGCTGCATGCCGGCCCGCGTGCGGATGAACAGCGGATCGTCGAACAGCGTGCGCAAACGCCCCAGCGAATAGCTGATGGCGGGCTGCGACAGCGCCAGCCGCTCGCCCGCGCGGGTGAGGCTGCGTTCTTCGACGATCGCCTGAAAAACGCGCAGCAAATTCAGGTCGACGTGGTCCAGCGAGTTCATCGAGATATCCATGCGGTTGATTTTATATTTCATTTTAGATCAATTTGACGCATATCAACGAGTCGGCGAGACTGCGCTTCATCGACCAACCCACCTACACAGCCATGAGCGAATCCTCATATCAGACCGTCGACACGAGCGCGTTGTATCAGCGCGCGCAGTCCGATCGCGTGGCCCCGTCGCTGTACTACGACCCGGCCGTCTTCGAAGCGGAACTCGAGCGCATTTTCTACAAGACGTGGATCTGGGTCGCGCACGAAAGCGAGCTGCCGAATCCGGGCGACTTCCGCACCACCACGATCGGCCGTCAGCCGGTGATCGTGGTGCGCGACAAGAGCGGCGCCGTCAACGTCCTGCAGAACCGCTGCCGTCACCGCGGCGCGACCGTCTGCGAACAGCACAAGGGCAACGCGAAGGGCTTCACGTGTCCATATCACAGCTGGACCTATGGCCTCGACGGCGCATTGCGCGCGTTGCCATACGGCGACGGTTACGAAGGCGTGGTCGACAAGACCGAACTGCCGCTCGCCAGTCTGCGCGTGGGCATCTATCAAGGCCTGATCTTCGCGAGCTTCAATCAGGAGATCGAGCCGCTCGAAGATTTCCTCGGCGGTGCCAAGCCGTGGATCGATCTGTTCATGAAGCAAGGCGCGGGCTATCCGATCAAGGCTAACGGTGAGCATCGCTTCCGCTTCAACGGCAACTGGAAGATCCAGCTCGAGAACACCACCGACCTGTATCACTTCCCGGTAGTCCACAAGTCCTGGATGAAATCGATCGACGACGAAACCGCCGCCGCGATCACGAGCTTCATGACGAGCGACGAAGCCTTCTGCCGCTCGCTCGGCAACGGCCACAGCCTCGCTGTGCTGGTGCCGGAGATCGTCGATCTCGACAAGGACGACGGCGCGCCGATTCCCGAACGCTTCGAAGAACTCGCCGCCTCGCTCGCGAAGGACCACACGCCGGAAGAAGTGCGCCGCATCGTGCGCTCGCTGATGGGCGTCGGCTTCAATCTGAACCTGTTTCCGAACCTCGCGCTGTCGATGGCGTTTTTCCGCGTGCTGCGGCCCATTTCCGCGAACGAGACCGAGATCCGTCACGTCGCGCTCGCCATGGACGGCGGCCCCGAGGAAGCGAACCGCGTGCGTCTGCGCATTCACGAACACTTCCAAGGCCCGTTCGGTTTCGGCAGTCCCGATGACGCCGAAGCGTGGGAGCGCGTGCAGCGCGGCTCGCATGCGGGCCCCGATCTGCCGATTCTCGTGAACCGCGGCTTGAATCGCGAGAGCACAGCGCCAAACGGCGAAAAAACCGCCCACGCCACCGACGAAACCGGCATGCGCGAAGCGTACGCGCAATGGCGCACGATGATGGAGCAAGCATGATGGACGACAGGAACACGCTGTTTTCGCAGAAGACATTCGCCGGTGCGATCGAACTGATCTGGCGCGAAGCCGAACTGCTGGATCGCAAGGACTATCGCGAGTGGCTCACGCTGTGGGACCCGGCGGGCTTCTACGTGGTGCCGATCGATCACGACACCACCGACTTCGCCGCCACGCTGAACTACGCATACGACGATCAGGACATGCGCGAAAAACGCGTGCAACGCATGACGTCCGGCTATTCGGCCTCGGCGAGCGACGCCGCCCGCACGGTGCGCACCGTGTCGCGCTTCACACTCACGAGCGACGCCAGCGATGAAGTCACGGTGAACTCGGCGCAAGTCATCGTTGCCTATAAACGCGGCAAGTCGACGCTGTTCGCCGCGGACCTCACGCATCGCATCAGTTTCGCGAGCGGCGAGCCGCGCATCGTGCAGAAGGTGATCCGGCTGATCGATTCGACCGAAGCGTTGAGCGCGATCGGTTTCCTGCTCTGATCTCCTGGCCTTTGAAACTACGAGCGCAGCGATGCCCACATTAGAAGTTTTTTTGCCGGAAGGTCACGAAGTGGCGCGCAAGGCGGAGTTGATCGCGGGTCTCACGCAGGCTACCGTCACTGCAATCGGCGCACCCGCCGAATCGGTGCGGATTCTGCTGAGTGAATTGCTGCCGCATGATTTCGGCTGGGGTGGCGTGAGCAATGCGAACACTCGGGCACCGCTTCTCACCATCGTGGCGATCCTCATCACCGGCCGCACGCCCGCGCAAAAAGAAGCCTTGATCGCCGCGCTCAGCAAAACCGGCGCGGACGTGCTCGACACGCCGCTTGCCGCCGCCCGCGTGATGATCAAGGACATTCCGAATACCGATTTCGGCATTGGTGGCCAGACTGCGAAATCACTCGGACGTTAGCGCCTTCCCCATTAACCACCGCGAACAGCGAGCACGACGATGCAAAACGACACGTTTTCTCCCACGGCCGGAGCGCCTCCTGCATCCGCGGCACCGGCCACCTCGCGAACATTGCGGCGGATCATCGTCGCCTCCGTGCTCGGCAACGCGCTAGAGTGGTACGACTTTTTTCTATACGGCACCGCCGCCGCACTGATCTTCGGACCGTTGTTCTTCCCGCTGCATGGCGACCCGCTGCTCGGCACGCTCGCCGCATTCGCGGGCTTTGCAATCGGTTTCCTCGCGCGCCCGCTGGGCGGCATCGTATTCGGCCATATCGGCGACCGGCACGGCCGCAAACGCGCGCTCGTCATCACGCTGATGATGATGGGCGTGGCGACCTTCGGCATCGGCCTGTTGCCCACCTTCTCGCAAGTTGGCTTTCTCGCGCCTGCCGCGCTCGTGTGTCTGCGGGTCGTGCAAGGCATCGCATCCGGCGGCGAATGGGGCGGCGGCGTGCTGCTGATCAGCGAGAGCGCGCCGGCCAATCGTCGCGGCTACTATGCGGCGTTCAGCCAGTTGGGCGTGGCGGGTGGCTTCGTGTTGTCGGCGGCCGCGTTCTATCTGGTGCAGCGCTTGCCGGTCGAAAGCTTCATGTCGTGGGGCTGGCGCGTGCCGTTTCTTGCCAGCGTGCTGATCTTCGGCGTGGGCGTGTACATTCGCCGGCGCTTGCCGGAAAGCCGTGACTTCACGGCCGCCAAACCGAAGCATATGCCGGTGCTGACGGTGCTGCGCAATCATCCGAAGCAGGTCTTGCAGGCGATGGGGCTGCGCGTCGCCGAAAACGGCGGGACGTATATCTTTCTTTCGTTCGTGCTGGTGTACGGCAAGACGATCGGCGTGCCGGTTTCGGTGATGCTCGGCGGCGTGATGGTCGCCATGCTGCTCGAACTCGTGACGATCGTGTTGTGGGGGCGTCTGTCGGATGTGATCGGGCGGCGGCCGGTGTATATGATCGGCGCGCTCGGCCTGGTGGTGATCGCGTTTCCCGCGTTCTGGCTGATCGACACGCATCAGCCGATGCTCGTGTTCCTGTCGCTCGTGCTCGGACTGCCGTTCTGCCACGCGGCGATGATCGGCACGCAACCCGCATTGATGGGCGAACTGTTTCCCACGGAAGTGCGTTATTCGGGCATGGCACTCGGTCACGAAATCGCTTCGGTCTTTTCCGGCGGACTCGCGCCGCTCGTCGCCACCGCGCTGTATGCGAAAGTGCGCGCGCCGTGGCCGGTCGCGCTGATGTTGATCGGCTTCGGCGTGATCACCGCGCTCACGCTCGTGACGATTCCCCGCAACACCAGCACCACGCATGATTGAGCTGCGATCAGCCTGGCGGCGCGGCGACGAGAGGAAGCGAGAAGCTGCATTCGAGCCCGCCTTGCTGCGCCGGTTTCGCCCAGATCTCGCCGCCGTGCCGCGTGACGATGTTCTTGCACAGCGAGAGCCCGATGCCGTTGCCACCCGCTTTCGACGAAGAGAAGCCGTCGAAGAGCCGGCCGTGTGCATCGGCGGGAACGCCTGGGCCGTTATCGATCACCTGGGCGATCGCGTACTTGCCGCGCAGGTGCGTGACGAGGCGAAGCTCTCGACGCTGCGCTGCCGCGCCTTCGTTGGCCCCATCTCCAAGCGCTTCGATCGCGTTGAAGGCCAGATTCAACACCACCTGCCCGATCAACACGCGCTCAACATACACAGGCAGCGGCTCCGGCGCCTGCTCGATCTTGAGCGTCACACTCGCCTCGCGAGCACGCAGTTCGATGAAGTACGCAACATCCGCGAGCACCTCGCGCAGGTCCGCATGCGTCTCGCTCTGCTCGCGCTTGACGATGTAATCGCGCACGCTCTTGATAATCAACGCCGCATGTTCCGCCTGACGATCGGCGCTGCGCAGGCCCCACACGGCGTCGTCGATCGAAGCGGGTTGCGCGAGCCGCCGGATCGCGCCTTCAATGAAGTTGCGCACGGCGGCAAGCGGCTGGCTCAGCTCATGGGCGATCGCCGTCGCCATCTCCCCCATCGCGTTGTAGCGTCCTGCATATTCGAGCAAACGCGCTTCGTTGCGCCGCGCTTCTTCGACGGCGACTTCGTCCGTCACGTCGCGAAAGTGCAGCAGCCGCCCATTCAGGTCGTTTTCGATCTCGATACGCCGGCACGTAATGCGCAGCCAGCCCGCCGTACCGTCGCGGCGCGTGATGCGGTAACGCTGCGGCGCCGACGGTTGAATCCGCGGTGCGTCGGCAAGCTGGTCCAGCAGACGCTTGCGGTCTGGCTCACTGCAATAGTCGAGCACGTCCCCCATCGGCGCGCCCTCTTCCAGACCGAGCACGCGCCGGCCGGATTCGCTGACGAACTCCACTTCGCCCGTGGGCGTCAGCACCGCGACGCCTTCGCCGAGATCCTGCATGAATTCGCGCAGCCGCGATTCGTAGCGGCGCAGCGTTTGCTTGAGTGTGTCTTCGGCGCTGATATCGCGGAACTGCACCATCACCACCGCACGCTCGCGAAGCGGCACGTAAGTGGCGATCGCTTCGGACAACATGTCGGCGCCGGTGCGCGAGCGGTAACACCACTCGTACACCTGCGGGCCTTTGGTGATCGAACGATCCATCGCGCCGACGCCGATCTCGCGACGGTACTTCGGTACCGGACGTGTCATGTCCTTCGCCTTGAGCGGCAACAATTCGGCGAGCGTAAAGCCGAGCGCCTCGCAGGCCGCGCGATTGGCCCACACGATCGCCTTGGTCTCGGCGTCGTGCAGCAGCACGCACAGCGTGAGCGCATCGAGAAGGCGGTGGAAGTCTTCTTCGGCGGGGAAATTCATCGGGCAGTACGGCACACAGGTTCGATCACGTATGGGCAGAAACATAACACCAGTGCGCGCGTTGCGCGTCTGAAGATTTCTTTAGATGACCCCGGAGCGTTACCTAAAACCGTGGCCCGCGTCCCAATTGAAGCGTTCTTTTTGCATTTCTAGACTGGTCTGAACCTGCACGGCGCGTCATGTCGAGCACCAACGTGCCGCGAGTTCGAGCCAATAACGAATCAAGGAGAAACCCCATCATGTCCGACACCGCCACCGCCGTTGCTGCCCACCAATCGAGCACATCGAATGCCGCCCGTTTGACGCTCGACGAAGTGATCGCCGAGATCGCCGCGCGCCGCGACGAGTTCGACCGTCTCTCGCATGTGCCGCGCGACGTGATCGCCAAGCTCAAGCGCGCGGGCGTCTATCGCGCTGCCACGCCGCGACGTTTCGGCGGCGACGCGCTCGCGCCCGCCGCGTTTCTCGACATGATCGAGCGCATCGCGGTAGCGGATGGCTCAGCGGCGTGGGTTGCGAGCTTCGGCTCGGCCAATGTCTACCTGGCGGCGCTACCGCTGCACACCCAGGCGGAAATCTACGCCGACGGCCCCGATCAGGTGTTCGCGGGCGGTCTCTTTCCGGTGCAACCGGCGCAGCCCGCGGAAGGCGGCTGGCGTGTGAACGGCACGTGGAAGTTCGCGAGCGGCTGCAAAGGCGCGGACTGGCTCGGCGTGGGCATCGGCGCTGGCGCCCCTGGCACCGGCGGCAAACCGCGTACGGCCGTGTTCCGTCCGCATCAGGTGGAGATTGTCGAAAACTGGGACGTGGTCGGCATGCAGGGCACCGGCAGCCACGATCTGCGCGTCTCCGACCAGTTCGTCGCCGCCGATTGGACCTTCGTACGCGGCGGCGAACCCTGCGTGGACGAACCGCTGTATCGCTACCCGACTATCGCCTACGCCGCGCAAGTGCTCGCCGTGGTCAACCTCGGCCTCGCGCGCGCCGCGCTCGACGTCGCCAACCACATGGCCGGCGGTCACAAGACCACGACCGGCGCGCCGCAACTCGCCGAGCGCGCTTACTACCGCATCGAACTCGCGAAAGCGGAGGCACAACTGCGCTCGGCGCGTGCATTTTTCTACGACACGACCAATGAAGTGTGGCAATCGATCCTCGCCGGCAATCCCGTCACCGCCGATCAGGTGAGCCTGCTGCGCCTCTCGGCGACGCAGATCGCCCGCGAAGGCGCCGATGTCGTGCAGCGCGCTTACCGGCTCGGCGGCACGATGGCGATTTATCGCTCGCATCCGTTGCAGCGCTTGTTGCGCGACTCGATGGTCGTGACGCAGCACGCGTTTCTCGGCGAAGGCAACTACGACGGCGCCGGCGCGGTGTTCGTAGGCGTGCCGCCGATTCCGGGCTACCTGTAAACCATTTTCTAATCGATCACGATCCACCACATAACTACGATTGCAAGGAGCAACGCCTCATGTCCGATATTTCAACGCTGCCGCTGCGTGTTCTATTCTGCTGCGGCGTCACGCAGAATTTCTTCGACTTGCCGCGCGAACAAATCGGTGAAGTCTGGCAGGCTTACGGCAAGATGCTGGCCGCGATCGAAGCGATGGAAGGCGTCAAGGTGCTCGGCATCATGGACGACGACCGCCTCACGGTAGGCCATGCCGACAACTCGCCTTGGACCTTCTATATCATGGCCGACGTGCGCGATTTCGACACCACCGTAGCCGTGTGCAATCTGTATCGCACCACGCCGGTGGGCGAGTACAACCTGTGGCGCTACGGCAAGATCGAAGCGCGTGTCGGACGTGCGCTGCAAGTGCCGCCGCAACATGCCAACGCCGCTTGAGCGTGCCGCAATGAACGCGAACCAGGATACGCTTGCCATATTGACCGAACGCCTCGCCGCGCTCGAAGCCGAATCGGCCGTGCGCCGCACGATGGCGCGCTATATGGCGCTATGCGACGTGCCGTCCGGCGCGCTCGAAGACGAGACGCTCGCGGCGCTGTTCTCCACCGACGCGATCTGGGAAGGCATCGGCCCACAGTACGCAAACAAGTTCGGCCGCCTGACGGGCCACGCTGAAATTCTCGCGATGCTCACGCGCTACCTGCCGCCCTCGCCGCATTTCTCGGTGAACGTGCACTTCCTCACGTCGGAAACTATCGACGTGCAAGGCGCGAGCGCGAAAGGCCGCTGGATCATGCTGCAAGCGTCTGGCTATGTCGATGCGCAAGCCGAACTGATCTCGGCGCGCCTGGAAGTGGATTTCGCGCCTGCCGGCAACGGCCGCGACTGGCTCATCACGCACTTTCGCACGGAGCGCCTGTTCGACGCGCCGTGGCAAGTCAATGCAAGGAAACCGCACCCATGAACGAATTTATCCAGACGCTGTCGTTGGGCGGCACCGGCCCGAGCATCGCTATCAAGGACACGATCGATATCGCCGGTTACGCCACCACCGCCGCGAGCCGCGCACTGGCCGATACGCCGCCCGCGCAAAAGCATGCCGAAGTCGTCGAACGATTGCTCGCGGCCGGCTGGCACATCGTCGGCAAAGCGAACATGCATGAGCTGGCGTTCGGCATGACCGGCATCAACGACTACACCGGCACGCCGCAGAATCCGCAGGACGCGGCGCGCATTCCGGGCGGATCGTCGAGCGGATCAGCGGCGGCAGTCGGACTCAAGCTCGCCGACGCCGCGCTCGGCACCGACACCGGCGGCTCGATTCGCGGCCCCGCCGCATGTTGCGGCGTGATCGGTTTGAAGCCCACCTTCGGGCGCGTGTCGCGGCTCGGCGTGGCGCCGCGAGAGTCCACGCTCGATTGCGTTGGACCGTTTGCACGTGACATGCGCATGCTCGTTGCCGCGATGCAGGCCATCGCCGCTAACTTCGATGCGAACGCCGCGCACGCGTGGCAAGGCGCCTGCAAAGTCGGCATCGTGCAGGCCGAGGCCGCGCCCGAGATCCTCGAAGCCGTGACACGCGCCGCCGAAAAAGCCGCCTGCACCGCGCACGCGCTGCCGCTCGCCGGCCTCGCCGCCGCCTTCGACGCGGGCGTCGCGGTCATCAATGTCGAGACTTCGCGCGCGTTCGGTCATCTGGTGGCCAGTGGCAAGCTCGGCGCGGATCTCGACGCGCGCCTGCGCGCCGCGGCCAACACCACCGCCGCGCAACTCGATGCGGCCGAACAGGTGCGCCGCGACTTCACCGCGGCAGTCGATCACGCTTTAAGCAATGTCGACGTGCTGATTCTCCCCACGCTGCCCGCCCTGCCGATCACACTCGACGAAGCGCGGGGCGGCAAGTCGGTGATCGCGATGTCGTCGCTGATCCGGCCGTTCAATCTGAGTGGCCATCCCGCGCTGAGTTTGCCGCTGCCGATCGGCGGTTCGCCGCTCAAGGCAGGTCTGCAAATCGTCGGACGCAAGGGTCAGGACGAGCAGGTGTGCGCGATCGCGGCGCGTTTCGAGGCCGCCCTCGCCTCTTGAATCGCTTGAGCCATGCCTCGGGCCGTTCGAACGGCGGCCGATTTTTCGAAGTGAAGCGAAGTGGAGTGGATGCAATGCAGAAAAGAGTCGTTCTAGTCACCGGCGCGGCGCGCGGCCTGGGCGCCGCGATCGCGACGCGCTTTCATGCGGCGGGTTACGCGGTTGCCATCGGCGATATCGCGTTCGATGCCGCGGAAGCTCTCGCGCGCGATCTGAGCGCCGACGGTTCCACGGCTTTCGCGCTGAATCTCGACGTGACCGCGAAAGCCGCGTTCATCGCGGCGCGCGACGCGATCCTGCAGCGCTGGGGCCGCGTCGACGCGTTGGTCAACAACGCAGGCGCCTCGAAGGTCGTATCCGTAATGGACATTACCGCCGAGCAATTCGATCAGGTGATCAACGTGAACTTGCGCAGCGTGCTGTTCGGCTGTCAGGTGTTCGGCCAGCATTTCGCCGACACGGGCGCGGGCCGTATCGTCAACATCGCGTCGCTTGCGGGACAGAACGGTGGCTCGGCAACCGGCGCGCATTATGCGGCCGCGAAAGGCGGTGTAATCACGCTCACCAAGGTCTTCGCGCGCGATCTCGGCGCTGCGGGCGTGACCGTCAACGCCATTTCGCCCGGACCGATGGATCTGCCGATCGTCCATGAAAGCGTGGCCCCCGACAAACTGAAGGCAGTGATCGCGAACATTCCAGCCGGACGTCTAGGCTCAGCGGACTATGTCGCCGACGTAGCCGTGATGCTTGCCGCGGAAAATGCTTACTTCGCGAACGGTGCGTGCTGGGATGTGAACGGTGGCGTGTTCATGCGCTAAGCCGATGGGCGTGCACACCAACGCGGCATGCTTCAACGCTGCATGCCGCCTGTGTCCGCATCCTGATCCCACACCGCCATCACCTCGCGCACCAGCATCGCGATCGAGGCCGCGCCGAGTTTGTCCTTGATGCTCGAGCGATGCACGTCGACGGTCTTCACGCTGATCGACAGATCGCTGGCAATGCGCTTGCTGCCCTTGCCGTCGATCACGCCGCGCAGTACCTCTTTTTCACGCGCGGTCAGCGACTCGATCCGCTTGCGCAACTCGCGCTGCTTCTGGGCGGCCACGTGACGTTGAGCGGCGAGCTTCAGCGCGCTTTGCACGCGGTCGAGCATCTGCTGCGAGTTATACGGTTTCTCGACGAAATCGATCGCGCCGTTTTGCAACGCGCGCACCGACATCGGAATATCGCCGTGGCCGCTGACGAAAATGATCGGCAACGTGGCGCCGCGACGATTCAATTCCGCTTGCACGTCGAAGCCGCTTTGCTCGGGCATACGCACGTCGAGCACGAGACAGGCGGGCACGTCCGGATCGAACGCGCCGAGAAACTCGCCGGCATTCGGAAAACCCGCCGACTTCACGCCAACCGATTCGAGCAGCCACGCAAGCGACGTGCGCATGCCGCTGTCGTCGTCGACGATGTACACGATCGGTGCGAGGGGTGTGGCGGACTGCGAAGGCTGGGGCATGGTGGTAGTTTTAGATGCGAATCGAAGCGTATTACTGGTCCATCATAACCAGCGGAAAAAGCGCTGCAAAGCGATAGTTACCCTGAAATGCCGCTTTGTTTTGCCTACCAGCCCAACATTCGGCGATGCATTGGGGAAAGCTTTAGACGGACTGGGAAACACGGCTGCCCGGCTACCGCTCGCGCGGATTTTATTTTCCGCGGGGATTGCTTACGCTTGAATCCAATCACACGAGATCAGCCTAGGAACCCGAACGATGACGCCGACCCAACACGCGACTCCCGACGCCGAAGCTCACATGGACGCGAAACAGCAATTCCGTCAAGCCATGGCGCACCTCAGCGCCGCCGTCAACGTGATCACGACAGCGGGCCCGCATGGACGATGCGGCGTCACCGCGAGCGCCGTGTGCTCGGTCACCGATACGCCGCCTACGTTGCTCGTCTGCCTGAACCGGTCGAGCGCCATGCACGCGACCTTCCAAAGCAACCGGCATGTTTGCATCAACGTGCTGCCAGGCGAGCACGAACTGCTCGCGCGCCACTTCGCGGGCATGACCCAGGTGCCGATGGAAGAACGCTTTGGCTGGCCCATCTGGGACGAAGGCACGCACGGCGTGCCGGTCTTGCGCGACGCGCTGGCGAGTCTGCAAGGCGAGATCGTCGACCTGAAGGAAGTCGGCTCGCACTCGGTGATGTTCGTGAAGACCACACGCATTAGCGTACGAAGCGATGGCGATGGCTTGATCTACTTCGACCGCAACTTCCATCGCATCAAACGTGCGGCATCGCATTGATGCATGATCGCGGCACGTGGACTGCTCATGCGACGTCCGCGCGATCGGTGTCGGATTGAAAAAGCGGCGCTGACGCGACGGCTTCGACGAAACAGTCGAGTTGCGCGCCGCGCGCGCTGCGTGTCACGAGCGGCACGCCCAATTCCTGCTCGATCTTGCGAATCGCCTTGGTCAACGCGGGCTGGGACAGGCACACCGTCTTGGCCGCGGCGCGGATGCTGCCGTGCTGGGCAATGGCCACTAAAGCGCGCAACTGGTTGTATTCCACGGGCGTTTTCGCGATTCGGATTGAGGCCATACGGGGCACGCAGCAACTCGAACAGACCCCGCGCCGTCGACACCGGGTTGTGAGCATTCACAACCCCCGCCGATTCCTGCGCCGTGATCCAGAGCAGGTCACTGAATTCGGTCGGTGAAATGCCTTCGAGCTCTATCGCTTTGCGCAACGCGTCTCGCGACGCGATCGGCACGATCAACGGGTCTCTTGCCACCCAACCCTGCTTGCCGTGCTTAACCTGACGATGGACATGCGCATGCTTGTTCATAAACGATCTACATTCCAAAGATGCTGGAAGCGACGGTTGCGCATGGATCGGGTTCGCTTTTGCCGTCACTGATCGGGCTGATGCAAGGCATCTTTCGGTTGTGTTTCTCACCAGCGCACGTCATGTTTCGTTGTCCCATTGCACGAGCAACTCGGCCGGAATCGCCAGGACCACCTCCGCATAGCGTTTGCCGACGAATCGTTCCGCGCGCCGCAGCAGCACTGGAATGGGACTGCTCGGCTCATGCTGCTCGAACCACTGACGAGCTGCCCGGACCAGTTCGAGCGCGGCTTGACGATCCGCCGGTGTCACGTCCAAGCGGCGATTGACGGCGGCAGCGACAGGCGATGCTGTTCTCTCTTCGTTCGCGGGTAACGAATCGCCCGACGCGGCATTCGTGACTTCGTCCATAGCCTGCGCGTCGGCCGCGACGATCGCCGGGTGAGCGCTGTCCGATCGCACTTCCCCGGTGCTCAGTTGTCGCAGCAACCGGGTAAGCGCTGACAAGTCCGCGGCGTAGAGACTCAGGTGCTCGCGGCTCCACGCGTCAATCGCGGCGACGCTCGCCAGCGCGTCATTGAATCCCGCCAGGGCCGCTGGTTGTTGCACGCGTAGATCATCGAGTTGCCGCGTCACCGACTCGGGCGCAAGCGCATCGCTCGGACGCGGTTGGGCAAAGGCGCGTTCAACGTCGCGCACCTGCAGGCGTGTCGCTGTCGACTTCGTCAGCGCGATCTCGCGCACGTCCGATAGCAGACCGTCTGTATCGGCCAACGTCTGCAAGGCATTCATGCGAATTTCCAGCGCGGCATCACGGTCTGTGTCGACGCCCGGTTGCGGGTGAATCCCGTCGGGAAACGCAGCCAGCCATGCAGCGAGCAATCCGGTGCCTTCGGCAAGACCTGCGGCACCCGCAAGGCGCGTACGGCACCGCGTAAAGAGGACCGCGAGGCGCATGTCCTTGCTGCGCATCATCAGGCGCCGGCAGTCGCGATCGACATCGCTCCAGTTGACCGGGTCCGGAGAACCCACGAAGTCGCCATACTGTGCCTCAATCCTTGTGGCCACTTTCGCCGAAAGCACCACGAATTCCGGATCGTATTCGAGGTCGGCCCCGCAAGGAGCGCTGTCATCCACCGGCATCATCCAGTCGTGGAGCGCTGGCCCTTTGGCCGGCGCGGCTTTCTGGGGCGCCTGTTTTCTGTTATTGCTCATCGTCTACCTTCATCACCCGCGCGGCTGCGCCACATCCACGGCATCGCTTGAATTCCTTTACATAGCGTTCCGGCTCGAAACGCATACCGGTAATCCGCTCTTCAGACGCTGAACGTCCCAGCCACCCGGACCATCCGAGCTGCTGCGGACCGCCCATGACAGCAGGCGGCGCACTCTGCGGCCGGATGCGCAGTTCCAGTTCCCAGTTGAACTCATTGCCGACGAACGTCCTGACCCATTCAATCAGTCGCGGCAAATCCGCACCCTGCGGGGTAAAGCGCAGGTATTCGTCGAGGTCGACCGGACCGACGACAATGCGGAATTTGTGCTGGCGATCAGGAATCTGTTCACCGAGCGTCGCGCCGTCGCACATTGTCGACGGCGAGCCAGGCCAGCCGAGACGGCTGTGTTCGCTCGGATCCACGTCGAACCAGTGAAATGCAAATTCCTCGATGGCGACTGGCACGCCGAAGTAGTGCGCAAGCGTGGCGCGCAGGCCATCCGGATTACGCGCCTCGCGCACCAGATGCGGCGCGGCCGACAGCCGAGCATGCGCAGGCAGCGGCCCGTGATCGATCTCGCGGACATCCTGGCCGGTAAGGCTCGCAACGTAGAACGAGAATCGCTCGTTGCCGGGTCGATCGAGTCCCGCCGCGGCCTGGGCGGACGCCCATGCGCGGTACAGCAGCGTCAGATAGCGGTGGTGGAAGATGTCGAGGAAATTGACCAACGTGGTATCGCGTCGGCTCTGCTCACGTTCGCGCGCAATCTCCGTTACGTGGATCGGCAGCGGCCCGTTCGGCCCGAGCATCCCCAGACTGAAGAGGCGCACTTTCAGTCTTCCGTTCGCCTGCCCGACGCTCGCAATTTCGCGCGGGGCGAAGGTCAGGCTCGGCTGCTGCCCGAGACGAAACGGTTCCGCCTGCGGGCGTTGCGCCGTGCCGACCGGATCGATTCGCGGATCGGCGCCGATGCGACGCAGCAGCATCAGGAAGCCGTAGCGCCACGGCTCGGCCCGCAGGCGTTCGATCAACTCCGGCGAAAGCGCTGCATCGCGCACGATCGCCTTAAGCAGGGCCCGGTCCATCAGACGATCCCACGCGTGCCCATGCGCGCGGGCCAGTTCGCCACGCGGCCGCGCTGCATCGAATGCAGTTCGGTCTGCGTGAAGCTGTTGACCGACACGTGTCGCGTCAGATAGTGCTCGAGAATCAGGCCGAACAGATAGGGGCTGGTGCCCGAGAAGCCGGTTTCGTCGACGGTCAGCGCGCACTCGATGCCACGTCCGAACACCAGCGGGCCACCACCAGGAAGTTTCCTCGCCACCGGCCGTGTCTTCACGCCGACGAGGCTTTCGACCTGACGTCGGTGCTCGGTGTCGTCGGCTGCCAGGAACAGTCGCAACAGGTCACGCAAGCCCTGCCCGCCCTCGCGGTGATCGAGATCGTCAAGGGGCAAATAGTTGAAGTTCAGTTGACGGATCAGCCGCCAGGCCATCTCGCGCTCCGCGTAGGGCGCTCTCGGCACACTGGGGGCGCGAATCAAGCCGGTGCTCGCCACCGCATCGGCGTCGGCTACCGCAAGATCGTTGACGCCGTCACGCGGCACAAGGTTTGGCAGATCGCGGTTGGTAACCCACGCATCGACCGACAGGTAGCGGATTTCCTCGCTGTAGGGTGCCTCGTGCTGATCGACCAGCGACACAAACATCTCCGTGCCGATATACGGTGTTCGTGTACCGTAGCGGCGCGCCGAGTCCGAAATCAGCCGGCGCTCGCGGCGCGTCGAGAAATACCGTCCGTAATTTCCTTCGTCGTTGTTCAACGTTTGAAATAGCGGCCGGAATTCGCGCTCGGCGGACGTCGTCGTGACCTGCCCGGACAGCTTTTCAACGGCAAACACCTCATAGTCGAGTGGATGAAGCCGCGCCGGCACGATGCGGAACTCGGTGTCGCCTTCCGACAGTTCGATCTGGTCGGTGTGCTTACGGAACAGGTTGATGACCGGCGTGCAGAACAGCGCAAAGCGCGACGCGTCGACGAGGCTCGCGAGCCGGTCGGGCGACTGGTCGAGTAGCAGGACAATTTCCGCTTCTGGGCCGTTGACGCGGCGCAGGCCCTCCTTGAGACCGGTTAGCGTAAAGAAATAGAAGCGACTCGGGCACGCGAAGTATTCGTGCAACAGGTTGTGTCCGTGAAATTTCGACCACGTGAGTGGCAGCAGGCCCTCGTCGTGCCCCAGCCCCTCGTGAACCACCGCGTCGGAGCTCACCACGGACAGCGGCCGGCCGGCTGTGCCGAACTGACCCGGCACGCCGGTTATCGTTGCAATGCCCGCCGCGTGGATCAGTTCGAACAGGTGTGAAGCAACCTGTTCGTCACCCGCCAGGTACACAGGCAATCTGTCCAGCCCTCGCAGATCGGCCATGGATGCTGCATTAGTCGTACGCAACTTCAGGCGCAGCGCGCCGCGTACCTGCACGTTCGGCGGCACGTAGCGGCCGAGCGAGGCAATGTCGGGCGGAATGCCGGTCAACCTTGCGTCGACAATCTCCAGCGGATAGAGCATCACGTCCTGGCTGCTGCGGAACTGACAGGGCGTCTGCTCTCCATCGGGTACGCGCGACTTGAAGGCGGTGCCGCGTGCAACGCGGAAGCCTTCGGCAAGATTGCCTTCGACGGGGCTCGGGTACAGGCGCGCGACGGCCATCGAAGGCGTGGGAGCAACGTAGTTCGGGTAGATGACTTCGAGCAGCCGCCCGGTGAAACGCGGAAACTCGGCATCCAGCTTGATCTGCATGCGTGCCGCCATGAAGCAGAACGACTCGATCAGACGTTCGACATACGGGTCCGCCACCTCACCCGCCTGCATGCCGAGCCGCCGCGCAATCTTGGGATGAGCCTGCGCGAACTCGCCGGCGAGCTCGCGCATGTAGATCAATTCCTGGTTGTAGTAGTCGAGCAGTCGCGGATCCATCGGTGTTTTCTCGTTGTTCTTTAAGCTTCTCTTGCGCAACGGAGGGCTGTGCTCAGCCCGCGCGCATGCCGGTGACGTTCAACTGACTCGTTTCCAGATCGAGCGAACTCTGCACCATGAATTCGAGCGGATAAGGATCCATGCGGATCATGCAGCGGATCTCGAATGCCAGCACGTTGTAGTGAACGTCGGCATCGACTCCCGCGAGCGGCGCAATGCTGAGCGAATCGGAGATCAGCCGCGGCTCGAACTCGCTAATCGCGGTCCGGATGATTTTCTCGATGTCTTCCCACTTGCGCGTTGCCGTGAACGCGCCCGCCAGCGGCGGCACGCCGAAATTCACGGTCGACGAAGCCGCGTGCGGATGCCGCTTGCGATCGATCAGGTCCTCGATGCTGGTCGTGTTGAGCAGGAACGCCAGGTCGCGCTGCACGATGTCGCGCATCTGTGCACGGGTCACCGCGTATTCATTGGGCGCTTCTGTCTGCCTCTGCGGGGCATCGTCACGCAGGCGGTCGAGCAAGGTCGGCAGCAGGTGCGCATTCGCACGCCGAGGCGTGGTGCCGCCATCACGAACCGACCGCGCGTCGCCGCGCATTGGCTTCGACGCCGGCTTAAGCCTGTTCATTTGAGCCGCCCTGCTGATTCGATCCGCGCTTGCTCGCGCCGTTACTGAATTCGCAACCAGCAAGCTCGAAGAGACTCAAGTCGCCGGCACTGGTTGTCCACGTTTTCCGGCCATGGGCGATCACGCCGGTCGCCCCCGATTCCCGCCACACCGTCTTGCGTCCTAGTCGGATGGCATCGCGCTCACCGCTGTCCCCCTGCACATCTTCCGCGCCAGGGTAACGCGCCGGCGCGAAGCCGCAAACCGTGGTGCCGTCGAGCAGCGTCCACGTGCACGGTGCCCAGACGAGATCAAGGAGCGTGGCGGGACGCTCGACCTTCCACGCGGCAAGATCTGAAAACGGCAACCACCGGTAGCGTCCTGCCATCACCACTTCGCAGACTGGTCCGAAGCGCGAATCGCTGTCGCCGATCCAGTCGAACGCGAAATGCGGCGCTTGACCCGCGACGAGCGGCGCGCGATCGAGCGCCGCATAGCGCGCCTGATCGGCGGCGTCGATCTGACCGGCAGCGCTCAGACGCAACGCCTCGATGAGCCCCTCGACCCATGACGGCGCGTGGAAGACGAACCCGGGACGCTCGCGACCCGCGATGACTTTCGCGCGCCAGAGCTCGGCGCGAATCAGATCGCGATACACCTGAACGGCCTGAGTCTGCTCGGGGCAAAGTTGCGCGAACACCTGGAGCTGACCGATTGCGCGCTCCCAATGACCGGTCACGCATAACAACTGGAACAGCGCCCAGCGAAATTCGGCTGCTGCGGGGCGCGTGCGAATCTGCATTTCAGCAGCCGCGATGCGCTCATCGAGCGGCATGCCGTGATCGGTCGTCGGGTTGATGCGGGATAGCTGCGCGGTCATCGAGCGTCATCGTGTGTCAATGAATGGGAGGCCGGCAATGGGCTGTCAAGACCCAACGTATGGTGCTCGCGCCGCGCAAGCGCAGGTGGCAACGCGCGGGCGCGCCGCGCTGCCGCGGCGAGGTATTCCTCCGGCGCAAAAAGACCCAGGATTTCCGGGACCGGATCCGGTGCCGCCAGGTCAGCTTCATGAGCCGCCGCCAGCGGGCCGAAGACGTCTTCCATGAAGCGCGCGCCGGACAGGAGTGCCTCTATCGACCCGCTGTGCGGCGCCTGAGCAACCACCGATGACTCATAGTGCAAAGCCGGGTGCAGTCCCGCCGATAACGCCGGCTGTGCTCCCCACCCTTCGGTAAGCGATGCCTGCGGATCAACAAGCACGCGACGATACTGCTCATGCAGCGTCTCGATCAGATCGTCGGCGCCATTACCTGCCTCGTCTCGTTCGCGCCGCGATTCGCCATTTTCAGAGGCCAGGGCGCCGCCGATCAGTCCGAATATGGCGCTACTGCCACGCAAGTCTTCGTCGATGCGGTCCTCGGCATCGTCTTCACAGGCACGTAGTGGATCGTCGACGGCCTCGCGTGCGAGGCGCATGTCTTCCCGCAGTCCGCATTCCGTTTCGGCCGCGCCCGGTTCAATGCGCGTCGGCGCCATGGCGTCGCGCCTGATAAGCCTGTTTATCCACATGCGATTCCCGTGCCTTTCCTCAATGGCGAGAGATCGCATTTTAACCACAACTCGCGGGCATTAGTCCATTACCCATCGAATAAAATTTTACTCCGATAGCCGATCTTATTTTTGAGACAAACACCATTCGCCGAAAAACCTTGATCGACGTTAGACAGCCCCCAACCTCACAACACTCACCAACATTTAAATGCAATATAGAGATATATTTTTATGCCATAAAAACAAAGACATGCAGACAAAACACCAATGACAACATATCCACCACGAAGAACTTTCCGAACATTGAATAGAAATTTCCCAATCTAGATAAGTTGCAAGTTTTATAGGCAATAGTCAATTGACGAATCATCCAAGCCATGTGTTTAATACAGTCAAGACGATTTGCTTATTCCAAAGAATATCGGGAAATTCGGAATACAACCTTGATTCGACCAGACTAAATTGAATAGTCGTTAGGCTGATTAGAAATTACGTTGTCCGGCAATAGTCGAAAGCACAAAACCAAGAACAACGATTCAGAGAAACCACATGGCGATTTCGCGTCAGGCGCTTTTCGGCAAGCTTGGAACCACGCTGTACAGAAGCATCGAGTCCGCCACGGCCTTCTGCAAGCTGCGCGGCAATCCGTATATCGAGCTTGTGCATTGGCTCCATCAACTGCTGCAGCAGCCTGATTCGGACCTGCATCGGATCGCGCGGCACTGTGGCATCGATCACGCAACGCTAGATCGCGATCTGGCGCGTGCGCTGGCCGCACTGCCCGCGGGTGCCAGTTCGATCAGTGACTTCTCGCATTACGTCGAATTGGCAATCGAACGCGCGTGGGTGCTTGCAACACTTAGTTTCGACGACCGAAGTATCCGTAGCGCGTGGCTCGTCGCCGCACTCGTACAGACGCCTGAACTGCGGCGTGTGCTGCTGTCCATCTCACCGGCGTTCGGCAAGATACCTGTCGAAGGTCTTGACGACGCTGTTCTTGCGTACATCGACGGGTCGCCCGAAGCCGCTGACGCACCTTACGACAACAGCGATTTCTCGCCAGCGGTGCCCGGTGAAGCCTCGCAGGCCCTTTCCGCGGTATCAAAGGGCTCGCCGCTCGAACAGTTCTGCACGGACCTGACAGCGCGCGCACACAACGGTGAAATAGACCCGGTCGTCGGGCGCGAGCTGGAAATTCGCACCATGATCGACGTGCTGCTGCGCCGCAGGCAAAACAATCCCTTGCTGACCGGCGAGGCGGGCGTCGGCAAGACCGCTGTTGTCGAGGGGTTGGCGTGCGCCATCGCCGCGGGCGACGTGCCGCCCAAGCTGGTGGGCGTGCGCTTGCTGAATCTCGACGTGGGCGCACTGCTCGCAGGCGCAAGCATGAAGGGGGAATTCGAAGCGCGTCTGCGAGGCGTGCTGGAGGCGGCGCTGAAATCAACGGTCCCCGTGATCCTGTTCGTCGACGAAATCCACACGCTGATCGGTGCGGGCGGCCAGGCCGGCACCGGCGACGCCGCCAATCTGCTCAAGCCCGCGCTCGCGCGCGGCGCGATTCGCACGATCGGCGCGACGACCTGGGCGGAGTACAAACGGCACATTGAAAAGGATCCCGCGCTCACGCGGCGTTTCCAGGTTCTGCAAGTGCCGGAGCCGGAAGAACTGGCGGCGATCGACATGGTGCGCGGACTTGCGGAAACGTTCTCGCGGCATCACGGCGTGGTCGTGCGTGACCAGGCGATCCGCGCGGCCGTGACCCTGTCGCATCGGTATATCCCTTCCCGTCAGTTGCCGGACAAGGCAATCAGTCTCCTCGACACCGCCTGCGCGCGTGTCGCACTTTCCCAGCATGCGCCCCCGCGAGAGCTGCAGGACGTGCGTCAACGCGTGCGGGCAGCGCGCGTCGAAAGCGAGTTGCTCGCCACGGAATCGCGTATCGGCCTCGATGCCGGCCGCGCCTTGGAGGCGGCCCAGAGTCGCATCGATGAACTCGTCGCCGCCGAGCAAAGCATCGAAGCGCGCTGGCAAGCACAGCTCCTCGCGGCGCAGGCCTTGCTCGCCGCCCGTCATGCGCTCGGTGCCGATGCTGGTGCATCGCAACCAGACAGAAGCATGGATACGCGCAGACCGCTTCATCCGCTCAAGGAACTGGAACGCGCGCTCACCGAATTGCAGGGCGATGGGCCGCTGGTGTTTCCGGAGGTGAGCGAAGCGATCGTCGCGGAGGTTGTGTCGGATTGGACAGGCATCCCGGTCGGCCGCATGCTCACCGACGAAGTGGCCGCCGTGCAGTCGCTGCCGGCCACGCTCGAGGCGCGTGTGATCGGCCAGCGCGATGCACTGCATCAGATCGGCGAGCGGGTGCAAACCGCACGCGCCGGCCTAACGGATCCGAAGAAGCCGCTGGGCGTATTCCTGCTCGCGGGGCCGTCCGGCGTGGGCAAAACCGAGACGGCGCTCGCACTGGCAGAGGCGCTCTACGGCGGCGAGCAGAACCTGATCACCGTCAATATGAGCGAGTATCAGGAGGCTCATACCGTTTCCGGACTGAAAGGCGCTCCGCCCGGATATGTCGGTTACGGCGAGGGAGGTGTGCTCACTGAGGCCGTTCGGCGTCGCCCCTATTCGGTGGTTTTGCTCGACGAAATCGAGAAGGCCCACCGCGACGTGCACGAAATGTTCTTCCAGGTCTTCGACAAAGGCTACATGGAAGATGGTGACGGCCGCTACATCGATTTCCGCAACACGACGATTCTGCTCACCAGCAACGCCGGATCGGAACTGACGACAAGCCTGTGTGCCGACGCACCGCTCTCGCCGGACGCCGACGGGCTGCGCGAAGCCCTCACACACGAGTTGCTCAAGGCATTTCCCGCGGCATTCCTCGGCCGCGTCACCGTGGTGCCGTACCGGCCGCTTGCCGATGAATCGCTTGCGCGCATCGTGCGCTTGCATCTGGACCGCGTGGTCATGCGCATGGCCCGCGCCCACGATATTGCGCTTGCCTACAACCAGCAAGTGGTCGACTACATCGTCGGCAGATGTCTTGTCGAGGAAACCGGGGCTCGTGTGCTAATCGGCTTCATCGAACAACACGTGCTGCCTCGCCTGTCCGCGTTGTGGCTCGACGCATTTTCGTCGAAATGGCCCATCACGCGCATTGAAATCGACGTCGTCGACGCGAGCGCACCACCCATCGTGGCGCTCACTTTCCAATGCACGTATGCGCATGCCCCGGTCGAGCCATCAGCAGCCGCAATGTCACCTTCCCTTTCCGTCGAGCAGGTTGACTAAACGCTGCCGACTCATCACCACCGTCCACGGAGACCTCAATGTCTGTTCCCAGTAGTTCGCAGAAATTCATCGCGCGCAATCGGGCGCCACGTGTGCAGATCGAGTACGACGTCGAAGTCTATGGCTCCGAGAAGAAAGTCGAACTGCCGTTTGTCATGGGCGTGCTTTCGGACCTCTCCGGCAAGCCCGTCGAACCGCTGCCGCCGGTTGCCGACCGCAGTTTCCTCGATATCGATATCGACAACTTCGATGAACGGATGAAGGCGATCAAGCCGCGCGTCGCATTCGCGGTGCCGAACACGCTGTCAGGCGAGGGGCAGTTGATGGTCGATATGACCTTCGAGAGCATTGAGGACTTCTCGCCGGCGGCCGTCGCCCGCAAGGTCGATTCCCTGCGGCAACTGCTCGAAGCCCGCACGCAACTCGCGAACCTGCAAACGTACATGGACGGCAAGTCCGGCGCGGAATCGCTCGTCAACAGGCTGCTGCAGGATCCGGCGCTGCTGAAATCGCTTGCGGCCACACCGAAACCCCAGCTTTCGAACGCCGCAGCCGACGTGGCGGATGCCGCGGACGCGCCCCGCTGATCGACGGGACAGAACAGATTCAGAGGACAAAACATGGCAAAACAACCAATGCACGCGGCCACCGCGGAAGTACACACGCAGTCCGACTTTACCCAACTGCTCAACCAGGAATTCAGGCCGAAAACCGAACAGGCCCGCGAGGCCGTCGAGCACGCCGTGCAGACGCTCGCCGAACAGGCGCTGCTGCAATCGGCCACGATCAGCGACGACGCCTACAAGAGCATCGAGGCGATCATCGCTCAAATCGATCACAAGCTTTCCGAGCAGATCAACCTGATTCTGCATCATGACGACTTCCAGAAACTGGAGTCCGCCTGGCGCGGCGTACACCATCTGGTTTCGAACACGGAAACCGACGAGCGTCTGAAGATCCGTTTCATGGACGTGTCGAAAGACGAATTGCGCCGCACGATGAAACGCTATAAAGGCATCGCCTGGGATCAGAGCCCGCTCTTCAAGCAGATCTATGAAGAGGAGTACGGCCAGCTTGGTGGCGAGCCTTACGGCTGCCTAGTGGCCGACTACTATTTCGACCATACGCCGCCTGACGTCGATCTGCTCGGCTCGATCGCAAAAGTCGCCGCGGCGGCGCACACGCCGTTCATCTCCGGCGCGTCGCCCTCGGTGCTGCAGATGGAATCGTGGCAAGAACTCGCCAATCCTCGCGACCTGACCAAGATCTTCACTCAGAATCTCGAGTACGCGCCGTGGAACTCGCTGCGCAATAGCGAAGACGCGCGCTATGTCGGTCTCGCGATGCCCCGTTTCCTCGCCCGCCTGCCCTATGGCGCGAAGACCAATCCCGTTGACGAATTCGACTTCGAAGAAGACACCAACGGCTCCGACCACCGCCGTTACGCGTGGGCCAATGCGGCCTATGCGATGGGTGTGAACATCAATCGTTCGTTCAAGCTGTATGGCTGGTGCTCGCTGATCCGCGGCGTCGAATCCGGCGGTACGGTCGACAATCTGCCGTGTCATTCATTCCCCACCGATGACGGCGGCGTCGACATGAAGTGCCCAACCGAGATCGCCATCTCGGACCGGCGCGAAGCCGAGTTGTCGAAAAACGGTTTCATCCCGCTGATCCACCGCAAGAATACCGATCACGCCACTTTCATCGGCGCGCAGTCATTGCAGAAGCCGGCCGAATACCACGACGCTGACGCCACCGCGAATGCGAATCTGTCCGCGCGCCTGCCGTATCTGTTCGCCTGCTCGCGCTTCGCGCATTACCTCAAGTGCATCGTGCGCGACAAGATCGGCGCGTTCAAGGAGCGCGAGGAAATGCAGCGCTGGCTGAACGAGTGGGTCATGCACTACGTCGACGCGGATCCCGCCAACTCGTCTCAGGAAACCAAGGCGCGACGTCCGCTTGCCGCGGCTGAAGTCGTCGTGGAAGAGGTGGAAGGCAATCCCGGCTACTACCAGGCGAAGTTCTTCCTCCGCCCGCACTTCCAGCTCGAAGGCCTGACGGTGTCCTTGCGTCTCGTCGCGAAACTGCCGTCCATCAAGGAAGCGGCTTAATCGATACGTTCGCGAGTAGGTCCCCCTGAATGCACGGCATGTCTGCTGTCCGAAACCAGCCGTGCGTCCAGGCACGGACCAGCTCGCCGTTCGTGATTCTTTACCGTTTTCGATCCGATTCAAGGCGTTGATATGGCCGATGAAAATTACGATGTCGATGCAGCCGTAGCGCATCTCAATGCTCACGCACATGCGGACTCCCTTAGCCGATGCGCGTCCTACGTCAGGCAAGCGATTGCGGCCGGCGGAATCGTCATTTCTCAAGGACCGGCGGTCGAGTTGGCGAAGAACTACGGCCCCGTTCTGCGCGCGCACGGTTTTGTCGAGGTGTCGGCAAGTGACCTCATTACGCCGCGCAAGGGGGATGTTGCCGTCATTCAGTCTTACCCAGGCGGCAATATCGCCGGCCATATCACCATGTACAACGGTCAGCGGTGGGTTTCCGATTTCCGCCAGAACGACATGTGGAGCGGGCCCGGCTATCGCCAGAACAAGCCCGCGTACAAAGTGTACCGGTGGCAGGGAGAACAGTGATGCGATTGCGAGCCTGCGTATTGGCGGTGATCGCATGGGCTGTTCTGAGCATGCAGCCGGCACTTGCACAAAGCGCCGCGTCAGCGCAGCGGTTTCTGCAAACCGTCTACAGCGCCTACACGTTCAACGGCGATCCTCCCGGCATTGAGGCGGCGGGCTCTCACGCCATTGCCTCGCCATCGCTCCTGCACTTGATCAGGAAAGATCAGCGGGCATTGAAGGGCGAGGCCGGCTATCTGGACATGGATCCGATTTGCCGTTGTCAGGACTTCGACATGAAGACGACCGGCATTGAAGTCACGGTGGCGAAGCGCCAAAAAGCAAAGGCCGTCGTTTCATTTACGAACTTCAGGAAACCGAACAGGGTGGAGCTCGATTTGGTGTGGGTTCGTGGCAAATGGCTTATCGACGATATCAGGGGCAGTGATGATCGGCGCAGCCTCCGTGACGCACTACAGGCAGAGATTGCTGATTTGGTCAGGTAGTTGTTGTGAAACCAGGTTGTAGATGTTTAACACCAAGGAGCTTTAGATGGCACAAGACATTTTTCTCAAGATTAACGGCATTGATGGCGAGTCGCCGGACTCGTCGCACAAGAACGAGATCGAGGTGAGGAGCTGGGGCTGGCGCGTATCGCAGCAAGCGAACATGCACGCTGGTTCGGGTGGCGGCGCCGGCAAGGCCACCGTCGAGGACCTCGAGTTCGAACACCTCGTGGACCGGGCGAGCCCGAACCTGATGAAGTACTGCCTGACCGGCAAGCACGTCGACCAGGCTGTGCTGGTTGTCCGCAAAGCCGGTGGCAACCCGCTCGAATATCTGAAGATCACGATGAGTGACGTGATCGTGACTCAGGTTCATCCGTCCGGCAGCAACTCCGACGAAGGCATTCACGAACACGTTCGGCTTTCGTTTGCCAAGGTCAAGCAGGAATACGTCGTACAGAACGCGCAAGGCGGTAGCGGCGGCGCCGTGACGGCCGCCTTCGACATCAAGGGCAATAAGGAGGCTTAAGCCGTCCTGCCAACAGTCGCCCGGGCAGGTCCTGGCCCGCCTGGGCCTTTCCGGTTTGCTTCCCGCGGCGTTTCTATCGCGCCTCATTTTGCGTTGCCTAATGCGCCTCTTCATCAACGTTATTGCTCTCGCTTTTGCATGCGCGCTGACCGCGTGCGTCAGCAGCGATCCCAAAATGGCGAAGGAACCCGTCAAGCTCGAACTGTCGGTCGTGGCATCCGCCGGCGTCAATCCCGACGATCAGAAGCGCGCGGCGCCGATTGTCGTACGGATCTATGAATTGAAAACCGACGGCGTGTTCAATTCCGCCGACTTTTTTTCATTACAGGACAAAGACAAGACCGCTCTCGCGGACGATCTCGTCACCCGCCAGCAATTCCAGCTGCGGCCTGGCGAGAGCAAATCCATCAAGACCAGGGCCGATCCCGCAACCACCAGCGTCGGAATCCTGGCGGCCTACCGGGATCTACCCAACTCGGTATGGCGCGCGGTCTATCCGCTGCCGGCGGCGCCGGATGCGGCGTGGTACCGCGCCTCGCCCAAACTCAAACTGACCATCAATCTTGAACCCAACGCAATCAAGATTACCGAGACCAAATAGTGGAATGAACGCATGAGCTGGCACAACAAGGTCGTCTGGAGCGAGGGGCTCTTTCTGCGCCCGCAGCTTTTTCAGCAACAGGAACGGTATCTCGAACACTATGCGCACAAGCGCGCAGCAACGCTCTCGCCGTTCTTCTTCGGCTTCAGTCATTACAGCCTCGATACCGAAGCGCTGGCGCTAGGCAAGGTGATCGTGAAATCGGCCAGCGGCGTGTTCGCCGACGGCACGCCATTCGATACGCCCGGCAGCACTCCCCCGCCTGCGCCGCTCACCATCCGCGCGGAACACCTGGATCAGTTGATCTATCTCGCCGTGCCTGTCCGTGTGCCGAACGGCGAAGAGACGACTTTCGACAACGCCGCTGACTCGCTCGCCCGCAACGTCGTATTCGATACCGACCTGCGCGACACCAATTCGATCGGACAAGGGCCGAAGACCGTGCAATTGTCGAATCTGCGCCTGCGACTCGTGCCGGAAAAGGAATTGACCGATGCATGGATCGGACTTGCGCTGACACGCGTCAAGACGATTCACGCGGATAGCAGCATCGTTCTGGACGACACATTGATTCCGCCGGTGGCCGGCTTCGGGGCGAGCGACCTGCTCACGAGCTGGCTCGCGAAGATTCACGAACTCACGCGCCTGCGCGCAACCGCCCTCGCTACACGGCTGACCGGCGGCGACGGCAAGGCCGGCACGACCGCCGAAGTGTCCGACTATCTGCTGTTGCAGACGCTCAACCGTTACGAGCCTCTGCTCCAGCATCTGCGCCGGGTACCGACCACGTCGCCGGCCGATCTGTACGCGCTGCTGCTGAGCATGGCAGGAGAACTGTCGACCTACGTGCGTCCCGAAAGCCGCCGCCCGCTCGACTCCCATCCGGCCTACCAGCACACCACACCACATCTTTGCCTGAAGCCCGTGGTGGATGACACGCACCTGTTACTCAACGCGGTGCTGGTGCGCAGCGCACAAAGCATCGCGCTGAAAGAACAGGGACATGGGATGCGCAACGCGGTGGTCGATCCAGTCGACATGCGCGGCTTCACGGCAGTCGTGCTCGCAGTGCACGCCGCGATGCCGCCGGATCTGCTCCAGCAACAGTTCGCCGCCCAGGCGAAAGCCGGTCCCTCTGAACGGTTGCCGGACCTGGTGCGAGGACATCTGCCGGGCATCGCGCTGCAGGCGTTGCCGGTGCCGCCGCGACAGATCCCGTTCAACGCGGGCTTCGTGTACTACGAACTCTCGCGTAGCGGCCCATTGTGGGAAGAAGTCGCGCGGCACGGCGGCCTCGCCCTGCATGTCGCCGGTGATTTCCCGTCGCTGAAGCTCGAACTGTGGGGCGTGCGCGGCTAGCACACATCAGCCGATATCGGGCAGCGGGAGGTGCTCGTGCCTGAGATCAGAAGGCGCGACGAAATTCCAGAGAAAAAAGGTAAACCAGTGAATTCAGACGTAGCGAACCGTTCGGGCGAGCGTGACCGGTGGCCAGGCGATCAAGACGGCATTCAGAGCACCGTCCCGCGTTCCGCACCAGGAGGACAGTCTTCCCGGAGCGCGGGCGCGGCAGCGTCCGGAGCGTCTCTTCATCGAGATGTGCCGCAGGGGGAATCGACTGCGGAGCGCCTTGCCGCCATCAGAGCGGCCCGCAATCCGCTGCTCGAGGCGGCTCGCCCTCTATTGCGGGCGCTGGCGGACTTGCCCGATCAGTTGGAAAAGGACGGAATAGATCAGTTGCGAGTCTTGCTGGAGCAAGAAGTGCGGATCTTCCAGAAGCTCTGCGATCAGATCAGTATCCGGCGCGATCACATGCTCGGCGCACGCTATTGCCTGTGCACGGCACTCGACGAAGCCGCGATGCAAACGGTATGGGGAAAAGGCGGTGAAACCGGCGTCGAATGGAATACCAACGGTCTTGCCACGCTTTTCCACGAGGATCGCCAGGGCGGCACCAAAGTCTATCTGTTGGTCGGGCGGCTGATGAGCGAGTCGCAGGAGCATCTCGACCTGCTCGAACTCATTTACCGGATTCTTAGCCTCGGCTTCGAAGGTCGCTACCGCTACGAGGCGGATGGCCGACGCAAACACGAAACCGTGCGTCAGCGGATCTACAACGAGATCATGTCGCAGCGCGGGAGCCTGGCCGTCGCACTATCACCTCACTGGCAATCGGATGTGACGGGCAAGCGCGTGTCGTTCTTCGACTTCCCGGTATGGATCACGCTTGCCGTTCTATCAGTCATCCTGATCGGTCTGTTCGGCTATTTCAAATACGAACTGTTGAACCGGAGTGCCGAGGTGCAAAAACAGATCGCCGACATCGGGCGCATGACGCCCCCGCCTGCCCCGCCCGCACTTCATCTCAAGGAACTGCTGAAGAACGAGATTGCCGCGGGCACCGTGAGCGTCGACGAAGACGCGCATCACAGTTCAGTGACGTTCCACGGTGATTCGATGTTCCCGCCGGGCGCCGCGGCGGTGAAGACGTCGATGACGCCATTGGTCACGAAGATCGCGGGCGAAATCGTGAAGGTACCGGGCAAGGTAACGGTGCTGGGTTACACCGATAACCTGCCGATAAAGAGCCGCCAGTTCGCGTCGAACGAAGCCTTGTCCGAGGAGCGCGCCACCCAGATCATGCAGATGCTTCAGACCGCGGGCGTGCCGGCGGCCCGGCTCGAAGCAGTAGGAAAGGGTGACGCCGATCCGATAGGCGATAACGCAACCGTCCAGGGCCGCGCACAGAATCGCCGCGTCGAAATCACGGTCGCGCAATAACGGACCAACCAGGACACTCGGGAAATTCAAGCATGAAGAAGTTGTCGTTTCTGGTATCGCGCCAGTTTCTTGCCTTTGTCGCGCTGCTGGTTGTCGCGCTGGTGGTCTGGTTTGTCGGTCCTCTTGTTGCGTTCGGTGGGCTGAAGCCGCTCGCAACCGTCGGGATGCGTGTGCTGGTGATCGGACTGATGCTGGGCGGCGTGCTGCTGTGGCTAGCCGGCTGGTCCACCAGCATGATGTTCGTGGCGCTACTGTGCCTGCTCATCTGGTATGCGTCGCCGCTCCTCGCGTTCGGGCATGAACAGCCGTTTGTGCCCGGGTCGGCACGCGTGATCGCCATTGCAGTCGTGCTGGCGATTTTCGCCGTGTACTGGACTTTGCGGCTCTGGCAGAGAATGCGCACCGACGCGCAATTCCTCAAGAGCCTGCTCGACTTCGGTGGCGCAAAAGAGGCATCGCCGGCTGCGGCGCAACTGGAGAAAGTGCAGGCGATCGTATCGGGCGCGTTGGCGCGGCTGAAGGCAATGCGCACCGGAGCACGCGGCATCGGACGCCTGTTTCAGGGCAAGCGCTACCTGTACGAACTGCCGTGGTACATCACGCTCGGCTCGCAGGGTTCGGGGAAAACGGCAGCCTTGCTCAATGCCGGCCTGTCGTTTCCGGTCGCGGGCCAGATGCAGCGTACCGTCGGCGCCCTTGCCGGCACCGAGTCCGTCGACTGGTGGCTGACCAACGACGCGGTGCTGATCGATACCGCGGGCCACTACACCCGTCACGGCACCTCGCAACACAGCAGGCTGTTGTCGACGGTCGCTACGGTTGGAAGGAAATCTGCCGACAAGACGGATGCCACGTCAAAGAGCGAAAGCGCGCACGACAAGGACAAATCGGTCGTGGCTCTCCCGGTGCAGCCCGCTGCCGCTACGGCTTCCGCCACGGTCCATCCCGCCTCCGGTCCGTTGCACGAGAAAATGGATGCGGCCGAGTGGTTCGGCTTTCTGGCGATGCTGCGCAAGCACCGGCCTCGCGCACCGATCAACGGCGCACTACTGACGCTGGATCTGGCCGTGCTGACGAGTCTCGACGACAGCGCGCGCATGGCCGAAGCGGCTGCGTTGCGCGGACGTCTCGCGGAGTTGCGCCAAGCGCTCGGCATCCGTTTTCCGGTCTATCTGGTCGTGACCAAAATGGACCGGCTGACCGGCTTCAACGAATACTTTGCTTCCTTGCCAGCGGAGGGACGCGCCCAGTCCTGGGGTTTTACGCTTCCCTACGGCAAGGAGACCATTGCGGCGGAAGGAGTTCGGACTCGCTGCAACGAGGAGCTCGGCTTGCTGGCAAATCGTCTGGCCGACGGCGTCAACACGCGCTTGCAGGACGAGTTCGATGCCACCCGACGCCGGCAGCTTGTCGCGCTATCTGAAGAGTTCGCCGCTCTGTCCCGACCGCTCGGCGAGCTGGTCGAGCGCGTCTTCCTCGACTCGCGTTACGACGATACGCAACTTCACGCCACTCTGCGCGGCGTCTATTTCACCAGCGCGATCCAGGCAGGCGGCGCACTTGTCGCCGAGCGGCGGACTATCGCGCAGCGGCTATCGGCGTCGCTCGATCGGGTACTGGGCACACGCGCGTCGAGACCGGCCGGCAACCAGAGCTACTTCCTGCACGATCTGCTCACGAAAGTCGTGTTCGCCGAGGCGCAGTTGGTGCGACCCAATCTGCGCTGGGAATTCCGTTTCCGTCTCCTGCGGCTCATCGGCCATGCCCTCGCTGTGCTGCTGTTCGCATGGCTGGCCATCGGCCTGCGCCTCAGCTTCGGCAACAACAGCGACTATCTCTCCATCATCAGCCGCAAGACCCAGGCGCTGGCCGCGAAGGTCGCGCAACTGTACAAGGAGCCGAAACCCGATGCGATCCCCGATACGCTCACCGAGGCACGCTACCTGCCGACCTTCCCGAGGCTCGACCTGTCGGACCCGGATAGCGCATTTCGTTTCGGCCTTTACACCGCGCCTGACGTCGTCACTGAGAGCCGTCGCACCTACGACGTGCTCGAGGACAACCTGCTGCTGCCGCAGATCGTCAAGCGTGTGGAGGACGTCATCTCGCAGGCGGTGGCCAACAAGGATTCGAAGGCGGCCTACGACGCGCTGCGCGTCTACCTGATGCTCTACGACAAGGCGAAATTCAACGCCGACGACGTGAAGGCCTGGGTGCTCAACGACTGGGCGAACACGGATAGCGCAACGGCTTTCGGCGGCCGGGCCTCGATGATCGACCACGTCCAGCAGCTCTTTTCAGGAAGCCGCGTGGTCCAGTCACCGTTGATCCGCAACGATTCACTGGTCCGGCAGGCCCGCTCGTTTCTCGACGGCAGCAATGCAACCGGGCGTCTGTACGAACGGGCCAAGACGGCGATGCAAAAGGAAGCGCCCGACGAATTCACGTTGATCCGCTCGGTCGGGCCGCAAGCCGGACTCGTCTTCACGCGGGCGAGCGGCGCGCCGCTGTCGCGTGGCGTGCCTGGACTGTTCACCTTCGACGGATACCGGCATCTATTCGACAAGCGCCTGCCTGAGTTCGTGGAGGCCGCGCGCGACGACGATGCGTGGGTGATGGGTCGCTCCTATCTCGGCGAGGCTCAAAAAAAAACATCTGAATTCGTAGGCGCCGTGACCGGCGCCGACGACCCGCTGACGGACGCCATCCGCCGGCAGTATCTGACGGAATACGCACAACAGTGGGACGCGTTTCTCGGTGACATCCGTACAGTGAACGGTACCAGTCTGCAGTTCAATCTGCAGGTGCTGCGCAGCTTTGCGGCGCCTGATTCACCGCTTGCCCGGCTGGCGCGCGCAGCGGCGCGCGAGACCACGCTGACGCAACCCGTCGCGGCAGCGGACGGCTCTCTCCTGCAAAAGGCGGCTGACCAGCTAAGCCAGAAGGCGGACAAGACGCTCGGGATACGGGCTTCGGAAATCATCGAACGCGAGCTGGTCGATAGCCACTTCGCCGCGCTGCGCGAGGTCGTCACGGGCAACGCGGACGGACAGGCCGCACCGCAAGCGGCCACTGCACAGGCCGGCAAGACCGGTCTCGACGGTGTCGCGAGCTTGTTGAACGACTACTACACATCGCTGACTGTCGCCGACAACGCCATCGCCAACAGCAGCATGCCGCCGGCAAGCGACACGGCGTCCAAACTCAAGATGACCGCCAACACGATGCCGGCTCCGTTTCGCGCCGTACTGCTGGCGTTGGCGGGGGATGGCTCGCGCGAGGTGAATCAGGGCATTGGCCAATTGTTGTCGCGACAAATGCAGGCAGTGGTCGGCGACACTTGCCGGCTGACGATCGAGGGCAACTATCCGTTCGCAGCCGACAGCAAGCGCGATGTCCGTATCGATGACTTCACGCGCGTCTTCGCACAAGGTGGCGTCATTGACGATTTCTTCACGAAGACGCTCTCGGCATTCGTCGACACCTCGGCAAAACCCTGGCGCTACAAGACGTTGGCTGGCGCCACCGAACCCGTCCAGGGTCCGGACCTCGAACCCTTCCAGCATGCCAAGGCCATTCGCGACATCTTCTTTGCCGATCCGGATCAGAAGCAGTTGTCCTGGAAGGCGGATATCCGGATTCCTGAACTCGATCCGACGATCACCTCTCTGATGGTCGACATCGACGGCCAGACGACGCTCTATCAGCATGGGCCGGTTGCGTCGTTCCCGGTGACCTGGCCAGGACCTCGCGGCGGCGTGCACGCGGAGATGACGGCCGAGCCGCGCATCCGGCCGGAGAGTTCGACGATCACAGCGGACGGTCCGTGGGCGCTGATGCGGCTGGTCCAGAAAGGACAGGTCGTCGAGACCACGACACCCGGACGCATACGTGTCGCATTCGATTTCGACGGCCGGAAAGCCGTGCTCGATATCGCCGGTGTAAGCAGCGTCCCCAATCCCCTGACGAGCGATGTGCTGAAAACATTCCGATGCCCGAGCTCGATGCCGGTGTTCACCCTCACCGACAGCGGGCCGCCTGCGAGATTGCCGCCGGGCGCTCCGCCTGCGGCGCCGGGCGCGCCTCGTTGAACTCGCACGCGACATCCGGGGAATGCACATGACATCGACATCCGGTCCAGCCATTTTGCCCACGCAACCACGCATGCCCGCATCGCCGCCGATTCGCACGCGTGTCGAGGCGGCTGAGGCCGCGGCAAATCCGCTTCTCGAAGCAGCGCGCCTTTTGCTCGACGCACTGGCCGACACGCCCGTGGAACTCGACAGCCAGGCCGTCGAAATGCGTTACAGGTGGCTCTCGCATGAAGTCAGGGTATTCGACAAAGCCTGCGCCGAACTCCGTCTTCGCCCCGATCACGTTCAGAACGCGCGTTATTGCCTGTGTTCGGCGTTGGACGAAGCTGCCATGCAAACTGCCTGGGGCAAAGGCGTGTCGACTGGTGTGGAGTGGACGGCGCATAGCCTCGCCGTTGCGTTCGGCGGAGATCGCCAGGGCGGCGACCGGGTCTATGCGATCATCGAGCAGGCCATGCTTGATCCGCTCGAACATCGTGACCTGATTGAGGTGATCCAGAAGGTGCTGGACCTCGGCTTCAAGGGACGGTACCGGTTCGCGTCGAATGGGCAGGCCGAACTCGAAGCGGTTCGCAGGCAGCTTCACAACGCGGCCGCGACAACGAATCGATCAGCATCCGCGCGTCGTGCTCATACCGCAGTCGTTGCCTCCGCCGTCACTGCGTCGCTGCGCGACCACGTCGATCCGGAGGTCAGGCTTGTGGCGGCGGTGCCAAGACGCAAGGCGTATCTGCGGGTTGCGCTCGCTCTCATGCTTACCGCGCTGCTCGGTTTCGTCAGCTACGCCGGTTTCCACGCCGGAGTTGATGAGCCGCGACCGGCTCGACTCGCAAAGCCGGCTGACGTACTGGCGCGGAATCTGGCTGATCTTCTGAAGAACGAGATTGCTGCCGGCACGGTCAGCCTGATGGAAAATGCCCAGCAGGGAACCATTAAGCTTCGCTTTGACGACATGTTTCCGCCGGGCGAGACAAGTGTGAACGCCTGGGTTGCGCCGCTGATCGCCATCGTGGGAAGAGAAGTTGCCCGGATGCCGGTAACGGTGCGGGTCACAGGGTATGCGGACAGTTTGCCGGTCGCAAGGTCTTCGCTGGCGTCCAACCAGACGCTGTCCGAAGAGCGCGCGAAACAGGTCATGCAGATTTTGCTCGCAGCGGGTCTGCCGTCTGATCGTGTCATTGCAACAGGAAAAGGCGATGAGGAACCGATTGCAGCCAACGACACGCCTCACGGCCGGATGAAAAACCGGCGCGTCGAGATCACGGTGACGCAGTAGCAGCGCGGCTGCGCAGCCACCCATACCACGCTTCCATGCCCTCTCCGCTCTGCGCCGACACCTGAAGAATCTGCATTTGTGGATTGACGCGCTTCGCATACTCGATGCACCGCTCCACATCGAAGCGCAAATGCGGCAACAAGTCGATCTTGTTCAGCAACAACAAGGAACACGCCCGGAACATATGCGGATACTTGATCGGCTTGTCCTCGCCTTCGGTCACCGAAAGAATCAATACCTTGGCGGCTTCACCGAGATCGAAAAGCGCGGGACACACCAGATTGCCGACGTTTTCGATCATCACCACCGAATGCAGCGGCGGGTCGAGTTGCGTCAATGCTCTCGACGCCATCTCCGCGTCGAGATGGCACCCGGTGCCGGTGTTGATCTGCACCACGCGCGCACCGGTCGCGCGAATCCGCTCGGCGTCGTTGAGCGTGGCCTGGTCGCCTTCGATCACCGTCAGCGGGAACGCGTTACCCAGATCGCGAATCGTTCTTTCGAGCAATGTCGTCTTGCCGGCGCCCGGCGAGCTCATCAGGTTCAGCGCCAGGATCGAACGGCCGGCGAGCCAGCCGCGATTGCGTTCGGCCAGTAGCTGATTTTTCGCCAGGATGTCGCGTTCGAGGTTGATCGAGGTGCTGTGTTCGTGGTGATGTTCGTGATGGTGGTGGACATCTCCGTGATCGTGCACATGATCATCGTGATGGCTGTGCGAGTGTGAATGCGAATGCGCACTGACACCCACAAGATGACGCGGGATGACTCGCCGATAGGCAGGTCCGGCCGAGCCCGCACCTGCGGTTGTCGACTCAGACTGAGACCCCGCCTCCACCGCCTCATCCAGATCGGTCACTGCCGCGCTCTGCGTATTCGAGCATCCGCATGTCGTACACATCACACCACCTCCATCTGCCGGATCTTCAACTGCTGACCGGAAACCAGTTCGAGATTCTCGCTGCCGCACGCGCATTGCCCAAATGGCAGGTCGACCGCGAGCGTCGCGCCGCATGTGAGACAGCGCGCCTCGCCCGGTATAACGACGATCTCGAGTGTCGCGCCCTCCACCGCCGTATCCTTCGCGCACACGTCGAAGCAAAACCGGATCGCCTCCGGCATCACCGCCGACAGTTGCCCGATCTCCAGCGTCACGCGCCGCACGCGGGCGCCGTGCGCCTGTTCCGCGCAAATCTCGACGACGCTGTTCGCAATACTCAACTCGTGCACGGCGCACTCCCGGCTGGCCGCTCAACAGATGCGCGGCAGTTGCTCGCCCACCAGCATATCGACGATGCGTTGCCCGCCGAACACGGTCCGCATCACGACTAGCCCATTCGCCTCCGCCTCGTTCCGTTCAACCGTCCCGATCACCGCCGCCTCGCGTCCCACCGGGTGCGCGCGCATGGCCGCCAGCACGCGTTCGGCGGCGTCCGCGGGCACCACGGCCACCAGCTTGCCTTCATTGGCCAGATACAGCGGGTCCAGGCCGAGAATCTCGCACGCGCCCTTCACCTGTTCACGCAAGGGCAGCGCGGCTTCATCGAGCCGTATCGTCACGTTCGAACTTTGCGCGAATTCATTGAGTACGGTCGCAACACCACCGCGCGTCGCATCGCGTAGACAGTGGATCTGCGGACACGCGTCGAGCATCGCCGCGATCAGGCCGTTGAGAGGACAGCAATCGCTTTCTATGTCGGCTTCGAGTGCAAGCTGCTGACGCGCCACCAGAATCGCGGCGCCGTGATCGCCGAGACAGCCGTTGACGATCACCACGTCGCCCGGACGCGCGTTGCGCGCCGAAATCGAGACATCGTGGCGCACCACGCCAATGCCCGTGGTGTTGATGAACAGCTTGTCGGCGCAACCGCGCTCCACCACTTTCGTGTCGCCCGTGACGATCGCGACGCCGGCTTCGAGCGCGACGCGCTGCATGCTCGCCGCGACGCGGCGCAGAAGATCGACGGAGAACCCCTCCTCGATCACCACGGCGCACGACAGGTATAAAGGCGTCGCGCCGCACACCGCCAGGTCGTTCACCGTCCCGGACACGGCCAGTGTGCCGATGTCGCCGCCCGGAAAGAATAGCGGATCGACCACGTAGCTATCGGTTGTAAAAGCGAGCCGGTCGCCGTGCGCGGCGAGATCGGCCAGCGCGAAGACGGCCTGATCTTCCAGCGCCGCGAGCGTGGGATTGTCGAAGCTCGACACGAACACGTCTTCGATCAGATCGCGCATCGCGCGGCCACCGCTGCCGTGCGCCAGATTGACGGTAGCGTCGCGCACGCGGTGCGGCGCACTGGCTTTGATCGAAGTAGAAGCGCGATCGTTCATGGGCCACCTCGCACGGCGGACACGCCAACCACATCGGCCCTGCTACCCGCGCCAGGACACGCCCCGCCCTGAACCGCCGCTTGCCGCGCTTCACGCCGTTCATCGATACGCGACGTATCGATCCGCCCATAGTTGTAATACGCCGCGCACGCCCCTTCGCTCGACACCATCAGCGAGCCGAGCGGCGACTCCGGCGTACACGCTGTGCCGAACACCTTGCATTGATGCGGCTTGATCACGCCCTTGAGCACCTCGCCGCATTGACATGCTTTCGGATCGGCGATCTTCACGTTCGGCACCGCGAACTTGCGCTCGGCATCGAATCCCGCGAACGCCTCGCGCATCCGCACGCCGGAATGATCGATCGAGCCGAGTCCACGCCACTCGAAAAACTCACGCGTCTCGAACACGCGCGTGACCGCCGACAAAGCCTGCGCGTTGCCATCCTCCGGCACGATCCGCCCATACTGGTTCTCGACCTCGCAGCGGCCATCCGCAATCTGCTTGAGCACCATCCACATCGATTGCAGCACGTCGAGCGGCTCGAAGCCGGCCACCGTGATCGGCTTGCGATAGTGCCGCGCGATGAAGTCATACGGCCGCGTGCCGATTACCATGCTGACATGTCCCGGACCAAGAAAGCCGTCGAGGTGCAAATCGGGCGAGTCGAGAATCGCCTTGATGGTCGGAATGATCGTAATGTGATTGCAGAACAGCGAGAAATTCGTGACCTTTCGCGCGTGCGCCTGCAAAACGGTCATCGCGGTGCTCGGCATGGTCGTCTCGAAGCCCAGGCCGAAGAAGATCACCTCGCGTTGCGGATTGAGCTGCGCGATCTTCAATGCGTCGAGCGGCGAATAAACCATGCGCACGTCGGCGCCGTCGGCCTTCGCCTTGAGCAGGCTTTTCTTCGAACCGGGCACGCGCATCGCGTCGCCGAACGTCGTGAAGATGACTTCCGGACGCTCCGCCAGCGCGACGCAATCGTCGACGCGCCCCATCGGCAGCACGCACACCGGGCAGCCCGGACCGTGAACGAATTCCACGGCGTCGGGCAGCAATTGCTGGATGCCATAGCGGAAAATCGTGTGAGTGTGGCCGCCGCACACTTCCATGATTTGCAGCGGCCTCTGCTTCGCGCGCTCGATGCGTGACACCAGCGCGCGAATTTCCCTCGCGAGCGTTTTCGCCTTCTCCGGGTCGCGAAACTCATCGACGTATTTCATGGCGTGCCTCCGGCGGCCGCCGTGGGCGAAGCGCCGAGACCGCCGCGGTCGTCGGCGAGCAGCGTATGCACGAGGTCCCACAGAATGTGATAAATCGCGACATGCGTCTCCTGCACGCGATGAATGCTGTCGCTTCTCACCACGAGGCAATGATCGAGCGCGGCGCTCGTGGCCATGCGTCCGCCGTCATGACCGGAGAGTCCGATGGTCAGCAGTTCCATCTCTTTGGCCTTTGCGAAAGCGGCCAGCAGGTTCTCCGAATTGCCGCTCGTCGACACGCCGATCAGCGCGTCGCCGCGCCGCGCCTGCGCGACCAGTTGCCGGACGAAAATATGATTGAAGCCGACGTCGTTGCCGACCGCCGTCAACATGGCCATGTCGGCGACAAGATTGATGGCGGTGAGCGCGGGACGTCCCGTCGTGATCGGATGCAGAAACTCGACCGCGATATGCGCCGCGTCGCAACTCGAACCGCCGTTGCCCATCGCGAAGAGCCGGCCGCCACGGCGATACACGTCGGCAATGGCGTGAGCCGCGCGCACGACCTCGGGCGCGCTTTCATCGAAGAAACGCGTCTTCGCATCCACGCTGTCCTGCGCCTTGCGACGCACCGATTCGAGCAGGGCCGCGTCGAGCCGCTCCGCATCCTGATGCGCGCCATGCAGGAACGGATACAACGCTTGCAGCGATTCATGTTCGGGCATGGCCGGTCTCCGTGTGCTGGCGACGGCGCGCTCACGGCGCGCCGCGCAACTCATCCATCTCGCCCTGCGCGACGCCCAGTTCGTGCAGCAGCGCAAGCGTGCGCGCCGCTTCCTGCTCGTCGAGCCGGCTCATCGCAAAGCCGACATGCACCAGCACCCATTCGCCGACGCACGCGCTCGCCGGCCGGTCTTCATCGATCACGAACGCGATGTTGATCACGCGCCGTACACCGCCGACATTGACGAGCGCGAGATCGTTCGCCGCATCCGTCACTTCGACGATTTGCCCCGGGATGCCCAAACACATGTCGCTCTCCTCTCTGCCCCGTGCGAACCATCAACCCTCGCCGCGCTGCCGCGCCGCCGCGATGACCGCCTGCCCGAGCGACAATCCGCCGTCGTTGGCCGGCACCTGGCGATGCGTCAGCACGCGAAACCCCGCCTCGCCAAGGCGCGTTGCCACCTGTTCGAACAGGATGCGGTTCTGGAACACGCCGCCCGATAGCGCGACGCTGCGCGCGTCGGCCGGACCGGTCAGCAGGTCGGCAAGACACTCCACCATGCGCACGATCGCAATCGCCACGCCCTTGTGAAAACGCGCCGCAATCACCGGCACAGGCGTGCAGCGCAGCAGATCGTCGAGTAAGGCTTCCCACATCGGCCGGGGTTCGATGCAGCGCAACCCACCCGGCACGGTGTTGGTCAGTTCGAACGGGTATGCATGCGCGTCGCTATCGTTGCGCAGCGTGTGCTGATCGACCAGCGCCTCCAGTTCGATCGCGGCCTGGCCTTCGTAAAGCACACGCTCACGGCACACGCCGAGGGTGGCCGCCACCGCGTCGAACAGACGGCCCGTCGAACTCGCGAGCGGGCTGTTCACGCGCTGCGCGATCATCGCGTCGAGCGCGGCGCGCGGACGGCCGCTCAGGAACTGCTGCATCTCCAGACCGCTGTAGTGCCGCGTAAATCCGTACCAGTCGAAGGCAGCCCGCAGATGCGCGTAGGCATTGCGCCACGGCTCGTCGATGGCGCGCGTGCCGCCCGGCATCGCCACCGGCTTGAAGCGGCCGAGACGCGTGTAGCCGCGATAGTCGGCCAGCATGAATTCGCCGCCCCACAGTGTGCCGTCGTCGCCGTAGCCGAGACCGTCGAGCGCGACGCCGAGCATCGGCAACGCATCGAAGGCGACCCCGTTTTCGGCCATGCACGCGGCAAGATGCGCATGATGATGCTGCACTTCGACCACGGGAATCTGCGAGGCTTGCGCGAGCTCGTAGCCGATCTTGCGCGACAGATACTCGGGATGCCGGTCGAGCGCGATCACCTGCGGTTCGTATTCGAACAAACGCAGATACTGCGCCACCGCGCGGCGGTAGTCCGCATACGTCAGCGCGTCTTCCAGATCGCCGATGTGATGCGAGACGATCGCTTGCGCATCGCGCGCAAGGCAGAAGGTGTTCTTGAGTTCGCCGCCCATCGCCAGCACCGCGGGGGTGTCGGCGAAACCTTCGGGCAACAGCAGCGGCGCCGGCGCATAGCCGCGCGCGCGCCGAACGATCTGCGCGCTACCCCGCACGACGCGCGCCACCGAATCGTCGACCCGGCGCGAAATGTCGCGATCGTGCATCAGGAAGACATCGGCGATACGGCCGAGACGCGCGCGGGCGTCCGCGTTGTCGATGCACGGCGGCTCGTCGCTGGTGTTGCCGCTCGTCACGACGAGCGCGGAATCGATCGACTCCGTCAGCAGCCGATGCAGCGGCGAGGACGGCAGCATGAAGCCCAGCGTGCCGACGCCCGGCGCAATACTTGGCGCGACGCATTCGGCGCCGTCGGCGGACATGATCACGATGGGTCCGCCGGCGCTCGCGAGCAGCGCGCATTCGGCCTCGCTCGGCGTGCAATACCGCCGCATGGCTTGCAGATCGCGCGTCATCAGCGCGAAGGGTTTGCGCTCGCGCCGTTTTAGCCGCCGCAGACGTGCGACCGCGGTTTCATCGCTCGCATGGCAGGCGAGCTGAAAACCGCCCAAGCCTTTGATCGCGACGATCGCGCCGTGCCGCAGCAGCAGGCTCGCCGCGCGGCACGGGTCGTCGCCATTCACGCGCGCGCCGTCACGGCTCTCCAGCCAGACACGCGGGCCACATGCGGGGCACGCAACCGGTTGCGCGTGAAAGCGCCGGTCGGCCGGATCGTCGTATTCCGCGCGACACGCGTCGCACATGACGAACGCCGCCATTGTGGTATTGGCGCGATCGTAGGGAATGGCTTGTATGATCGACAGCCGGGGCCCACAGTGCGTGCAATTCGTAAACGGGTAGCGGTAGCGGCGGTTCGCCGGATCGGCGATTTCCGCCGCGCAATCGGCGCAGATGACGGCATCGGGTGTGACGCCGGTTTGCACATGGCCGCTCACGCTCGGCACGATACGAAAGTCGTTCGCCTCGGCCGCCTCGTTCAATTGATGCCGCTCGATCGCGTCGATCCGCGCAAGCGGCGGACACTCGGCGCTCAGGCTGTCGATGAAGCGTTGCAGCATCCACGCGTCGCCCCATGCGTGAATCAGCACGCCGTCGCTGTCGTTGCAGACGTCGCCGACCACGCCGCAGGCATGCGCAAGCCGCCACACGGTCGGCCGGAAGCCGACGCCCTGCACCAGTCCGCGCACGCGGATCTCTTCGCCGACCGGTCCCACGACCGCCGGATGCTGCGCCGAACCCTGCCCGGCGGGCTGTGCATGCGTGCTCATCGCCATCTCCCTGGCCGTTGTCGCCTACATGTTGCGGATGCGGATATAGCGCTTGATGTCCTTCATATTCGCCAACACGCCGACCACCAATGCCGGCAACAAGAGGTACTTGAAAAATCCTTTCATGATGTCTCCCGCTTCAGTCGTTTCACACCGTATGCATGACGTGTTCGCGCACCCCGCATGTCAGGCCACGCGCGCGGCGCGCTGTTCCAGCCTCGCCGTCACGAGCCGCACCACCACTTCGGCGGCCTGCTCCACCGCGGCCGCCACGGGGCGGCTCAAACTCATCCGTCCTTCTTCGCCCTCTTCGCAACCGAAATCCTGCGGCTCGCAGCCGAGCACGACGATGTCCTCGCACCCGCCGCCGAGCATCCGCACGGTTTGCAGCACCTTGGCCGGGTCCATCTCATGCGGCGACATCAGGATCGGCACGGCGTACGGATCGTCGCTCGCAGCGCCACCCGACTCTTCGATGGACGGCTCGATCACGTACAGCGTGCCGGGCGCGCCGCCGCGCTGCGTCGCGTCGATCAGGATCGCGCTGTCCACGCCGTCGAGCAGCGCGTAACACAGATCGACGCCGCGAATGCCGAAGTCCGCGACGTTTACACCCGCCGCGAATGCCGGCAACTCACCCGCGGCCAACTGTTCCTGCAAACGCCGCACCACTTCGACGCCAAAGCCGTCGTCGCCGAGAAACACGTTGCCGATGCCGGCCACCAGAATCGCGCTCATACGAGCCCCCGCCGGGCGCCGGCAGCATGCCCGAGCGGCTCGATCTCGTCCGGCCCGAAGAAGAACCGGTGGCCCGGCATGCGCTGCACGCCGAAGTCCTTGCCCGGATCGTCGTCGATAGTCACGGCGACATGCACGTGGTCGTCGAAATCGCGTTCGATCGATTCGATCGTCGCGACCATGCCGCTCAGCGCGATATCGAAGATGTCGGCGCGGCCGCGCGGGCGCAAGCGCACCTGATCGCCGATGCGAATCTCCACGCCCGCGACCCGCACGCAGGCAAGATGCGGTCGCGCATCGAGTTCGGCCCACGGCGAGACGGGCATGGCGGTCTGCGCCGCGGAGATGGACGCGCCCACGCTCGCCGCGTCGAGCGCGCGCACCTGCCGCAAGGTGCCGTGCAGCTTCTGCATCTGCTCGGCGCCCAAACCTTCGGTGCGCGCGAGCAAGGCGCGAGCACGCTCGTCGGTGGCGATCATTTCGCGCTTTTCTTCGTCCGTCATGGTGAGAATGCGCAGCGTGAGAATCTCGTCGATCTCCGTGGCGTCGAACAGATCGCCGGCGCTTTCGGGCGCGATCTGCGGAAAATCGTAGAGGATGATCGGCGAGGCGAGCATGGTGTCGGGCCGCTGTTCATCGCCGACCAACACCGGCCACACGCCGATATTGCGGCACGCGGCCGACGCCGCCGCGAGCTCGTCGGGCGGATCGATCGACGAGATCCACGTGCCGCGCTCGATGCTCAGCACGGTATGGCACGAGACCAGCGCATACAGCGAAGCAGCGTCGCGCGTGAGGTCGCGCGCATGCTCGAGCGGCGTCTCGTTGACGATGCGCACCTTCAGCCGATAGACGCCCGCCGCCACGCTCGCCGCACTGATTTCCACGCGGCCTTGCAGCGCCGCACGCGTGCGGCGCAGCGCGCCACGCAGCGTGCCATGCCGGTCCGCCAGCGGTTCGAGGTCACTGCCGGCGTCGAATGAAAACGGCATATCGCGCGGCGCGTTGAGCAATTCGCCCAGCACCAGCACCGGCAGCGCGAGATGCCGTTCAGCCGCTTCCTGCCACGGCGTATAGCGCCGTTCGTCGATATCGAGCCCAGGCACCGTGCGCCACGCGGGCTCGCCCGACTCCGGGCGCACCGCGGCGTTCTCCGACACGTCCAGCACCATCCGCTCGATCACCTGCAAGAACCCGGGCCGCACCGCGACGCGCGTATGTTCGCCGCCGCGCAGCAGACACTCGCTTTGCGTCACCCACGGATCGCTGCCGGATGCCTCCGCATAGGCGCGCGGATACACGCCTCCGAAGGTCCAGCGCTGCCGGTTCTTCACCGAAGTCGGCCGGTACGGATACAGCATGTAGCCTTCGTACAGCACCGCCTGCACCACGCTTTCGACCGCGTTCACGATATGTCCTCCTCGAGCTTGTCGAGCAGGCTCGCGACCGCCTGCTCCCAGCTCGTCAGCCCCCCACGGGTTTTGAAGCGCGCGAGGCGATCGAACACGTCGCGATGCAGGCACAGCCATGCGCCGCTCGGGTAATAGCGAGCCATCATGTCGCGCCATAGCGCCACCGGCAGACGGTACGCCGCCTCCTTGTGCCACGGAATCGGCGCGACCTGCAATGCGCCGTCGGCCTCGCGATAGAACACGGTGCCGCTGAACTGCAGCATCAGCGGAATCTCGCCCTCTTCGAGTCCGTGAAAATATTTGGTGGCGGCTACATTGAAATCGTAGCTGCACGGCACGGGCAGATCGAGCGTGCATTCGCCGGTAAACGGGGGCGCCACCGCCGACGCATGCGTCCACAGCATCGTGCGTAACGTATCGCCCCAACGCGGCGGAATGCCGAACAGGTCTTCGAGCCCGTACTGCTCGGCGGGCGCGTAGCGGCGTTTCGCGGCTTCGATCTGGATCTGGCATTGCAGCGTGATGCTGGCGATCTCGCGCTGCGGCGCATTGTCAACCGCCGTATCGACGACACGCAGCTTGAACATCAGCAGCGGCGCCGCGGCAAACGGCACCACTTCCGCCGACTCGACAGTGAATCCGAGATCAGGCATGGAGCAAGCCCTCCGGTACGCGGCCCTGAGTCTTCAGCGCGGCGAAGAAACGATGGATCGCGTCCCAGGCCTGCCGTCCGCCAGAGACACCACGCCAACGCGCGCGAATTACGCCGGTGAGCGCATAACATTGGTCGATCGGCACGCGGTAGTACTCGCGCGTGCCCTCGCTGCGGTTCACGAGCAGCGCTTCGACATCGGGCTCCAGTTGCGCGAGCCACGGATTGTCGGCGACGAGTTCGGTCCACGCCTGCAGATCCAGCAGCGACTGCGTGCCGCCCGCCGGTCCGGGATACAGCGCGACGATCCGTTGCGCCGAACTGTCGTGAAAGAAGAAAGCCATGTCGATGGGAATCGCCAGCGCGTCCCACTGCGCGTCGCTCATGTGAAAGCCGTCGAGATAACGCGCGTCGCGCGGCACCGGACGATAGCGCGCGTTCTGCTGATTGCCGAACAGCAGCGCGCAGGCACGGCAGCAGCAATACAGTTGGCGTTTGGCGATTTCGAACAGATGAGGATGGTCGGCCAGCAGCGGCGCGCCGCACAACTCGCAATGCACGTCGTCGGCTTGGCGCACGAAATGGCGCACGGCCGCGACCCAGCCGCGCGTCGTGGCGGCGGCGGGTGTCATTGCGCGCCGGCCTCGGTCCGGCTGGCTACCTCGGTGTGCTCGGAGCGCGCGTCGGCGTGCGGGTCAGTGTGCGTGTTAGGCACGAAGCGCAGTTCATGCACGTTGACGTCCTGCAAACCCGCGATGTCGACGCGCATCGTCTCGGGCGCAGCTTCGAAAATCGCAAGCTCGATTTCCTGCCGCAATTCGCCGACCGAATTGTGCTTGCCTTGCAGACGCCCGGCCACTTTCACGCGCACCGCTTCTTCGGCGGCGTCGAGCAATTCGATCTGAATGCCTTGCACGCCGAGCAGCGGCCGCATCTTCTCCACCGCGCGCGATACGCGCGTCGGCAGATCTTGCGGATGCAAACCGTGCAACAGAAGCAGCGCCGATACACTGGCATCGCGTTCGAACGCTTCAAGCATGGCGTCGTCCATCGCCCCGGCGGACGAAACGATTTCCAGCAGACGCGCGAGCCCGTTCGTATGCAGATCGAGCACCACCTGCAGCAGTTCCTGAGCGCTCTCGCGCGCAGGCGGATCGTCGAGCGTCTCCAGCGCCGCAATGAGTTCCTCGATGCGGCGTTGCTGGGCGGCGACCGAGCGCGAGTCGCTCGTCTGGGCGCTCACGTATGCGCTCCCTGCATCACGCCGAAGGTCGGCGAGTGCGAGGTGTCGATGGTCTTGCCGTTGCCTACATACATATGCACGCCGCACGGCAGGCACGGATCGAAGCTGCGCACTGCGCGCATGATGTCGATGCCCTTGAACTTGTCGGGGCCGTTCTCTTCGAAGATCGGCGTGTTCTGCACCGCGTCCTCATAAGGTCCGGGCGTACCGTAAATATCGCGTGGGTTGGCGTTCCAGGGCGTAGGCGGATACGGATGATAGTTGGCGATCTTGCCCTCGCGAATCACGAGGTGATGTGAGAGCACGCCGCGCACCGCCTCATGGAAGCCGCAGCCGAGGCCTTCTTCCGGCACCGTGAAATCGCTGAACGTGCGGGTGCGGCCCGCGTGCAATTCGGCGAGCGCCTGCTCGGCGAAATACAGCGCTGCCGCCGCCGAATAGGCCTGAAAATACGTGCGGGCGCGATCGCGTTCGAGCGCATTGCTCCACTTCGGAATCTTCCATTCGAACTCGACTTCGGGCTTGAGCGCGGTCTTCGGCAAATAGATTTTCACGCTGTGACCGGTCGCCTTGATATAGCCGATATCCACCAGTCCCGCCAACGCGGTGGCCCACAGGCGCGCAATCGGACCACCGCCGGTATCGAGCGCGAGGTGATCGCCTGTGCGCTTGTCGAGCCAGCGCGGCGACATCACCCACGTATAGTTGCCGTCGAATTTGCGTTTCTGCGGATGCGGCAACGTAGTCTGATTCCACGGATGCTTGCGGTCCACCGGGTTGCCGAGCGGGTCGTTCTTCACGAAGGTTTCTTCGTGATCCCAGTCGTCGTAATAGGAGCTGCCGAGCAGAATGCGAATGTTCAGGTTGATGTCGACGAGATCGGTCGTGACCAGCTCGCCGTCCACCACCACGCCCGGCGTGACGAACATGCCGCGGCCCCATTGCGTCATGGTGTTGTAGTTGTAGTCGCACACGTTCGGATCCTGGAACGAGCCCCAGCAGCCGAGCAGAACACGGCGCCGGCCCACTTCTTCGTAACCTGGCAATGCCTCGTAGAAGAAGTCGAACAGATCGTCGTGCAGCGGCACGACCTTCTTCATGAACTCCACGTATTTCATCAGACGCGTGATGTAGTCGGTGAAGAGCTGAATGGTCGGCACAGTGCCCACGCCGCCTGGATACAGCGTCGACGGATGCACGTGGCGGCCTTCCATCAGGCAGAACATTTCGCGCGTGTAGCGGCTCACCATCAGCGTTTCGCGGTAGAACTCGCCGGTAAAGGGATTGAGCGCGGTCATGATCTCCGCAATGGTTTTATAGCCGTGCTTGTCCGCGTGCGGCGCGGGTGTTTTCTGGGCCTTGTCCCACACGCCCGGATTGGTCTCCTTGACCATCGTCTCGCAGAAGTCCACGCCCACCAAGTTGTCCTGGAAGATGTTGTGATCGAACATGTATTCGGCTGCTTCGCCGAGATTGACGATCCACTCGGCGATCGGCGGCGGCTTCACGCCGTAGGCCATGTTCTGCGCGTAGACCGAGCAGGTCGCGTGATTGTCGCCGCAGATGCCGCAGATCCGGCTCGTGATGAAATGCGCGTCGCGCGGGTCCTTGCCCTTCATGAAAATGCTATAGCCGCGAAAGATCGACGAGGTGCTATAGCATTCCGCCACCCGCCGGTTCGCGAAATCGATCTTGGTGTAAATCCCCAGACTGCCGACGATCCGCGTGATCGGATCCCAGTTCATTTCGACCAGCTTGCCCGGCGCTGCCTGGGTGGTGCCGGTCGCTTCAGGTGCGGTGCTGACGGCCATGACCTTCTCCTGCTGACTATGCTGACGACACTGACTACGCGAATTCAGCCGCTCAGCGACGGTAACCGGTGGTGAGTTCCGAACGGTTGTGACGCCATTTCGGCTCATCGTTGAGCGTGTTTTTGGTCAGCTTGCGCAAGCTGCGGATCAGCGGGCCATAGCTCCTGATCAGATTCGACGACAGCACCGCGCCGGGCGGCTCGTCCATGAACGGCATGAACTTGTCCGGGAAGCCCGGCATCGTGCAGCCGATGCAGATGCCGCCCACGTTCGGACAGCCTCCGATGCCCGCCATCCAGCCGCGCTTGGGCACGTTGCATTGCACGACCGGTCCCCAGCAACCGAGCTTGACGATGCAATTCGGGCTGCCGTATTCGGTCGCGAAGATCGCCTGCTCGTACGAACCCGCCCGGTCGCAACCGTCGTGCACGGTGCGGGTGAACAGCCACTTCGGCCGCAACGCGTCGTCGAGTGGAATCATGGGCGCGAGGCCCGCGAGCTGATACAGCAGATAGAGCAGCGTCTCCATGAAGTTGTCCGGCTGCACCGGACATCCCGGCACGTTGACGATCGGCAGACCCGCTTTCGACTTCCAGTCCCAGCCGAGATAATCGGCGAGACCCATGCAGCCGGTCGGGTTGCCCTGCATCGCGTGAATGCCGCCATACGTCGCGCAGGTTCCCGCGCCGACCACCGCCAACGCGCGTGGCGCAAGCCGGTCGAGCCATTGCGGAATCGTGATCGGGTCGCCCGTATCGGGGTCGGTGCCCAAGGCGGCCCAATAGCCCTCGCGATTGATCCGCTCATTGGGTATCGAGCCTTCCATCACCAGCACGAAGTTGTCCAGCTCGCCACGCGCGGCCTGATGAAACGGCTTGAGAAACTCGTCGCCGTTTTCATACGCCAGCACGGGATTGTGTAAATGGACCTTCGGCAAGCCGGGAATCGCGCCGAGTATCACGTCCTCGATACTCGGCTGGGTGGCGGCGGTAATGGAGACCGAATCGCCGTCACAGCCGAGGCCCGCGGTGATCCAGATGATGTGCACTTCCTTGAGGGCCGGCGCGTGCTGAGTCTTGCGCCCATAGGGGACGTTGTCTGCTTCTGCCATGATGTGTCTCCACGACGTTCACGTTCTTTTGGACAAACAAAGATACGTGGCGAGCGCCGCACGGCAGTCACGTGTCCAGCAATCGATCAGGGATAATTTCCGCGTGGGGAGCGGTTAAAAAGATCGGATTTGCTGCATGTTTTCGTTTGAATGGTGCCCACCGCAATGAGCCCGCAAAACTTTTTCGAGTATAGGTCAGCGATTCGGAATAACCCAATTTTCATAGCTTATTCGCGAAGCTTCGCGCGCCGCGATAGCCGCATCCACACGCTCTATTCAATTCTCTGACGATAGCTCTTAAGGGTTTGCGCCAAACTGATCTGCCGTTGCGTACCAATCAGGAACGGATCTCCATCTCCCCGATTCGCCGCCATTTGTAGACCGCCACGGACAATAACCAGGCGGCCGCGAATACGCCGGCGATCGCATAGCCGAGCATGCCGAAGTTATCGTTGAGAACCGCCACCGCCTGCCAGAATCCGCCATTCAGATGCAGCTTGTCGGCTACCAGCCCAAGCCCTTCGATGCTGCCGACCAGCAGCGCCACCAGCACCGAAATCGTCGTGATGGTGAGGTTGTAGTAGAGCTTGCGGACCGGCTTCACGAAGGCCCAGCCGTAAGCGCCCAGCATGAGGATACTGTCGGTGGTATCGATCAGCGTCATGCCCGCCGTAAACAGCACCGGGAACACGAGGATCGACCAGATCGACATGCCTTGCGCGGCGCCCGCCGCGGAAATGCCGAGCAAGCCGACTTCGGTCGCGGTGTCGAAACCGAGGCCGAACAGAAAGCCGAGCGGATACATGTGCCAGCTTCGTGTGATCAGGCGGAACAGCGGCCGGAAGAGGCGTGCGAGAAAACCGCGATTGGCGAGCAGCATGTCGAGATCTTCGTCGACGTAGGGCTCGCCGCGGCGCACGCGCCGAAACGCACGCAGCACGGAGCGCAGCACGACGAGGTTCAGTAGCGCAATGGCGAACAGGAAAAACGTCGACACGAGCGTGCCGATCATGGCGCCCGTTTCCCTGAATCCGCTCAGCCGGGTTTGCAAGGCCATCGCGGTGACGGCAATGCCGAGCGTGGCCAGTACGACGATGGTGGAGTGGCCGAGCGAGAACATCAGCCCTGCCGTGAGCGGACGCTGGCCGGACTGCATGAGCTTGCGCGTAACGTTGTCGATGGCGGCAATGTGGTCCGCGTCCACGGCGTGCCGCAAACCGAGCGAGTAAGCCAGTAGACACGAGCCCATCAGCAGCGGATAGCCGCGAAACGCCATGAAGGCCGCAAGCCACGCCGCGAGATTAAAGGTCAGTAGCAACGCGTAGAGCCACGCGATCCGCCGGCGCTGATGGCCGGGCACCACTGCCGGGAACGCCTTCACGAACTCCGTCATGTGTTCTTCTCCCCGGAGCGAAGGCGAAGGCGGCTGCTTTGCACAGCCAGGCGCGCGAGGCGTCTTTTCGATAATAGACCTTTTCACACGCTGCGCCATCGCTCGATGGATGACGCAGCGCATCACCGCTTCAGGCTATTTCACATTGAACGCATAGTCGCCATGCGTGCGATGTCCGTCCGACGCCACGGCAACCCAATGCACCGTGTAGTGACCGGCCGCGAGCGGCGGCAGCGGCACGGCGATGAGCGCCGGCTGATGCTCGTCGACCGCGGCCTTTTGCGTGTTGACCTGCTTGCCGCTCGCGTCGGTCACCGTCAGCGAACTGAACGCCGCTTCGAGCGGCCCGTCGAAAATCACCCGCACCTGCGCGGGCGAGGCCACCGTCGCGCCCGCTCCCGGCTCCTGCTTTTGAGGGAACACGTGAGCGAAGGCCGCGCCCGCGAGCGCGAGGCCGGCGCACAGCGCCGCCAGTTTCGCCACGGCGTTAGTGCCGCGCAAACGTCGGTGTTTCATCGTGCCATTCATCATCACTCTCCTGCGTTACTGGAACAGCGGCTTGCCGATCGTGGTCGGCGCGACGTCGTCGAAGAAAATATGCGCCTGCACCAGAATGCCCACATGCGAGCCGCTCGCACGATTGATCGGGATTTGCGCCTCCACACCGAACTGCCCATAACGGTTGATCCAGATAAAGCCCGGATTGACCGTGCCTGTCGTCTGCCCCTGGCTGCGGGACAGCGGAATTTCCACCAGCGGAATCAGGTTGGCGAACGGCTGCGGCAGGCCGACATCGCGCACGTGCTGTTGCAGATACGGCAAGCTGTACTGCACGGTGAAGCCGTAATTGAAGGCGTTCGGCTGTCCCGCGCCGGTGGTCAGCGCCGGTCCCGCTTCGCCCGTGATGGCGATCGGCCGCAGATACGCCAGCGAGTCGGGCAGATCGCCCATGCCCTTGCCGGCAAAGATGGTCGGCGAGATGGTCGAGAAGTTGTCGGCGATCGCGCGGCTGCCTGTGCCGCCGAGTTCGGCATCCACACCGACCGAGGTCATGAATTCGTGCGCGTCGTTGACGTACAGCAGGTACTTCAAGCCAACGCCGAAGTTGTCGAAGCCGTGCGCCCGCGGATTGTTCTGCATTGCATATGTGCCGTCGACGGACACCGCGAGCCGCGGTGTGATCAGCTTGTCGTATTCGAAGTCGAAGGTGTTGATGCTCTGGTCGCCGTTGTCGCCCGGCACGCGTTGATGGCCGAACTGCAAGTTGGCTTCGTCGCCGACGCCGGGGTCGTCGACGGCCATCGTCGATGGGAAGACGCGGTTGCCCGCAATCGCGTGAGCGCCGGCAAGCGAAGGGGCGCACAACAATGCGCCGGCAGTGGCCGCGAAAAGCGCCGCCGCGCGCAGCGGTTGCCTGCGGGGCGTTGTGTGGGTAAGCATGATTCATCCTGTTTCATGGGTCGTGACAATGCCGGCGCGCGCAGCCGATAGGGACGCGCGGCGGCAACCGCGATGCATTCGATGCATCGCGCCGTGGTGACTCGAATCAGGATGCGGTCGGAGGTGCCCGGGGTTGAGCGAAGGTGAGCGGTTCGACGCGGCGCACGCTCTCGAAGCGGGTCGCGACAGTGTGCTGCACGGCGCGGACGGTGACGACGAACAGTGCCTCGACGCTCGGCACGGCCGGCATGTGGGCGAGCAGGCTGCAATAGCCGCAGAGGTCGCCGTCGGACATGGCCGTGTGGTCGGCGTGTTTGTCGCCTGCTGGATCCGGCGCGCTCGACGTGACCGATGTCGCGTCCGGCGTGTCGTCCTGCATCGAGTCCATCGAACCCATGGACGCCATCGACGGCATGTCGCAATGCTCGGCTGACATGGCGCTTTCATCGCTGCGTGCGGCGAGCGTGTGCGAGATCGTCGGAGCGAGCGTGGCCATCAGGATCGCGAACAATCCCAGCCAACTGCCGATCTTCCGATAGAAACGACTCACGATGCGCCCGGCGACACGATGAGGAAGCTGTCGCGGATTATGCCACGGTCGATACCGCATTCCGGTCCTGATGCGACAGTTATGTTGGGCATTTCACTCATGCACCACGCATGCAGCGCACGTCTTCGAAGGTGCCGCGCGGAGGGCTCGCGTCGCCAAACGGCAAGAGCTTCGCGACCGCCCGGTCAATAGAGCAAACTGCCGACGCCAAACCCACCGCGGACGGTGGACAATGCGATCATCCCGGCTCGGCACGGAGTGTCCATGAAAGCGCAGCGCCCGCGTCCCCCGCACTTTCCTGGCGAAGAGCCGCATGCCGAGTGGCGCGACCACACGCTGCTCTATGTTGTCGTGGCCGGGGTCATCATCCTGATGGTCACGCTGGTCGTCTGGCTGGTCGATCCGGCGCCGCCCAAGACGATCACCCTGAGCGCCGGTCCGCATGACAGCTCGTTTCTCGTCGCCGCCGAGCAGTACAAGAAAATTCTCGCCCGCAACGGCATCAAGCTGAACGTGCTGGAGTCCGACGGCTCCGTGCAGAATCTGCACCGTCTGCTGGACCCGAAAGAGCGCGTCGACGTCGCGCTCGTGCAAGGCGGCGTCGCCGACGGCCTCGACACCTCGTCGCTGATGTCGCTCGGCAGCGTTTTCTATATTCCTGTGGTGGTCTTCTATCGCGGCACGGGCCTGAGCCAGCTTTCGCAACTGGAAGGCAAACGCGTCGCGGTGGGCCGCGAAGGCAGCGGCACGCGGCTGCTGGCGCTCAAACTGCTGGATGCGAACGGCATCGAGCCGGGCGGCGACACCACGCTGGTGCCGAGCGACGGCATGCAGGCCGCCACCCAACTGGTGGCGGGTGACGTGGACGCCGCGATCCTGAACGGCGACTCGGCCACGCGCGGCCTGATGCTGCGCCTGCTCAAGGTGCCCGGCGTGTCGGTGATGAACTTCGCCGAAGCGAACGCGTATACGCGTCTCTTTCCCTATCTGGACCAGATCGACCTGCCGGCCGGCGTGCTGGATCTGAAGCGCAGGATTCCGCCCGAAACGGTGCATCTGATCAGTCCGACCGTCGAACTGGTGGCCCGTACCACACTGCATCCGGCCATTTCCGATCTGTTGATCGAAGCGGCGCAGGAAGTGCATGGCATGCCGGGCCTGTTGCAGCGCGCGGGGGAATTTCCGAGTCCCGTCGCACGCGAATATCAGATCAGCGAAGACGCGCAGCGCTACTACAAGACGGGCAAGAGCTTTCTGTATCGCACGCTGCCGTTCTGGCTGGCGAGCATCGGCGACCGCACGCTCGTTCTGCTGCTGCCGATGGCCGTGCTGCTGTTCCCGGCCATGCGCCTGATTCCGGCGCTCTATCGCTGGCGGGTGCGCTCGCGCATCTATCGCTATTATGGTTCGCTGATTGCGATCGAACGCGGTGCGCTCGCCGATTCGACCGACGAGGAGCGCGCGCGGCTCTTCGCGGAACTGGATCAGATCGAGGATTCGTTGAATCGGCTGCGCATGCCGCTCGCCTACGCCGACGCGTTCTATGTGCTGCGCGAACACGTCGGCTTCGTGCGCAGCCGGCTGGGGGCTGCGTCGCGGCTAGGCAGCCACCCCTAGGCGGGGTGGCGGGTTTTGCGCTTTTTGGGTGACGGGTAGTTGGGCGGTTCGGCCGGAAGCTGCGTGGGAGACTTCGGGCGCGGTTTCGTGCCGGGTGTCCTGCACATTTTCGTGTGCGGTGTCACCGATCAGCCGGCCGGCTCGTCGAGCCGGCCTACGCCTTACGCCTTCGCTTCGCCGTCCTGCGAAGCCGTGGCGGCCTCGGCCGGCGCATTCGCTGCTTCGGCAGTGGCCTGCGTGGTCGCTTCAGCGGGCGCTTGCGTGGCCGCTTCAGCGTTCGGCTCCGCGGCTGTCTCGGTGGACGCTTGCGAGGCTACTTCAGCCGTCGCTTGCGTGGCCGTCTCGCCGGCCGCATTCGCATTCGCATTCGCGCTCGCCGCACCGGCTGCCGCCTTCTGCGCACCCCTAGCTGCGCGATGCGCCTGCAGACGCTGCGCGCCCGCGGCTTCCTGCGCCGTGACCTTGCCCGCCTCGGCGCCCGTCAGATCGACGCGAGCCGCGCCTTCCACGAGACATTTCCAGTAGCGGCTGCCACGGCACCACGTCTTGATCGCGTCGCGCAATTCCGCTTCGCTCAACGACAGGTCCTTGGCGTGCACCACCAGGTCTTCGAAAATACCGACCTTGAGCGGCAGCTTGGGCGCCGGATTCTTCGGGAAGGCAATGGGGAAGCGCTTCTGCAGCCGCCCGATCGATTTCACCACCGGATCCACGGGCTTCGCGTCCACTGGCGGTTTAGCGTCGGACGCGGCTGCGGGCGCGGCACGGCGCGGCGGCGCGGGCTTGCGGGCAGGCCTCGCGCCCGGCTTGGACGCGTCCTTTGCAGCAGGCTTGGAAGCGTCCTTAGCGGGCTTGGAAGCGTCCTTCGAAGCAGGCTTGGCGCCGGACTTCGCGGCAGGCGCAGCCTCGCGGCGAGCCGCGGCCAATTGCTTCTTCAGTTCAGCGAGTTGTTCGAAACCCATAGCGCACAATCAATCGAGAAAGACGAGATTGTAGCAGCGTAAGGAAACACGCTCGTGACGACGCCGCGAGCCGCGCCGCGCGAGGCTCCGTGCGGGGTTGCGCGAGTGTTACCCTGTAGGCTCGGCGCGGCACGGTTAAACTCGATGTTTGCGGCCCTTCCCGCCCCCTTCCGGCCCCGTCTCCGCCCCCTTTTTGTCCCTTCCCGGCCCCGCTCCCGCGCTTCATGGACCTCAAGCAAATCCAGTATTTCATCGCGCTTTTCGAAGACGGCTCCGTCACGCGCGCGGCGAAACGGCTCAATATCGTCCAACCCGCGCTCAGCATGCAGATTTCGAAGCTCGAAACCGAATTGCGCCAGAAACTCTTCGAACGCGGGCCGCACGGCATGACGCCGACCGACGCGGCGCGCCAGATGTATCGCCTGTACACGCCGATCATGCGCGACATCGAACGGGCGCGCGACCAGTTGAGCCGGCAGGATGCGATCGTCACGGGGCGGGTGTCGCTCGGCATGGTGTCGTCGGAGGCGGAAAGCGTGCTGCCGGAGTCGCTCGCCAGATTCAACGCGATGTTCCCGCAGGTCGAAGTGTCGGTTGCCGACGGCTTCAGCGCGCAGTTGATCGACGCGGTCGAAGCCGGCCGGCTGGATGCGGCCATCATCAACAAGCCGCGCGGGCGTCTCACGCTCGACGTGGTGCCGTTGCTCGACGAGGAAATGGTGCTGGTGACGAGCGCCGCGCTCGGCCCCGACCTGCCGCCGACCGTCGATCTCGCGAAACTGGCCGGCATCGAACTGGTGCTGCCAACCCGCCGCAATGGCTTGCGCGGCGTGCTGGACGCGGCGCTGCTGGCCGCCGACGTGGTCATCAAGCCGAAGTTCGAGATCGACCTGCTCAACACCATCGTGCAGTTCGTCGAACAGAGCGGCGTCGCGACGATCCTGCCGCGCGTGGTGGTTCAGCGCAAGGTCGACGAAGGCGTGCTGTGCGCGCGCACCATCGCGTCGCCGCCGATCGTGCGGCACATCATCCGCGTGAGCCATCCGAAGCGGCCGATCGGGCCGGCGGCGCACGCGCTGATCGATATCATCGGCGAGGAGATCCGGCGTGTGACTACCGGTGTGCCAGCCGGCTGAAACGTCGCCAGGCCACCCGCCCAACCGCGACCTAAACCGCCTCGCGCACCGCCCCCTCCTCGAGCCTCCCACGCGTTTCCGGCACGACGAACGCGCCGATCAGGAAAATCACGCTGATCGCCCCGACGAAGATCGCCAGCGTCATCGGCAACTCACTCGCGTCTTTCGCCACCAGTGAGACGGCGGTCGGCATTATCCCACCGATCGCAAAGCCGATGTTCCAGGAAAGCCCCGTGCCGGTCGCGCGAATCGCCGTCGGAAACCGTTCGTTCAGGAAGATCAGGACCGGCGCGTAGCCGGCACTGCCAAGCGCGCTGAGAATCACCGCGTACACGCCGATCATCGTGATGCTTTGCGCCGTGGGCAGCAGCAGGAACAGCGCGGGCAACGCGAACAGGCGAATCAGGCCGAGCCAGATGAAAGCGCTCTTGCGCCCGATGAACGTGCTCAGATGCCCCGCCGCAACCGACGCGATCACCACCGCCACACTGCAGATCAGCAGGATCGCCGCCGCGGCACCGTTCGGAGCGTGGCTCACCACCTTGAGAAAGGTCGGCAGATAGCCCGAGGTCAGGTAATAGCCGCTGCCGCCGCCGATGGTCAGCAGCAGGTTGACGAACAGAATCGAGCGATAGTCGCGGGAAAACAGCGTGCGCACCGGCGAGCGCACGATTTCGACGGGCGCATCGAGCTTCTGCGCCGCGGCCTTGGCGGCCTTCTCGGCGGCGAGCTTCTTCCACAGCGGCGACTCTTCGAGGCTGCTGAAAACGAACAGCCCGAGCACCGAACTGATGATGCCGGTGAAGAACATGCAGCGCCAGCCCCACACATCGAACGATGGGCCGGGGAACAGCGCCGACATCGCCAGATACGTGAGCGAGGCGAGCAACGCGCCGAGGCCTGCTCCGCCGCCGCCGATCAGCCCCGACACCGCGCCGCGATATTTCGGCGCGACCGATTCCGTGCCGATGGTATGCGTCGACGCCACCACGCCGCCCACGAACACGCCCTGCACGAGGCGCAACACGAGGAACAGGATCGGCGCGGCGAGGCCCACCTGCATGACGGTCGGCAGCACGCCGAACGCGGCCGTGGAAAGACCGACGCCGACCACCGCGATGATCATCGCGCCCTTGCGTCCGTGGCGATCCGCATAGGAGCCGAACCATGCCGAGCCGAGCGGGCGCATCAGCAGCGTCACGGCAAACGACGCATAAACCGCGGCGAGCGAGAGCATCGCGTGTTCGGACGGGAAGAACAGCCGCCCCACCACCGGCGCGACGAACAGCAACACGAACAGATCGAACAGATCCAGTGCCCAGCCGAGGCACGAGGCCATTACCGCACCCATCACTTGCCGCTGGTCTACCGCGGGCAAGGCGGCGCCATTTTGCGCTGCTACGGACATCGTCATCTCCTTGACTGTCAGCGGGCCGTCTCTCGATCGTCCGCGTTTGTAGGCACGCTCTCTTGCGCGCGCTCTTGGTGGTGTTAAGAAACCTTATGGCGAGGCCGCGGTGAGCGGCGCCGTATTCGATGCTGCGTTTGCCTCGCGCCGCGCGAGCATCGCGTCGGCGATTTTTTCGGCCATCGTGATAGCCGGGACAATGAAGTCTTCGAGCGCGCCCGACTCGGCCAGCAGCGCGGACATGCGTTGACCCCGCGTGAAGAAACGCTCCATCCCCCTGTCTCCTTTGTCGACCGGAGTTAGCGCTTTAGCGCTTACTCCGGTCCCATGCACGGCTGTCGACCGGAGTTAGCGCTTCAGCGCTTACTCCGGTCCCATGCAACCTGGCCGCTGTCTTCCCATTCGCCGTCGTGCGGCTGTCGCATTAACTTCCGCGAAACACCGGCTTGCGTTTGCCGTGAAATGCCTCGACGCCTTCGCGGAAATCGTCGGAAGTGCGCAGACGGCTGTAGCAGTGCCCTTCGAGTTCGATCGCGATCGACAGCGGCGCGTCCTCGGTGTCGTTGAGCAGCTTCTTCGCGGTGCGTTGCGCGAGCGGCGAGAACGCGCGCAGCTCGTCCACCAGCGCGTCGGTCGTGGCTTCGAGTTCCGAGTCGGCCACGCACTCGACCGCGATGCCCCACTCATAGGCCTGCTTGCCCGGAATGCGGCGCGAGCGCATCACGATGTCCTTGGTGCGGCCGATGCCGACCATCTGCTGCAAACGGGCCGAGCCGCCCGACCCCGGAATCTGGCCGAGCTTCTGTTCCGGCAGCGCGTAAAAAGTGGTGTCGGTGGCAATGCGGAAGTCGCACGCGAGCGACAGTTCGAAGCCCACGCCGAAACAGAAGCCGCGATTGGCGGCGATCACCGGCTTCGAGCAGCGCGCGGGCGCGGCGATATTCCAGGCGAGCTTCGACACGGTTTCCGGCGATGCTTCGAGAAAGCCCTTGATGTCGCCGCCGCTCGAAAAGTGCTCGCCCTTGGCGCGCACCACGATCACGCGCACGCGCGGATCTTCGTCGAGCGCCTCGAAGGCGGCGCGCAACTGGTCGCGCGCATGCATCGAAATCACGTTCAGCGGCGGCCGGTGCAGGATGATGTCGGCCCGCTCGCGTTGCGCGTCGATCTCGATGGAAAAACCGTCGAGATCTTGCAGCAGGCTCTGGCCGCGGTGGGTCAGGTCGGTCATGAGGTTACTCCTTGGTGGTTTCCGTGTGAGGTGCAATGGATTCGCCGCGCGTGTCGCGTTGGTACTCGCCCGCGGACAGCTTGCGGCGCAGGATCTTGCCGACCGGCGACTTCGGTATGTCGTCGACGAACACGTATTCGCGCGGACGCTTGAAGTTGACGAGATCGGAGGTGCGGCAGTGCGCGTCGAGCGTGTCGGCGTCGACGTAATCGCGGCGCTTGACGAAGGCGACCACGCGCTGGCCCCAGCGCTCGTCCTTCACGCCGGCCACCGCGACCTCGTCGACCGCGGGGTGCAGCGACAGCACCGACTCGATATCGACCGGCGAAATGTTCTCGCCGCCGCTGATGATCATGTCGTCGACGCGGCCCGACACGTACAGGTCGCCTTGCGCGTCGAAGAAACCGGTGTCGCCCGTGAAATACCAGCCGTCGCGCAATGATTTGGCGTTCGCATCGGGACGGTTCCAGTAACCTTCGAAGGCTTCGTCGCCGAGCAGGTCGGCGATGATCTGGCCTTCCTCGCCCACTTGCGCGAGGTCTTCGGGCGTGTGGGCGTCGAGCCTGACGACGCGCAAACGCGTGTTGATGCCCGCGCGCCCCGCACTGCCCGGCTTGCGCGTGGCGTCCTGATCGATGCTGAAGGTGTAGACCTCGGACGAGCCGTAGTGATTGACGAACAGTTCCGGTTCGAACGCCGCCGAGAGGCGCTTGAGCAAACCGTCGTTCATCGGCGCCCCGGCAAAACCGAGCTTCTTCACCGTCGTCGTATTAATCGACGCGAAAGCCGGATCGGCCAGCAGATCGTGATACAGCGTCGGCACCAGATAGAGACACGTGAGCTTGTGCTGCGCAATCGCATCGAGTGCGAAGCGCGCATTCCAGCGGCGCACGCAGACGAACAGGCCGTCCACGAGTGCCATCGAGAGCAGCGAGCGCACGCCCATCGTGTGATAAAGCGGCATCACGCCGAGCGTGCGCTCGCCGTGGCCATACAGATTCTGCGCGACATGCGCGAGCGCGGCGGCGCGTTCATGACGATGACGGCGCGGCACGCCCTTCGCCTTGCCGGTGGTGCCCGAGGTGTAGAGAATCAGCGAGTAGTCGTCGGCATTCGCGCAGGCGTGCCCGGCGTTCAGCGCGTCAGGCGTGCTGCGCGCCATCAGTGTTTCGAAGCTCGCGGTGCGGCCCTGCGCGTCGTCGAGACCGATACGCGGCAGACGTTGCGCTGCGGGACTCTGCGCGACGGCATCGGCGCAAACCGGCTCGTACACGATGGCCTTCACACCGGCATCGGTCACGCAGTATTCGAGTTCATCGGGTTTCGCACGCCAGTTCAGCGGCACGATCACCACGCCCGTGAACTGGCAGGCCCAATGCAAGGTCGCCATTTCCCAGCGGTTTTGCAGCACTACCAGCAAGCGGTCCCCATGCGCGAGGCCCAGGCCGCGCAGACCTTCGGCCACCTTCATGATCAGTCGATGCCACTGCGCATATGTCAGCGTCAACTCACCGTCGACGAGCGCGAGTGCATCGGGGCTGCGTTCCACGCTCTGCAGAAAGGTTCGGCCGAGGTCAAGCATGAGCGGCCTCCACGGTCTCGCCAGCCGTCTTGCCTTGCCGGCGCCGCGAAGCCACGTCGAGCACCGCGGCGACGATCGGCGTATAGCCCGTACAGCGGCACAGATGGCCCGAGAGCATGTCGCGCACCTGCGCTTCGCTCGGATCGGGCACGCGCTGCAGATAGTCCGCGCACGACATAAGAATCCCGGCGGTGCAGAAGCCGCACTGCAACGCGTGGTGACGCTGGAACGCCTGCTGCAAGTCTCCGAGTTTCATGTCGGGCGCGAGTCCCTCCACGGTGTCGATGCGGCGTCCCTCCGCCTGCACCGCCAGCATCAGGCACGAGCGTCCCGCCACGCCGTCGACGTGCACCGTGCACGCGCCGCACACGCCATGTTCGCAGCCGACGTGCGTGCCGGTCGCGCCCAGTTCGTGACGAATGAAATCCGATAGCAGTTCGCGCGGCTCGCAATAGCCGCTGCGTTCACGGCCATTGAGCGTCAGCGTGACGCACTGCCGTTCGCCCTGCCGCATCACGTGCACGACGTTGCCGTTCGATGTGTTGCTCACTTCGCCTCCTCGATGACGCGCCATCCGAGTTGCCGGACCAGATGCCGGCGATACGCCGCGCTGATATGCGCGTCGTCCTGCGCGCCCAGCTTCCAGCTCAAATCGTTCAATGCGCTGCGCAGATCCTCGTCACGCAGACGCGGCCATTGCTCGACCACCGGCCGGTCCGCGACGCCGCCCACCGCGAGGCGGATCGAATCGCTCGTCACGACGGCCGCGCAAGCAACCATCGCGAAGTCGCCGTGGCGCGCGGAGAATTCCGTGAAGCCGTAGCGTTCGCCCGGCCGCTTCAGCGGAAAGCGCACGGCTTCGACGAGTTCATCCGGCTCGCGCGCGGTCATCAACATGCCTTGAAAAAACTCGGCGGCGGGCAGCACGCGATGTTTCTTTTTCGAGCGCAGCATCACGTCGCCGCCGAGCGCGGCCAGCACCAGCGGCAGTTCCGCGCTCGGGTCGGCGTGCGCTATCGAACCGCACACCGTGCCGCGATTGCGGATCTGGAAGTGCGAGATGTGCGGGAACGCCATCGCCAGCAACGGCACTTCGTCGCGCAGAGATTCACGCCACTCGACGCTGCCCTGCGTCGCCGCCGCGCCCACCACCAGCAAGCCCGCCTTGTGATCGACACGCACCGAGTTCAGTTCGTCGGTGCGCGAGATGTCGATCAGCATGCGCGGCTGCGCGAGCCGCATGTTCAGCACCGCCATCAACGACTGGCCGCCGGCCAGCACGCGTGCGTCCTCGCCGCTTTGCGCGAGGGCGTCGAGCGCATGCTGGGTGGTCATGGCGCGCAGATAATCGAACGGCGCGGGTTTCATGCCTGTCTCCTGAAACGGGCGAAGAGGCGCGAGAGCCACGAGCCACCGGTTTGAACCGGCTTGCCCGCCGCCTGACGGCCGAGCGATTCGAACAGTTGCCGCAACACGACCTTGGCCGCGCCTTCGAGCATGCGGCCGCCGACCGCCGCGACCTTGCCCGACACCTGGGCTTCGTAGTCGTACGAAAGACGCGTGCCGTTTTCAATCGGCGTCAATTCGACGAGGCCGCTGCCGCGCGCGCTGCCGAGCGACGACATGCCCGCGCCAGCCAAACGCAGCCGATGCGGCGCGTCGATTTCCGACAGGCCGATCTTCGCTTCGAAACGCGCCTTGATCATGCCGACGCCGACCGTCACGTCGGCGCGATACTGATTCGTGCCTTCGGCTTCGAGCGCATGGCAGCCGGGAATGACCTTGGCGAGCGCGTTCGGATCGAGCAGCACGGCAAAAATCGCTTCCGGCGCTGCCGGCAGATCGACGCTGCCCTGCGCGGTAAGCGCCTTGCCGCCGCCCGGCAGCGCCGGTTTGGCCGCTGCGGCTTCACGCAACTCGGGACGCGACGGCGCGGGATCGTCGATGCCGATCAGCGCCATCACTTTCGAAGGCGTCAGCGGCAAACGGATATCGTCGACGCCGAGCGCGTCCGCCACCGCATTCGCGATGCACGGCGGCGTGCTCATGTTGTTGCCCTCGCCGAGTCCTTTCGCACCGAGCGGCGTGAACGGCGACGGCGTCTCCAGATGCACGATCACCGGGTCGGGCACTTCGCAGGTGGTCGGCATCAGATAGTCGGCGAGCGTGCCGGACTGGAAGCTGCCGTCCGCGCCGTAGCGGAATTCCTCCATCAACGCCGCGCCGAGCCCTTGCGCGAAGGCGCCGCGAATCTGGCCGTCGGCGAGCGCGGGGTTCAGCAGCGTGCCGGCGTCGTGCGCGGTGACGTAGCGGTCGATCCGCACCCGGCCGGTGGCGCGATCCACTTCGACCCCGCACATGTCGAACGCAAAGCCGTAGGCCGCCGAAGTGTTGACGCGATCGTTCTCGTCCGGCGCGGCCATGTTCGGCGGATTCCAGAACACCGTCTCGCGCAGACCGGGTTCTTCGCCTTCGGGCAACAGCGCGGGCGCCCAATGCGGCGCATTGGCGGCGACGCGGCCGAACGGCTGCGCGCGATCCTCGGCGCCCTTTGCAAAGATGCGGCCTTCTTCAAAACAGACATCGTCCGGCGCGCAGCCCAATTGTTTCGACACGATGCGCGCGATCTTGTCCCGTACACGCACCGCCGCCAGATGCACCGTGCCCGCCACCGCACCGGCAAAGCGGCTCGAATAATTGCCCGCCGCCACCGACCACGCATCCTTGTGTGTATCGAATTCGACATTGACGACGACATCGTGCGGCGAGACGCCGAGCACGTCCGCGACGACTTGCGCGCACACCGTCATATGCCCCTGGCCCGCGGGCGTCGACGCAATCGTCACCACCACGCCGCCGAGCAGATCGACGCTCACCGTCGCGCTCGCGATCGCGCCGCTCTTCGGTCCGGCTTTCTTGCGCGCGTCGGCGGGCATTACCGTCGTGATGTAGCCCATGTTCGACACCGACGGTTCGACGATTGCCGCAAAGCCAATGCCGTACAGACGTCCTTCCTTGCGTGCCGCCTCGCGACGCGCATGCAGTTCGTCATAGCCGCCTTCGGCCAGCGCGCGGCGCAGCGCTTCCTGATAGTTGCCCGAATCGAGCAGCGCGCCGGCCGCGGCGCGATACGGGAACGCATCGGCGGCGACGAAGTTGCGGCGGTACACATCGAGCACATCGAGCTTCAGTTCGAGCGCGATGCGCTGCATCAGCCGTTCGAGCGCGAAATACACCTGCGGTCCGCCGAAGCCGCGCACTAGCCCCGTCGGCGTCTTGTTGGTCAGCACGACGCGGTTGCGCACCAGCAGATTGTCGATCGCATACGCGCCGGTCAGGCAGCCGTGCATGCGATAGAACGTGGCCGGTTCCGGCGCGCGCAGATAGCCGCCGCAGTCTTCGAGTTGATCGTAGGAGAGCGCCGTGATGCGGCCGTCGTTTTCCACCGCCGCTTCGAGTGTCGATACGCGCGCGGTCGCGGAAGTGGCCGCGCTCAGATGTTCGAGCCGGTCCTCGACCCATTTCACCGGCGCACCCGCCTTGCGCGAGGCGAGACACATCAGCACAACGTAAGGAAACACCGCCTGCTTCACGCCGAAGCTGCCGCCCGAATCGCGCGGCGCCTTGTGACGCAAACGGTTGGCGGGCACGTTCAGCGCCATCGCCATCACCGCGTGCAGCGAGAACGGGCCCATGAAATTCGACGTGACGTCGTAGCCTTCATCGCCCGCCAGATACTCCGCGATCACCACGCCGCATTCGATCGGCGCGCAGCTATTGCGCGGATAATGCGCGACCAGTTTCACGCGATGCGGCGCTTTCTCGAACGCCGCTTCCGGCTCGCCGTAGCGGAAGTGCCGGTCGCTGATCACGTTCCTGCCGACCTTCTCGTGCAATACCGGCGACTGGTCGCTTGCCGCCTGTTCGATCGATGTGACCGGATCGAGCGTCGCGTACTCGACCTTGAGCAGATCGAGCGCGTCTTCGGCGATAGCGCGCGATTGCGCCAGCACCACCGCCACCGGTTCACCGACATAGCGCACGCGGTCCATCGCCAGCGCCCACTGTTCCATCGGCGATTTCACGCCGACCACGAAGGGCCGCGACCACGCGCGCAGGTCGTCGCGTGTCAGGATCGCGCGCACGCCGGGCAGTTTCGCGGCGGCATCCGTGTCGATCGACACCAGTTCGGCATGCGCGTGCGGCGAGCGCAGGATCGCGGCGTGCAGCGTGCCGGGCCGGATGCCGATGTCGTCGCCGTAACGGCCGTGGCCGGTGAGAATCGCGGGATCTTCCAGACGCTCCATCGGGCGGCCGAGATGACGCTGCGGGCGTTTGTCCGGTTCCGGGTCGCGGTCCTGCGTCGCCGTGTCGCCGGCGTGGAGCGTGTCGCGCCGATTCATTGGTCCGCTCCCGAGTCGCGGCGCTGCGCGAATTCGTCGGCGAGTCCGCTCCAGCGCTGCGCGATCTCGCGATGCTCGATACCGAACAGATCGAGAATCCGCCCCACCGTATGGTCGACCACGTCTTCGATAGTCTTGGGATGCGCGTAGAACGCGGGCACCGGCGGCATGACGATCCCGCCCATCTCGGTGACGGAAGTCATGTTGCGCAAATGCGCGAGATTGAGCGGCGTTTCGCGCGCGACCAGCACGAGCCGGCGACGCTCCTTGAGCATCACATCGGCGGCACGCGTGAGCAGGTTGTCGCCGAAACCGTTGGCCACGCCCGCGAGCGTCTTCATCGAGCACGGCGCGATCACCATGCCCGCGGTGATGAAGGAACCGCTCGCCACCGCCGCGCCGATGTCGCGCACGTTGTAGGCCACGTCGGCGAGACGCTCCAGATCGCCGCGCGTCATACCGAGTTCCTGAGCCGCCGTGACCGCGCCGGAGGCCGACACGATCAGATGCGTCTCGTGCGTGCCGAGGCGCCGCAGCGCGGCGAGCAGACGCACGCCGATCAGCGCGCCGCTCGCGCCGGATATGCCCACGACGATACGCTCACGTTTGTGTTCAACCATGTGCGCCACCCAGATAGCTGTCGAACGCGGCGTTGTCGGCGGCGATCAGCGCGTCCAGATTCACCGTGTCCTGACCGGGAATGCGCACCCGCGTGAATACGTGCGACGGGTACACCACCGGCCGTGTAGCGTCGAGTCCCATTTTGGCGCTCACGCCTTGCAGATGCGGCGGCGCGTCTTCCGGCTGACCCACGGTAGTCGACGGATCGAGCGGCGAGCCTTGCGCGCCTTCGATCACGACCAGATCGCGATCGGCCTGAAAACGCGTGGCAATCGCCCATTCGATTTCGGCCGGGTCGTGCACGTCGACATCGGTATCGACCACCACCACCTGTTTGATGTCGTAGTGCGCACCGAACGCGCACAGAATCACGTTCTTCGCTTCGCCCTCGCGCTTCTTTTCGAACTGCACCCACAGGTGATAACGGCACACGCCGCCCACGGACAGATGCACGTCCTTCACATTGGGATGACTACGTTGCAGATGCGCCAGCAAAGTCGCCTCGCGCGGAATCGCGCCGAGCAGCAGGTGCTCCATTTCCGCCGGCACGATCGTATGAAAGATCGGCTTCTCGCGATGCGTCACCGCGGTGACTTCGATCACTTCACGCGCTTCCTGAGCGCTGTAGTACTTCGGAAATTCGCCGAACGGACCTTCCAGTTCGCGCACGTTGGGCAGAATGCGCCCTTCGATCACGATCTCCGCGAAGGCCGGAACGTTCACGCCGTTGCTCACGCACTTGACCACCGGCAGCGGCGCGCCATGCAGCGCGCCGGCGATTTCCAGCTCGTCGGAATCGATCGGGGAAATGGCTTGCGAGGCGAGCATCGTCAACGGATCGACGCCGATGGCGATCGCGACGTCGAGCGCGTCGCCCGCCTCTTCCGCGGCTTTCTGGAATGCATACAGATGGCGCGGCAACAGCAGGATCGCCATGCGATCGGGTCCATGCACCTGAATGCGGTTGATGGACACGTTCTGCACGCCGGTACGCGGATTGCGTGCAATCACGAGACCCGCGGTGATGTACGGCCCGTTGTCGTGCTCGCTATGCGTAGGAATCGGCAACAGCTTGTGAAGATCGATGCCGCTGGTATGCACGACCTGCTGGCAGGCCGCTTCGGCACGCGGGATTTCCTTCGAAGGAACCGGCTGAACGGCCGCGTCGCGAAAGCGCGCCAGCAGATCGGCCTCGGCCACGCCCATCGCTTCCGCGATCCACGCGCGCCGCGACATGAAACCGCTGACCACCGGTACGTCGTGACCGCCCGGCTTCGTGAAGAACGCGGCTTGCGTGCCGTCCAGCCGCTTTGCAATCGCGGCGAGTTCGTGTTCGAGCGCGACCGGCTTGTCGATCGTCGCGACCCGGCCTGTGCGCGCCAGATGCACCAGCCAGTCGCGCAGCGTGAGCGCGGCGGACGGGCGGGCCCACGTCAGGTGAAAAGTACCGTGCGATGCGGCATCGCGAGTATTCATCTACGTCTCCATCAATACCTGGCTTCATGTCCGAACCGGACGGCCAGTTGATGATGGAAGCGTAACGAGATCAGCGTATAACTTCTAATATTGATTATTGATGCGTCGAATCATTCCCGATGATATGCGTGTTAGCACCAATGACAGGTAATTGTAGGCAGGATATCAATAGACACCGCGCGGGCGGGGGCGCATGCGCCACCGTCGGCTGAGGGTTTGGGAGCGTCCATGGCACACGGTTGCGGCCTTTATCTGATACGGCGCGTCATTCTCATTACGTTTGCTGATGTTTTATTCATACCAACATGGACCTCAGGCAAATCCAGTATTTCATCGCGCTCTTCGAGGACGGTTCGGTCACGCGGGCGGCGAAACGCCTGAACATCGTGCAGCCCGCGCTCAGCATGCAGATCGCCAAACTCGAGGACGAACTGCACCAGCAGCTCTTCGAGCGCAACGCGCACGGCATGGCGCCGACTGCCGCCGGCCGGCTCATGTATCGGCTCTTTCTACCGATCATGCGCGATCTCGCGCATGCGCGTCAGCAACTCGTGCAGCGCGACGAGGTGGTGACCGGCCATGTGTCGATCGGGCTGATCGCGTCGGTTACGGAAAGCGTGCTGGCCGATGCGCTATCGCGTTTCCACGCGCGCTACCCGCATGTCGAGGTGACCGTGGCGGACGGCTACAGCGCGACCTTCATCGACTGGGTGGCGGGCGGCCAGCTCGACGCGGCGCTGATCAACAAGCCGCGCGCGCGTCTCTCGCTCGACGCGCAGCCCTTGCTCGACGAGGAAATGGTGCTGGTGACGAGCGCCGAGCACGGCCCCGAGTTGCCGCATGCGATCGAACTCGCGCAACTGCCCGAGCTGGAGCTGGTGCTGCCGACCAAGCGCCACGGCTTGCGCGGCGTGCTCGATACAGCCGCGCAACATGAAGACGTGCTGCTCGCGCCGCGCTTCGAGATCGACGTGTTGAGCACGATCGTGAAGCTGGTGGAAAGCACGCACTTCGCGACCATCCTGCCGCGTATCGCCGTGCAGCGCGCGGTGCGCCTGGGCAGCCTGCGCGCTTATCCGATCCTCGCGCCGCGCATCGTGCGGCATATCGTGTGTGTGAGCCATCCGCGCCGCCCGTTGAGCGCCGCGGCGGATGCGCTGGTGTCGATCATCGCCGACGAATTGCGCCAGGTGTCGAGCGCGTCGGAACTGGACGCGACGCTAAACGGGCCGCCCAGTGATGCATCGACAGATCCGCGTTCATCGCCCTTGTCCAGGGAGCGCTCCGTATGAATACCGCGCCATGAAGCAATCGCCGTCAGCTTTTGACGGCCACCGGCGCGTCGACGTCATGCGCCTTCAGACCGGACACGGTCACACGCAAGCCGTGCCGGCCCTCGTTGTTGCGCAGCGAAAGGTCCATCTGATGCCGCTCGGCGATACGCGACACGATCGCGAGTCCGAGGCCGCTGCCCTCGCCTTGCGCTTCCTCGCCGCGATAGAAGCGGTCGAAGACCCGTTCGAGTTCGGCCTCCGGAATGCCCGCGCCGGTATCGACGACCTCGAAGCCAACGCGCGTACCGGCACGCTTCAGGATCACGTCGACACGGCCGCCGCGCGGCGTATGCCGGATCGCATTGTTGATCAGATTGCCCAGCAGCACGCTCATGCCGTGCGGCTCCGCCAGCACGGTATAAGCATCGCCCTCCGTGCGCGCGCCTTCGCATTCCAGGCCGATGTCGATCTCCTTCGTTTCCGCCAGCAACGAAAAATCACCCACGGCCTGCTCACCGATCCGGCGCAAGCTGACCGGCACCATCGACGTGACCGGATGCGCGTCTTCACGCGCCAGCGTCAGCAGTTGCTGCACCAGGTGAATGATGCGGTTGACGCGCCCTTCGACGCGCTCGAGCGTTTGCCCTTCGCCCTTTAACGAACCGTCGCGCGACGCCGCCTGCAATTGCAGCTTCAGCGCGGCGAGCGGTGAGCGCAACTCGTGCGCGGCATCGGCAATAAAGGTGCGCTGTGCCTGCGACGCCGTGTGCAGTCGCTGCAGCATATCGTTGAGAGCTTCGACCAGCGGCTTGATTTCGACCGGCACGCTGCCGTCCAGACGCAGCGGTTCGAGCGAGTCGATGGTGCGGGTGGACAGCGCGCGCGACAGCCCGCCGATCGGCGCCAGCCCGCGCGCCACCACCAGCAGGACCAGCACGATCGTCACCGGCACCAGCACGCCAAGCGGCCAGAGCGTGTGCAGCGCGAGTTGCAGCGCAAGGTCCTCGCGCACGGAGATGGGCTGCGCCACCTGGATATAACGCTGCGCCTGCTGCACGGCGAATGTGCGCCAGTGATACTCGCCGCGCTCCACCGTGTTGAAGCCCGCGGGCTGACGCGGAAACACCGGCGCCTGCAGCGAGTGATAGATGAGCTTGCCGGCAGCGTCCCAGATTTCGATGACGACCCGGTCGTCGGCCAGACCACCCAGGTCGGGGTTGCGATGTTCACCGTCGCCCGCACCGGCGAGGTTCGACGGCAGCGACAGCGCGATCGTGCGCAACTCGTAGTCGAACAGTTCGCTCGCTTCCTCGCGCGCCGTGTGAAAGATGCCGTAGCCGGCCACGCCCGAGGCAACCGCCAGGCCGAAGATCAGCCAACCCAGCAGCCAGCGGCGAATCGACTTCATCAGCACCTCTTCAGACGGTAGCCCACGCCGCGCACGGTCACCACCTGCTCCGCGCCGATCTTGCGCCGCAGGCTATGTACATGCACTTCGATGGTATTGCTGCCCACTTCCTCGCCCCAGCCGTACAGTTTCTCTTCCAGCTCGGCCTTGGTGAACACGCGCGTCGGCTCTTCGATCAGCGCCTGCAGCAGCGCGAATTCGCGCGGCACGAGCGGCAGCGACTCGCCGGACTTGGTGACTTCGTGCGCGGCGGGGTCGAGCGTGAGTTCGCCGTGGGCGTAGACCGGCTGCTTCTGGCCGGTGCGGCGTCTGAGCAGCGCACGCACGCGTGCGGCCAGTTCGTCGAGGTCGAATGGCTTGATCAGATAGTCGTCGGCGCCGGCGTCGAGGCCGCGAATCCGTGCGTCGACGGCGTCGCGAGCCGTCAGGATGATGACCGGCGCGGCGCCGCCGCCCTTGCGATAGGCGTTGAGGACGTCGATGCCGTCCTTCTTCGGCAAGCCGAGATCGAGCAGCACGAGGTCGTACACACCATTGTCGAGCGACAACTCCGCCGCGCGGCCGTCTTCGGCCCAGTCGATCGCGTAGCCGGCGCGGCGCATCGCGCCCAGTACCGTTTCCGCAATCATGTCGTCGTCTTCGACCAGTAGCAGACGCATGGTCTCTCCTCTCCCGTGTTGGCCCCGGCATTGTCTCGCCCGGTAGCTTAACGCTTCCTTATGGCTTGCTTATGTTTTCCTGAAGCGACGCTGAAGGGACGCTTAAATTGGCGTTAAGCGTGTCTTAAGCAGTCCATCAGCAGAATCGGCTCCTGTTCGCGGCATCCCTGCGCGGATGCCCTATTTCTTCGTTCAGGAGCCGGACTTTGCCCGTTTTCAATGCCGCAACGGCGGCTATATCGGCGGCCGTGTCTGGGTTCGCCGCGCCGGCCGAGCCCGCGGTCAAACACACTTCGCGACCATACGACCGGCTGCGCGCGCTCGTGCCGCTCTGCGCGCTGCTGATGGGCGGCTGCACGTGGTATCACCGCGAGCCGCTCGCGCCGCAGGACACGTCCACCTCCGCGCATTCGCTCGAACGCATCCGTATCGATCCGTCGAGCATGCCGCTGCCGGAACTGGCCGCGCATCGCTTCGACCCGTCCGACGGGCTCGATATCGACGAAGTCGCGATGCTCGCGGTGGCCAACAATCCCGACCTCAAGCTGGCCCGCGACGACCTCGGCATCGCCCGCGCGCAGGCCTACTCGGCGGGTCTGCTGCCCGACCCGCAACTGAGCGTATCGAGCGATTATCCCGGCCAGATCGGCACCACGCGCGCGTTCAGCTATGGGTTGAGCATGGACGTGATGGCGATCGTCGTGCGCAGCGCCAACCAACAATCAGCCGACGCCACCGTGGCCAAAACCGATCTCGGTCTGCTGTGGCAGGAATGGCAGATCGTCGCGCAGGCGCGGCAGTTGTTCATCAAGACGCGCTTCCAGCAGGACACGTTGCCGCTTTTGCAGCGTCAGCGCGACCTCGCGCGCACGCGCTACGAACGCATGGCGGAAGCGCGCCGCGACGGCAACCTCACCGACGACACGCTGAATGCGGCGCTCCTCGCCTATAGCGACGCACGCAAGCAATACACCGACGCCGAACGCGCAGCCGAGCAAACGCACCACGATCTGAACGCGCTGCTCGGCGTCTCGCCCGAGGTGCAGTTGCAACTCACCGGCGGCGAAGACATCGAGCCGCTCTCCGACACGACGCTCGACGCCGTGCTCGCAGGATTGCCTCGACGCCGCCCCGATCTGATCGCGCTGCAAGCCGGCTACGAGGCGCAGGAACAGAAATATCGCGCCGCGATTCTCAGCCAGTTTCCGAGTCTGTCCGTGGGCTTCGTGCGGGCGCGCGATACCTCGAACATCTACACGAGCGGCTTCCAGATCAACTTGAGCCTGCCGATCTTCAACCGTAACCAGGGCAACGTCGCGATCGAGCAAGCGACCCGCCAGCACCTGCGCGACGAATATCAGGCGCGGCTGAACAACGCTTACGCGGATGTCGCGCATCTGCGCGCGGACAACACGATCCTCACACGGCAGTTGCAGCAGACCGAGGCCGCCTTGCCCGATGTCGACGTAGCCGCCAACGACGCGGCCGCGGCCTACGCGGAACATAACCTCGCGCTCGGCGCTTACACCGACGCGCAAAGCGCCGCGCTCACCAAACAGATCGACGTCGCGATGTTGCGCGAGTCGCTCGCCGAACAACGCGTCACCTTGCAGGCGCTGCTCGGCAGTGCGATTCCCGATGCCTACTCCACCGCTCTGACTGACTCCGACACTCATGCGAAATAGCCAGACTTCAGCGCTGCGGCCGCGCATTGCCGCCGGTGCGATTTTTATCGCCTGCGCCACGTTGCTGTGCGCCGGCGTTCATGCGGCCCGTGCCGCAAGCGCCGCGGCAGCGCCCGCCGCCGACGCCGCCGATCAACCGGTGGTCGCCGTCCAGACCGTGCACGTGCAGCGCGCCGAGATCGCGCAGCCGGTGCGGGCGTACGGCATCGTCGCGGCGTCCGCGTCGAACCTCACCACCGTCAATCTGCCGTATACCGCGCGTATCGTGCAGATGCGCGTGCAGCCTGGGCAAACCGTGGCGCGCGGCACGCCGCTCTTCGTCGTGCAGGCCGACCCTGCCGCCGTCCTCGCGGCCACCCAGGCGAAAAGCGCCGTGACACTCGCACAAGGCGAGCTGGCGCGCACGCAATCGCTGTACGACAAAGCGCTCGCCACCCAGTCGCAACTCGCCAGTGCCCGCAAGGCTGCTGACGACGCACAGCAGGCGCTCGCCGCGCAGATCCAGACAGGCGTGGCAAGCGGCAACAAGATCATCACCGCGCCAAACGACGGCGTGGTGCTGCAGGTCACGGCCGCTCAGGGCGACCAGGTGCAGCCCGGCGCGGCGATCCTGCAACTCGCCGGCGGCAGCGGCAAGGACGCGCGCGCCAACGTGATGCTCGGCGTCGAACCCGCCGATGCCGCCGCGATCCACGCCGGCGACACCGTCACGTTGCACGGCCTGTCCACGTCGTTCGCGAAGACTTCGGTGAACGGCCACGTCGCGCTGGTCGGCGCGTCCGTGGATCAGCAGAGTCAACTCGTCGACGTCGGCGCGAACGTGCCGCTCGGTCAGACTGCCTTCATTCCCGGCACGCGCGTGAGCGCCGATATCGCGACCCGCAGCGGCACGCACTGGATCGTGCCGCGCGCCGCCGTGCTGAAAGACGACAACGGTGCGTACGTGTTCCAGATCACGCCGCAGAACAAGGCGCGCCGGGTGGCGGTGACCACGCAGGTGGAGAACGGCGACCGCTACGGCGTGGATGGCCCGCTCGACGCCGGCGAGGGCCTCGTGGTCAGCGGCAACTATGAGTTGAAGGACGGCATGGCGGTGCAAACCAGCGGAGGCGCGCCGCGATGAATTTCGGTCAATGGATGCAGAAGCACCGGCGCTCGCTGCTCTTCGTGATCGCGTTGCTGGCGATGGCGGGCGCACTGACCGCGTTCCGCCTGCCGATCTCGCTGTTCCCGAACGTCGCGTTTCCGCGTGCGGTCGTCTCGCTCGACGCGGGCGACCGCCCCGCCGAACAGATGGCCACGCTCGTCACGATGCCTGTGGAAGAAGCGCTGCGGCGCGTGCCGAACGTGCGCGACGTCGAATCGAAAACGAGCCGCGGCGCTGCCGAAATCTCGATCAATTTCGACTGGGGCACCGACATGGCGCAAGCCACCTTGCAGGCGCAGTCGGCCATCAGCGAAATACTCGCGACGCTGCCGCAAGGCACCTCGATGCAGGTGCGGCGCATGGACCCCACCGTGTTTCCGGTGCTGGCGTATAGCCTGACTTCGCAGCGGCAGTCGCTCTCCGCGCTGCACGATCTCGCGCAATTCCAGATGCGGCCGTTGCTGTCTTCGGTGGAAGGCGTGGCGCGCGTCGACGTGACGGGCGGCGATCAGGACGAGTTCGAAGTCGCGATCGATCCCGCCCGCCTCGCCGCGTACAAGCTCTCGCTGTCCGATGTGTCGAAGGCGATCGGCGCGAGCAATGTGCTGATGGCGAACGGCCGCATCGAGGATCACTACAAGCTTTACCTCGTAATCGCCAACACCACCATTACGCGGCTCGACGAACTGCGCAATGTCGTGGTGTCGGCCAACGGCGCGACGCAGATCCGCCTCGGCGACATCGCGACCGTACGCGCTGGCGTGGTGCCGCAATGGATGCGCGTCACCGCCGACGGCCAGGACGCCGTGCTCATCAACGTGTATCAGCAGCCGGGCGCGAACAGCGTGGCGATGGCCAAGGCGATCCGCGCGAAGCTCGCCGATTTCCAGCATCAGATGCCGGCCGGCGTGCATCTGTCGAATTGGTACGACCAGAGCGAACTGGTGATCGCCTCGGCCACCAGCGTGCGCGACGCGATCATGATCGGCGTGGTGCTGGCGGCGTTGACGCTGTTCGCTTTCCTGCGCAACTGGAAGATCACCGCGATCGCCGTCGCGCTCGTGCCGGTGGTGATGGCCGCGACGATCCTCCTGCTCGACGTGTTCGGCATGGGCTTCAACATCATGACCCTCGGCGGCATGGCAGCCGCCGTCGGTCTCGTGATCGACGATGCGATCGTGATGATCGAACACATCGTGCGGCGCATGCGCGAGGGCGGCGCACGCGCGTTTCATGGCCGCGTGATGGCGGCGGCGCTCGAATTCACGCGACCGCTGGCCGGGTCGTCGGCGGCAACGCTGATCATCTTCGTGCCGCTGGCGTTTCTATCCGGCGTGACGGGTGCGTTCTTCAAGGCGCTCTCCGTGACCATGGCAAGCGCCCTGTTCATCTCGTTTCTCGTCACGTGGCTCGCGGTGCCGATTCTGTGCGACCGCTGGCTGAACCCGAAAGACGCCGAGGAACACCAGGAAACCCGCTTCGCCTCGTGGATGAACCGGCGCTACGCGTTTCTGGTCGAGCGCGTCACCGCGCGGCCGGTGCTCGTGTTTTTGGGCCTGCTGCCGTTGATCGTGGTGGCCGCGTTCGCGTTCACTCGCGTGGGCAGCGGATTCATGCCGAGCATGGACGAAGGCGGTTTCGTGCTCGATTACCACACTGAACCGGGCACATCGGTGACGGAGACCGACCGCTTGATGATGCAGATCGAGAGCATCATCCGCGCGAATCCGAATGTCGCGACCTATTCGCGCCGCACCGGCGCCGGTCTTGGCGGCGACCTGAACGAGCCCAACAAGGGCGACTTCTTCGTGCGGCTGAAGTCTGGCAACCGCGAACCGATCGACACCGTGATGGAAGAAATCCGCTCGAAGATCGAGACTCAGGTGCCGGGCGTGAGTATCGAACTCGCGCAGTTGATGGAGGATCTGATCGGCGACCTGACGGCGGTGCCGCAACCGGTCCAGATCAAGATCTATTCCGACGACCCGAACACGCTCGACACGACCGCGCGCAAGGTCGCGGCGCAAATCGGCAAGATCCAGGGCGTGGTGGACGTGAACGACGGCATCAATCCGGCCGGCGACGCCCTCGAATTGCACATCCGCCCGGAAGCGGCGGCCGCCGAAGGCATGGACCCGCAGTCGATCGCTCAGGCCGTCTCCGATATGGTGGAAGGCAATGTGGCCACGCAATTCCAGAGCGGGCCGAAAACGGTCGGCGTGCGCGTGCGCGTGGCCGGCGCGATGAAGCTCACGGATACGCAACTGGGACAGTTGCAGATTCGCGCGCCAGACGGCCACCTGTTCGCGCTCGATCGCGTCGCCGATCAGGTGACGGTGACCGGCCAACCGGAAATCAGCCGCGACAATCTGAAACGGATGGTGGCGGTGACCGCACGCATCGACGGCCGCGATCTCGGCTCGACGATCGCCGACGTGCAGAAGACACTCAGCGATAAGGCTCTATTGCCGAGCGGCGTGTATTACGAATTGGGCGGCCTGTATCAGCAGCAGCAGATTGCGTTCAAAGGGCTGCTGAGTGTGTTCGGTGCGGCGATCGCGCTGGTGTTCGGTTTGCTGCTGTTTCTGTACGAGCGCTTTCGCGTCGCGCTGGCGGTCATGGCGATGCCGTTGCTGGCGGCGGGCGCGGTGTTCATCGGCTTGTGGATCACCGGCATCGAGTTGAACATCTCCGCGATGATGGGGATGACGATGATCATCGGCATCGTGACCGAGGTGGCGATTTTTTATGTGTCGGAGCTGCAGGGGCTCGTGCGGGATGACGAAATGCCATTCGAGGAAGCGTTACTGAGCGCCGGGCGCAATCGTCTGCGTCCTATCGCGATGACGACGATCGCCGCGATTCTGGCGCTGCTGCCGCTGGCTTTTGCATTGGGGCAAGGATCGGCGATGCAGCAGCCGCTGGCGATCGCGATTATCTCGGGGCTGATTGTTCAGTTGCCGCTGGTGTTGCTGTTGCTGCCGGTGTTGTTGAAGTTGTTGATGAAGAAGGAGGCGATTTAAGCCGCGCTATGCGGCCCGCGCGGCTTCCGGTGTGTGCGCCTGTGGCTCGCCGCGGGCGCATCTCCGACTCAGTCGACGCACTGAAAGACCTACACCTTCAGCACATCACCAAACCCGCCAACCCGCACCCCCGCCGCACGAATCGCCATAGCAACTTTCGGCGACAACAACGCGCGCAATTCGTCCTCGTGACGATACATCCTCATCCCGTCACTCAACGGCCGCTCCCCCGCCACCGCGGGATGGCAGTAAATCTCCCCCACCCCATGCGGCAGATCGGCGAGCGCCGCCAGCCACGCCGCCTCATCCATCCGGCCGCTATCGGCGATTCCCACTACGTAATCGTTATGCGCGATGCCGGCGCGATCCAGACGCGCCTTGACCCGCGCGATCCACGGCCGCAACCACAGCGGCGCATTCGCTTCGAACGGCAAGCGCATGGCCTTCATCCCATACTCGCTGCCGATGTCCAGAATCAATCCGAGCACCGTCGGGTGCAAATGAAAATGCTTGTGCGTGTTGACGTGGTCGAGCGTCAGACCGGTCTGCGCAAAGGCATCGAACTGCGCGCGAATTTCCCGCGCAAGCTGCTTGCGCACATGTGGCAAAAAGAAAAACCGCACGCCGTCGCGCACCATGTTGTCGCCGAAGCGGCCATGCTCGTCGAGCAAGGCGGCAATCCCCGCGCGCGGCGTGACCGCGTCGCCGTCGGCCAGCACCAGATGCAGGCCGACGCGCAGCCGCGGCAAGGCGCGGGCGCGCGCCACCGCGTCGCCGGCAGCCGGTGCGCCGATCATCAGGCTCGCGGCGCTCAGCACGCCTTCGCGATGCGCCTGCTCGACCGCCAGATTCACCCGCGCGTGCAGGCCGAAATCGTCGGCGGTGACGATCAATGCGCGTGGCTTAGCCGCCATCCGACGTCTCCATCACATCCATCACGTTCAACGCGCCGTTGCGCGCGGCCTTCGAGGTGGAAGCGTCGATGGGCACGCGCGCACCGCGCCATATCACATGTGAGCCGAACACGGCGGCGCACCACTGCAACGCCAGCAACGTATCACGCAACGGCACCAGCGGCAGATCTCGCCAGAACGTCCGCTCACGACGCGCCGAGCGCAGATGCAACAACAGACGCGCGGCGAGGCCGGCGGCCGTGCCGGTTGCGCTCGTGAACGCGGCCCACGCATGCACCGCGTCGGACGAACTGGCCGCGAGGGCGGTGGTGAGCCACGCGCCGGCCACGAGCCAGGGTGTAGGAAACGTAATGAAGAGGAACGCGAAACCCGGCGCATTCACCGAGCGAATCGTACGCAGCCAGCGTGTTTCGCGCTGCCACAAGGCGGACAACGCCGGCTCGATCACGTCGGTGGCCACCGTCACGCGCGAGAGCACGGTTTGCAGGCCGAGGGCGCGTACGTGTTCGGCCAGCCAGTAATCGTCCGCGAGACAGTTTTTCAGCGCCTCGAAACCGCCGATGCGCTCGAGCGTGGCGCGCCGCAACGCGAGCGTCGCACCGAAGCCGAAACGGCGCGAGCCGGCCGCGTGCGCGACCCGCACCGACGGCGCGAACCATTCGTTGATGAAGAGCGCGCCCACGCGCGGCCAGAAGCCGCCGATGCCGCGCGCCACGTAGAGGCACGTGACCACGCCCACCCGCGCATCCGCGAGCGGCGCGGCCACAGTGTCGAGATAATCGGCTTCGACGGCAATGTCGCTGTCGGCAATCACGATCACGTCATGGCGTGCCCGCGCCGCCATGTTGATCAGATTGCTGACCTTGAGATTGCTGCCGTGCACGCGCGTGTCGATCGCGAGTTCGATGTCGTGCGATGGATAGGCGGCTTGCAAACGGCGCACTACGGCAATCGCCGGATCGTCCGGCGAGGACACGCCGAGCACGAGTTGAAAATGCTCATGACGCTGATCGCAAAAGGTCCGCAGATTGTCGTAGAGACGCGGCTCCGCGCCGCACAGCGGCTTGAGCACGCTGACGCCGACATGCGCGAAGCGATGCAACGGCTGCGAAGCTTGCGAGGTGAAATAAGAGGCACGACCCGCTGTGCCGCGGCGCGAGCCGAAAAACGGCATCGCGACAGCCGCCAGCAGCGCGTACAGCGACGCGCATGCGCAGCCGGCTAGCAGGATCCATTGGGATGCCGTCACCGCGTGCACCGCCATCGTCCGGTTCCGTCAGTGCTCGGCCAGCACGAACGCTCTGCCGGTCAGGCGCAGATGAAGAATCACGAGCCAGCGCCGCGGACAATCCGAGGCGATCGCGACCGGCCGCGCGAGACGGTTGGTCCCGGTCGCATAGTGGCCCTGCAGCGCGAGTTCGAAGGCAGCGTGCGCGAACTGGCGCGTCACGATCACGCCGCTCGCAATCACGGCGATGGCGAGCAGACGGAACGGCATGGAACTGAAGACGCTCTGCGAAACCGGCAGCACCAGCAGTGCGAGGCACGCGAGCAACTCGGCGCCCATGGCGGTGAGCGAGGCCACCATCAGGTGGGCGCGCAGCATGTCGACGGTGGCTGGCTTCATGGCTGGGTCTCGTGACCTGATGGAATGCCCGGCGCCCTGATTCGACGCAACTCGTCGGCGTGGAAAAGCACCGACTGTCATCCCATCGATGTGCTTACGATTGAACTGCAACGACATCGCAACAGCCCCGCCGCCGCGTGTCCGCGATGACGCCGCGACAGCGATCTGTTGAGGGGCGATAGTAGCGATTCAAGCTGAAGGAAACCTTAAGGAAGAAGGCGTATAAAGCGGGGGATGAACAGCATGGTTAAACTTCGGATTACGGCCCAGCGCCTGCTTGAATATCGCGGCTGCCGTGCAATGGAACATCGAACGGAAATAATCAACTCATGCGCGTACTCCTCGTAGAAGACGACGACCTGATCGGCTGCGGTATCGAAGCGGGACTGCGTCAAGCCGGCTTCACGGTCGACTGGGCTCGCGACGGCCACAAGGCCGGTCTCGCGCTCGACACCACCGCCTACGCGCTGGTGCTGCTCGATCTCGGCCTGCCCCGCGTGTCAGGTATGGAACTGCTGAAACGCCTGCGCGATTCGGGCAAGGACGTGCCGGTGCTCGTGCTGACCGCGCGGGGCACGGTGGTCGACCGTGTCGGCGGCCTCGAAGCGGGCGCCGACGACTATCTCGGCAAGCCCTTCGATCTGACCGAACTGATCGCCCGTTGCCGGGCGTTGTTGCGCCGCGCGCAGGGCCGCAGCGTCGAGCGGATCCGCTATCAGGACCTGACGGTCAACCCGGCCGCGCAAACCGTCGAAGTGGGCACGACGCGCGTGTCGCTCACCTCGCGCGAGTGGGCGATCCTGTTGCAGTTGCTGACCAACCAGGGGATTCCCCAGTCGCGTTCGCGTCTCGAAGAAAGCCTGTATGGCTGGCAGGAAGAAATCGAGAGCAACGCGATCGAGGTGCACGTGTCCAATCTGCGCAAGAAACTCGGCGCGAAGCTGATCAAGACCGTGCGCAATATCGGCTACGTGGTGGAGAAAGAATGATGGGCGCGTCGATTCGCCGGCGTCTCGTGCTGTTGGTCCTCACCAGCATCGCGCTGGTCTGGGGCATTGCGCTGGTGTCGAGTTATCGTCAGGCCACGCGCGAAGTCGCCGAATGGGAAGAGGCGCGTCTCGCGGAACTCGCGCAGATTCTCGCCCTGCTCGATCAGCGCAATCTGACCACGCTCGCCAACGCGCGCATCGACGTGCGCGAGGAAGAAAAAGGCGGCGAGCCGGGCGCCAACGACAGCGACGACGACGACGCGCTGCCACGCGACGCGCTGTTCCAGGTGCGCGGCCCGAACGGCGCCGTGCTGGCGGGCAGCCCGCAATTGCGCGAACTCAAGGCGTGGGACCTGCCGGTGCCGGCCGTGAGCGGCACGCAGGACATCACGCTCGGCGGCCAGATGTACCACTCATTCACTTTGCGCGACACCACGCTCGGCCACACCGTGCGCGTCTTCGAACCGGCCAATACGCGCAGCGACCTGGTGAGCGGCGTCGCGAGCCGGATCGCCCGGCCTACGCTAGTCGCGCTGCCGGTGCTGGCGGTGCTGGTGTGGCTCAGCATCGGCTGGAGTCTGGCGCCGCTCAGGCTGCTCTCGCGCGCTATCCGCTCACGCGACGTGAACCGGCTGGAACCGATCGACATTGGCCGCGCGCCGACCGAGGTGCGCCCGCTCGTCGATGCGATCAATCAGCTGCTGTCGCGTTTGCTGCATTCATTGGAGCGCGAACGCGCGTTCACCGCCGACGCCGCGCACGAACTGAAAACGCCGCTGGCCGCGATCAAGGTGCAGGCGCAAGTCGCGCTGGCGGAACAGGACACCGTGCGCCAGCGGCTGGCGATGGAGCGCGTGGTGCAAGGCGTCGACCGCAGCGCGCGGCTCGCGGAGCAATTGCTGCTGCTCGCGCGCCTTGACGTGCATGAAAAAATCTCGACGGCGCCGCTCAAACCAGCAACGGTGGCGAAAGACGCGCTGCTCGCCAACGAGCGCAACGCGCAGCAGAAAAACATTCACGTGATGCTGCTCGGCGACATGCGCGCGGAAATCGACGCGGAGCCCGTGCTGATCGGCATCCTGCTCGACAATCTGCTCGATAACGCGATCAAGTACGGGCATGCCGGCGGCATCATCGAAGTGGCGGTGCAGCACGCCGAAGACCGGGTGCAGGTGACCGTGCGCGACGACGGCCCCGGTGTCGCGGCAGGCGACCTCGACCGTCTGACGAATCGTTTTTTCCGCGCGACCGGCAATCAGGCCACCGGCAGCGGACTAGGTCTTTCGATCGTCGCGCGGATCGCGGAGCATTTCGGCGCGAGCCTGCGTCTGGGCAAGGGTATCGGCGAGAGCGGGCTCGCGGTCGAGGTGTCGTTTCCCGCTTATGCGCAGGCGGGCTAAGGTGCGCGCTCGAACGCCCGCTCGGGTGCCCGGTTCGACGACTCCGCGAACTGCCATGCAATGAGGCCGGGCACGAACATCACGAGGTCGCGAATCCGGCGCGCGCCGGCCAGCGCGAGACAGATGGATGGATCGAGGCCCAGCGCGCCGCCGATCAGAATGAAGCCGCCCTCCTGCACGCCGAGACCGCCCGGCACGAAGAAGGCCGCGCTACTGATTGCCTGGATCAGCGATTCGATCACCACCGCTTCCACCAGCGTGACCTGCACGCCGAGAAAGTGCAGCGCCAGCCAGATTTCCAGCGACGTGAGGAAGCACTGCAGCGGCTGCCAGAAGAACAGGTAGCGCAACACCACGCCACGCCGGCGCCAGATCAGCTTGATGGCCTGATCGATCTGCGCCGACTGCCCGACCAGCGCGGCGAGCTTGCCGCTCGTCATATGATTGAGCGCGCGCGTGATGCGCTCGAACGGACTCGCGTGCTGCACCAGCGCGAACAGCACCAGCAACGGCGTGAGCACCACCACGCCCCACGCCAGTTGCCCGGCGAGCCGCAGCGTGTCGGAATGCGCGTGTGCGAACAGAAAGCCGATGCCGACCATCGTGAAGAGCAACTGGCTGATCACCGTGAGCTGCATATCGACGATGATGCTGCCCACCGCCATGGACGGCCGCACGCCCCAGCGCTTGAGCATGCGAAACGACACCACTTCGCCGCCGATGCGCGCCACCGGCAGCATGCTGTTCACCGATTCGCGCACCCACACGAGGTGCAGCATATTGATGAGACCAGGACGGTTCGCGCCGCGAATCAGCGAACGCCAGTCGCAAGCGTTGGTGAGCATCGGCAGCACGTGCGCGAGCGCCGCCAGCAGCAGCCCCGCGCCGGCCGCGCGCAGCGCGCCGAGCACGGCGCCGGGATTGTCCTGCCAGACGAGCCAGAGCGACACCAGCAAGCCGGCTAGCGCGGCTACGCGGCCGAGATGCTTCGTCACGCGAGCACCCCCTGCGCGCGCTTCAGGCGCCTCGCCGTGCTTTTAACCGCTGCTTTAAAAAACCTGCGCATCATGACCGATCCGTGGTGCCGTTCATTCGTCCTGTGCCGCCGACAACAGGCCGTCGCCATCCACCTTGAAGCTGACGCCTCGCCAGATCACGCGCGAGGACCAGAAGCTCGCGACGAAGATCGCAAACGATACGATATCCCAGAACGGCAGCAGCCACAGATCGCGATGCGCCTGCTTCAACGCGCGATCGGACAGCAGTTTCAAGGCGAGCCGCGCGCACATGGCGGCCAGCGCGAGCGACCACGCCCACCAGCCGCCAGCCGAGAAGATGACCGCGAGCAGCGCGAACGCGAGCGGATGAACCAGCGCGGAGCCGAGATGGCCGAGCGGATCGATGCGGCGAATAGTGCGGCTCCAGCGCAGTTCATGCGCGATCAGTTGCGCCGCGCTCGATTCGACGCAGGCATGCGAGATCGTGAACGGCGGAATCACCACCTTCTCGCCGATCAGGCGCACCGCCTCGCCGATCGCATGGTCCTCGGCCAGATGCCGCACGAACGGCGTAAAGCCGCCGATTTTTTCGAGCGTATCGCGCCGCATCACGATGGTCTGCCCGAAGCACGGGCGCGCGAGCCCGAGCGCGAGACCCGTCACGACACCCGGCAGGAACTGATAGTTGGTCGCTTTGGCCGACAGGCGCGGCCAGAAGCCCGGATCGGGCTGTCCGCGATACGCGCAGGTGACGAGTCCGACGCCGGGCTTCTGCAGCTCGCCGATCACATTGCGCAGATAGTTCGGGCCGACGCTCACGTCGCTGTCGGCGAAAACGAGCACGTCGTGCCGCGCTTGCGGCAGCATGTTGAGGATGTTGCTGATCTTGCGGTTCGGGCCGTACAGGCGCGTGTCGGCCACCACGGTGATGTCGGCTTCGGGAAAGTGGCGCCGCAGATCGTCGACGGTTTGCAGCGCGGGGTCGGCCGAGTCGTGCACGCCGAACAGGAATTGCACGGGCCCTGGATAATCCTGCCGGCAGAAGCTCGACAGATTGGCGAGCAACGCCCACTCGTTACCGTGCAGCGGTTTGACGATGGTGACCGGCGGAAAGGTGCTCGGCTCGGACACCGCTCGCGCGAAGAATCGTCCGATCAACGCGCCGGCGAGCACAGTGTAGCCGACGCCGACAACGGCGCCCGCCGCGCACGCATAGGCCAGCGTGACATCGAGCAGGTGCGCGGCGTTCACGCCTCGTGGGCGCGCAGGAACCGGAAGAATTCGACGCCTTCACGCAAGCGCCGTTTCATCATGTCCCAGCTCGTCAACATCTCATGCAGGATTTCCCAGATCTTCGACGGGCGGAAATAGAACCGCTTATAGAAGTTTTCGAGCTGATGGTAGATCTCGTCGCGCGACAGATGCGGATAGCCGATCGCGGCCAACTGCACGCCTTCCTTGCTCACGAGATTGATCACCTTGTTCTCTTCGAGCCAGCCGTTTTCGACCGCCTGGTTGTAGAGCGTCGTGCCCGGATACGGCGCGGCGAGCGACACCTGGATCGTGTGCGGATTGATCTCCTTGGCGTACTCGATCGTCTTCTGGATCGTGTCCTGCGTTTCGCCCGGCAGACCGAGAATGAAAGTGCCGTGAATCTTGATGCCGAGCTTGCGACAATCGTCGCTGAAACGGCGCGCGATGTCGGTGCGCAGACCTTTCTTGATGTTCAGCAGGATCTGGTCGTCGCCGGATTCGTAGCCGACCAGCAGAAGGCGCAGGCCGTTTTCCTTCATGATCTTGAGCGTGGTGTACGGCACGTTCGCCTTCGCATTGCACGACCACGTCACACCCAGTTTGCCGAGGCCGCGAGCGATTTCCTCGACGCGCGGTTTGAAGTCGGTGAAGGTATCGTCGTCGAACATGATCTCCTTGACTTCAGGCATGTTGTCGCGAATCCACTTCACTTCCGCCAGCACGTTCTCGACCGAACGCGTGCGGTAGCGATGCCCGCCCACGGTCTGCGGCCACAGACAGAAGGTGCACTTCGAACGGCAGCCGCGGCCCGTGTAGATCGACACGTACGGATGCTTCAGATAGCCGATGAAGTAGTTGTCGATCTTCAGATCGCGCTTGTACACGGGCGCCACGAACGGCAGCTCGTCCATATTCTCGAGAATCGGGCGCGCTTCGTTGTGCTCGATCGAACCGTCGCGGTTGCGATAGCTGAGCCCTTTGATCTGCGCGAACGGTTTGCCCTCGGCGATTTCCTGGCAGGTGAAGTCGAATTCCTCGCGGCAGACAAAGTCGATCGCCTCGCTCGCGGTCAGCGAATTGTGCGGATCGACCGCCACCTTCGCGCCGACCATACCGATCAGCAGCGACGGCTTGCGCTTTTTCAGGTCTTCGGCGAATAGCGCGTCGGTGGGAAAGGACGGCGTGCTGGTGTGGATCAGCACCAGATCGTATTGCTGCGCAATGTCGAGCGATGCCTCGACGGACAGGCCGTCGGCGGGCGCGTCGAGCACACGGCTGTCGGGCACGAGTGCGGCGGGCTGCGCGAGCCACGTCGGATACCAGAATGAGCGGACTTCACGCTTGGCCTGATAGCGCGAACCCGCGCCACCATCGAAGCCGTCATACGACGGCGCCTGCAAGAACAGGGTTTTCATGGATGCTCCAGCAAGCCTTGTATCGGCGCTTTCAGTTCTCTGTCGCCAAACTATCGGAACTATTGCCCGCCACCCGGCGGGGGAATCGCGCAAATACTACGGAGCAAAGCTGAAGGAAACCTTAAGGAAAATACGGACGCCGACGATACCGGCGGCGCTGTTCCATGTGCTTGGAAACTGGCGTCGGACTACGTGCGGCAGCCAGGATCGTGCGGGCAAAATCCGGCTCACGGCGCTTCATGTCAAGCGTGTGAACGAGCCGCTTTTTTCGATGTGGAGATCATGCAGATTGATGGCCGGCCGCACGCGTTGCGCGCGCGAACCGGCCATGACGTCAGACCGGCTTGATATCCGCCGCCTGTTTGCCCTTCGGCCCCTGCTTGATTTCAAAGCTGACCTTCTGGTTTTCCTGCAAGGACTTGAAACCTTCGGAACGAATCTCCGAGAAGTGGGCGAACAGATCTTCGCCGCCGTCGTCGGGGGTGATGAAACCAAAGCCTTTTGCGTCGTTAAACCATTTCACTGTACCGGTTGGCATGTCGATTCCTCTGTGCATCTGGGTTGATTGGGCTGCATTCGCCGAGCTTCGCCCGCCGCCGCGGGTGTGCGCCGGATCCTGTCACCGCTGCTCGACTCTACGCTTCTTTGCGCGGCGCTGCTTCGCCCGGTTTTCCGCCGCCGCAACAGCCGAGCCGCAAGACGCGTGCCGCGTACCAAGTCCGGGCAGGCCGCCGGTGCGATTTCACACAATCAGATAAGATGTTTGGTTATCGGCAGTCCACCCATGGCCGCGCAGGTCCAGCCCAATGTTTCACGACCGCGCGACCTGTCGTTTTCCCCTATACAGGAACCCCAGCATGGCCACCTCGAACTATACGGATACCCGACTTCTGATCAACGGCGAGTGGTGCGACGCCGCCAGCGGCAAGACGCTCGACGTCATCAACCCTGCCACCGGCAAGGCCATCGGCAAAGTGGCGCACGCCGGCATTGCCGATCTGGACCGGGCGCTGGCCGCCGCGCAGCGCGGCTTCGAAGCCTGGCGCAAAGTGCCGGCCAACGAGCGCGCCACGACCATGCGCAAGGCCGCCGCGCTGGTGCGCGAGCGCGCCTCGGACATCGGCCGCCTGATGACGCTGGAACAGGGCAAGCCGTTCGCCGAAGCACGCGTCGAAGTGCTGGCGGCAGCGGACATCATCGAATGGTTCGCCGACGAAGGCCGCCGTGTCTACGGCCGGATCGTGCCGTCGCGCAATCTCGCGGCGCAGCAACTGGTGCTCAAGGAACCGATCGGCCCGGTAGCCGCCTTCACGCCGTGGAACTTCCCGGTCAACCAGGTGGTGCGCAAGCTGAGCGCCGCGCTCGCGTGCGGCTGCTCGTTCCTCGTCAAGGCGCCGGAAGAAACCCCGGCATCGCCGGCCGCGCTGCTGCAGGCTTTCGTCGAAGCCGGTGTGCCGGCGGGCACGGTCGGCCTCGTGTTCGGCGACCCGGCTGAGATTTCGAGCTACCTGATTCCGCATCCGGTGATCCGCAAGGTCACGTTCACCGGCTCGACGCCGGTCGGCAAGCAACTGGCGGCACTGGCCGGCGCGCACATGAAGCGCGCGACGATGGAACTGGGCGGTCATGCGCCGGTCATCGTGGCCGAAGACGCCGACGTGGCGCTCGCCGTGAAAGCCGCGGGCGGTGCGAAGTTCCGCAATGCCGGTCAGGTCTGCATCTCGCCGACGCGCTTTCTCGTGCACAACAGCATCCGCGAAGAATTCGCCGCGGCGCTGGTCAAGCACGCTGAAGGCCTCAAGCTCGGCGACGGCCTCGTCGAAGGCACCACGCTCGGCCCGCTCGCCAACGCACGCCGTCTCACCGCGATGAGCAAGGTGCTCGACGACGCGCGCAAGACCGGCGCCAAGGTCGAAACCGGCGGCGAACGCGTGGGCTCGGAAGGCAACTTCTTTGCGCCGACCGTGCTGACCAACGTGTCGCTCGAATCGGACGTGTTCAACAACGAGCCGTTCGGCCCGATCGCCGCGATTCGCGGCTTCGACACGCTCGAGGAGGCGATCGCCGAAGCCAACCGTCTGCCGTACGGTCTGGCGGGCTACGCGTTCACGAAGTCGTTCACCAACGTGCATCTGCTGTCGCAGCAATTGGAAGTCGGCATGCTGTGGATCAACCAGCCGGCCACGCCGTCGCCGGAAATGCCGTTCGGCGGCGTGAAGGATTCGGGCTACGGTTCGGAAGGCGGCCCGGAAGCCATGGAAGGCTATCTGGTCACCAAGGCGGTATCGGTGATGTCGGTTTAAGACGGACCGAGGCGGCTTACCGGCCGCCTCTTTTTACACCACCGTACCGGGTCCGCGAGCCGTCGCTCGCGGGCCTTTTTTATTGCCGTGAACGACACCACCCAACGACTTATGCAAGCCACGCTGACCGGCAAGACCGTGGAGCTGCGGCCGCTTCAGCGGGACCACGCGCAAGGTTTGCTCGACGCCGCCGCGGACGGGCAACTGTGGAATATGAAGCTGACCGTGGTGCCGGGACCCGGCAGCATCGACAGCTATATCGCAACGGCGCTCGAAGGCCGCGCGGCCGGCACCGTGATGCCATTCGTGATCGTGCGGCGCGACACTGGCGCGCTGGTCGGCAGCACGCGGTTCTGGAAGATCGACCGGGTCAATCGCAAACTCGAAATCGGCCACACGTGGCTGAGCGAATCGGTGCAGCGCTCGGCGGTGAATACCGAGGCGAAGTATCTGCTGCTGTGCCACGCATTCGAAGCGATGCAATGCGTGCGCGTGCAATTCACCACCGACGAACTCAACGAGAAATCGCGCGCGGCGATTCTGCGCATCGGCGCGAAACAGGAAGGCGTGGTCCGGCACGAACGCATCATGCCGGATGGGCGTAAGCGCAACTCGGTGCGCTTTAGCATCATCGACGAGGAATGGGACGAGGTGAAGGCGATGCTGGAGGCGAAGCTGGCGCGGTAAAGCCACCAGCGCGCGGCCCGCTCACGCTTCTGAACAGAGCGTAAGCGAGCCGCCTTCACCCTGCTCTACACATGCACATCCCGCTCATTCAGCGGCGGCGTGTTGGCCACCGCGAACTCCTCGCGTAACGCATCGCGCGCATGATGCCGGCGCACCCACATCGCCGTGAGGATCGGCACCAGAATGGCGGTCACCAGGCAGGCCGTCGCGACCATCGCGGTCGCGGCCGGCACCAGCGGCTTGAAGCTCGGAATCATTTCGCCGATGATCGCCGGATTCGCCACCGCGGCCCCCGCCGTCGACGACGCCGCCAGCCCCGCCGCCCCATTGCCGCCGGCGATCCAGCGGTCCGCGAGAATCAGCGGAATGCCCGTCACGACGATCACGCCGAGACCCAGCACGATGCCCGGCAAGCCGCTCTTCGCGATCACGCTGAGGTCGATGCCGTTGCCGAGCGCAAAGCCGAAGAACGGAATCAGCGGATGCACGCAACGGCCGAAGAACTCGCGCAATTCGCCATCCAGGTTACCCAGCGTGAAGCCGACCAGAAACGGCAGCACCGCGCCGACGAACAGACGCGGTTCGAAGAACGCCACGCCGGTCGCGCCAAGAATGATCATGCTGACGAGCGGCCCCGATTCGATCGACATCAGCACGAACGCGCCCGCCTCTTCCTTGGTCCCGTATTGCTGCATCACAGCCGCGTAGAGACCGCCGTTGGTCATGTCCATCGACGTCGTGATTGCCAGCACCGAGAGGCCGGCGAAGAGCCCCGCCTTGACGCCGTCGATCGGAATGAAGTGCGACGCGATGATCGTCGCGATCCACGCCACGAGCATTTTCGTCACCAGCAGCGTGCCCGACTTGCGCAGCACCGTGCCGGTCGCCCGCAGATCGATGGTCGCGCCCATGCAGAAGAACCACACCGCCAGAATCGGCACGGTGCCGGAGATCAACCCATTGGTGAACGAGCCGAAGTACTTGCCCGCGCCCGGCGCAAACGTGTGGACGCAGGCGCCGAGCAGCAACGGCACCAACATCAGGCCGCCAGGAATGCGGTCGATGGCCTTCTTGAGCTTCATGCCTCCTCCATGGACTTCGCGTCCAGTTATTGGGTAATTCACCCTGGGTAATGTCCCCGTTCTGACGCCGGGCTGCTCCCTTTCGGCGCAATATAGCACCGTGAAAGGAACGCTGTTCCGTTTCTGTTAGAAATAGCGCTCATCGTTTACCCGCGTGTTCTTTGAAAGCCTTGCCAGCCGTGATGCGGCGTCGCAATATTTTCGGACCACTGTTCCGAAACTGTATTTCTGCGCTACAGTCGAGCCCACAACCCCAGCGGAGAAAGAACAATGGAAGTGAGACAGGCCATCAACAGCGAATACGCGAAGACGCTGGATACCGACGGGCTGCGCAAGGCGTTTCTGGTCGATCAGGTGTTCGAGCGCGATGCGCTGAAGCTGACCTATAGCCATATCGACCGGATCATCGTCGGCGGCGTGATGCCGGTGGCGCGCGCGGTCGAGGTGCCCAGTTCGCTCGGCAAGACGATCGGCGTGAGCTATCTGCTGGAGCGGCGCGAACTCGGCGCGATCAACATCGGCGGCGACGGCTGGGTCGACGTGGACGGTACGCGCTACACAGTGCGCAACGAAGAGGCGATCTACATCGGCCAAGGTGCGCAGGCCATCGCCTTCGGCAGCGACGACGCCGCACGTCCGGCGAAGTTCTATCTGAACTGCGCGCCTGCTCACACGTCGTATCCGACCCGCACTATCTCGCTCGCGCAGGCCTCGCCGCAAACTCTTGGCGACCCCGCCACGAGCAACCGCCGCACGATCTACAAGTTCATCGTTCCCGAGGTGCTGCCCACCTGCCAGCTTTCCATGGGCATGACCAAACTCGAACCCGGCAGCCTGTGGAACACCATGCCGTGCCATACGCACGAGCGCCGTATGGAGGTGTATTTCTACTTCAACGTCGCCGACGACGCCGCCGTCTTTCACATGATGGGCGAGCCGAACGAGACGCGGCACATTCTCGTGCACAACGAGCAGGCGGTGATCTCGCCGAGCTGGTCGATTCACTCGGGCGTCGGCACGCAGGCGTACACGTTCATCTGGGGCATGGTCGGTGAAAACCAGGTGTTCAGCGACATGGATCACGTCGCGGTTCGGGACTTGCGTTGATGGGCCGCTTTTTTACGCCGCTTTTTGACCTCTGCCACTACGACCGCACGACATGGGCTCGAACATCGTGAACCCCTTTGATATCACCGGCCGCGTCGCCATCGTCACCGGCAGCAACACGGGCCTGGGCGCCGGCATGGCGGTCGCGCTTGCCGCCGCTGGTTGCGACATCGTCGGCGTAAGCCGTGCCGACGCCGGCGACACCGCAGCACGCGTCGAAGCCTGCGGACGCCGCTTCGCCGACGTGCGCGCCGATCTCGGCTCGATCGCGCCGGTCGAGGACATCGTGCGCGCCGCGGTCGAAGCCTTCGGCCGCGTCGACGTGCTGGTGAACAACGCGGGCATCATCCGCCGCGAGGACGCGCTCGATTTCACCGAAGCCGACTGGGACGCCGTGGTGGACGTCAATCTGAAAAGCCTGTTCTTTCTCTCGCAGGCCGCCGCGCGGCAGTTCGTGAAGCAGCAAAGCGGCGGCAAGATCATCAACGTCGCGTCGATGCTGTCGTTTCAAGGCGGCATCCGCGTCGCGTCCTATACGGCGTCGAAAAGCGGCGTGCTCGGACTGACGCGGCTGCTCGCGAACGAATGGGCGTCGCAAGGCATTAACGTCAATGCAATCGCGCCGGGCTACATGGCGACCGCGAACACGGCCGCGCTGCGCGACGACGCGCAGCGCAACGACGAGATTCTCAGCCGCATTCCGGCCGCCCGCTGGGGCACGCCGGACGATCTCGCGGGACCGGTGGTGTTCCTCGCGTCGTCGGCTTCGGACTACGTGCATGGGCATACACTGGCGGTGGACGGCGGCTGGCTCGCGCGCTGACTCGGCAGCGCGCGCCGGACGCGGTATGCTCTCGGCGCCTCGCCGGCGTGTGCCGGCATTGCGGGAACGTCGCGGGTACAGATAGACAGGGAAGACGGAAATGGCATCAACAGGCAAACAGCGCAAGGACGACGGCACCGCACAGGCGCAAGACGCGGAGAATGCCGACTGCGGCGAACGCGGCGAATCGGCCTCGTCGATCGGCCGCGTCTTCGCGATTCTCGGCGCGATCGGCGACAGCGGACAGATCGGCATCAGCGAACTGTCGCAACGGCTCGGCATGTCGAAGACCACCGTGCACCGCGTGATCCAGACGCTCAAGGCGCTCGGCTACGTGACGCAGGAAGTGGAAACCGAGCGCTACCGGCTGACCATCCGTCTGTTCGAACTCGGCGCGAAGGCGCTGGAAAGTGTCGATCTGGTGCGCGAGGCCGACGTCGAGATGCGCCGCATCGGTGAAGCGACGCGCGAGGCGGTGCACCTCGGCGCGTTCGACGAAGACGCCATCATCTACATTCACAAGATCGACGCCGACTACGGGCTGCGCATGCAGTCGCGCATCGGCCGGCGCAACCCGCTGCACAGCACCGCGATCGGCAAAGTCTTGCTCGCGTGGATGGACCCGGCCGACGCGCGCGAGGTGCTCTCGCACGTCGAATTCCGCAAGTCGACGCAAAAGACGCTCTCGTCCGCCGAAGCCGTGCTGAGCATCTTGCCGCACGTGCGCGAGCAAGGCTACGGCGAGGACAACGAGGAACAGGAAGAAGGTCTGCGGTGTCTCGCGGTGCCGGTGTTCGACCGCTTCGGCCGCGTGATCGCCGGCCTGTCGATTTCGTTTCCGACCATGCGCTGCGGCGCCGACACGAAGTCGCACTATGTCGCGCTGCTCAAGAAATCGGGCCTCGCGATCTCGACGCGGCTCGGTTATCGGCAAGCGCCGGCGCCGCAACAGATCGCCGCCGAGCCGGGCTGAACCACAAGCCGTCAGGCAGCCTTCGCCGCCGGATTCGGCTGCACGCTGCGCGTGAAACTGCGGCGGCCGTCCACACTCACCGGCACGTCGCCCTTCAGCGTCACGCGACGCACCACGCGGTGCGCGTCGCCATAGTCGTTGACCGCGTAGTGCTGGGTCGCGCGGTTGTCCCAGATCGCGACGTCGCCCGTCTGCCAGCGCCAGCGTACGATGTTCTCCAGACGCGTCACGTAGCCTTGCAGCAGTTCCAGCAGATGCGCCGACGCGCTCGGCGTGAGACCCACGAAGCTCTTTACGAAGTGCCCGAGAATCAGCGTCTTTTCGCCGGATTCCGGATGCACGCGCACGACCGGATGCTCGGTCTCGTAACGCGTCGACACGAACGCCTCGCGATGACGCTTGATCGCTTCAGCGTCGCGGCCACGCTCGCCGACGCTGGTGTGATTCGCGTAGTCGTAGTCGTTGCTGTGTACGGCCCAGAGCTGATCGGCGAGCGCTTTGAGCGGCGGCGGCAGATCGTCGTAGGCGGTCGCCGTGTTGGCCCACACCGTGTCGCCGCCCACTTCGGGAATCGTCACGCCGCGCAGGATCGACGCCTGCGGATAGGCATCGACGAAGGTCACGTCCGTGTGCCATGAATTGGCGCGGCCGCCGCGATTCGAGTCGAGTTCGAGCAGATAGTCCGTGCCGTCCACCACCGGCACCGTGGGATGCGAAACCGGCTCGCCGAACAGCTTGGCGAAGGCTTCCTGATCGGCGTCCTGCAAGTGCGTCTGGTCGCGGAAAAATATCACCTTGTGATGTACCAGCGCCGCACGAATCGCTTCGACGGTGGCCGGCTCAAGCTGGCTCGACAGGCGTACGCCGCGAATTTCCGCGCCGATGCGGCCAGTGACGGGATGAATGTCCAGTGCGTTGGACGTCGCGAGACTGAGGTTCGACATGCTATGCAACTCCTGGTGTGAGGACGATCGAGGACGAGGCGGCTCAGCGTGTCAGCCGGCGCGCGGACTGACACACAGCCGACCCAGCGATCTAACCAGTCTTGGCGGCGCGCGTAAAACACTTGTTTTTCATGTGCTTATCACATGCGACGTCGTGAGGATCGCGCATGGACGCGATGGCGCCGATATCGCCGCGATGCTGCCGCTCAGGTTCGCTATCGAGGCGCGCGCATCGCGCGAACGCATGCACACGCACGGGTCGCGTCCCAAAATCGCTCGACGATGCCAGTCGGCACAGCTAGTCTGCAACCGAATGTATCTGTACGGCATAGCTGCAACGATAGGCGCCACTACACGCTTGACGGCTGCCACTACACGCGCCGTTCAGCGCTCCGCAACACGCGAGACGCGCGACCACGCCGTCTTTTCCGCAACGCGTTCAATGGCTTGCGCGCTCAACTGCCCGCCGAGCCCTACCTCGTCGCTGCGCGCTGACGCACGCTATTGAAGCGACGCGCGCCTTGCCGGCATGCGTCGCAATCGACACGTCCTGTTACACACAAACACACCGGAAATGCCGCGGCTCAGTAGAGTTCGGGTCACAAGGAAACAGGAGCAATGTCATGAAAAGAATTTTCGCGCTGGTCATTCTGGCTGTCACCCTCGGCAGCGCATTGGGCGGTTGCATCGTGGTGCCGGAAGGCGGCTACCACAACCACTATCACGATCGCTATTGAGCGCGAGCCGCGCAAGACTTTCCACTCACCATCGTAGAAGCCGGAAATAAAACATGAACCAATCACAAAACCGCTGGCTGTCCATGGCGATTGTCGCGGGTCTCGGAATCGGCGCATCGTCGGTCGCGCTGGCCCACGTCGATGTGGGCGTGAACATCGGCATTCCGGGCGTCGCTTATGCGCCCGAACCCGTGTATGCCCCGCCGCCACCGCCGGTCTATGCGCCGGCTCCGCCGGTGGTCGTGGTGAGTCCGGGCTGGTACGGCGAGCGCTATTACGACGGCCACCGTTACTGGGAACGGCGCGAGTGGGAAGATCGACATCACGGCGGACGCGAGTGGCATGAAGCGCGTGGTCCGCACGGCGACTGGCGCGGTCACGATAACGGCTGGCATGGTCATGGCGACGACCACGGCCACGGGCACGGCGATCATTGATGCATAGGCCGCGGCCGCGTCGATGACGCGGCCGTGCCGCGCACGCATTCGCGCCACACCTTCTGTAGGAGCGACGATTTGCTACGCAGCGATCCAAGACGAGTCACCGCGCAAATCAACAACACGCTGATCTGCGCCGAATATAGCGAACAAACCGGTCAATTGTGTTTGCGTCAGGACGGCACACTGTTGCGCGAATGGTTTCCACCTCACTCGTGGATCGCGATTGCGTCAGTGGCGGGCGCGCGGCACTGGGGCACGCGGCCTAGCGATGATGATTTGCTGGCGTTGCTGCACAACGAGATGACACTGTTGCGCACGTCATAGAAGACAGAAGAAGACAATAGGATTTGCGCGCGGCGATGTGCTCGCCGCGCGTTTCGTGAATCGCTTAACGCGCGTTGCGAATCGGCGGCGAGTACGAGCTGACCGTCGTGTTGTTACTCTGACCTGCTTGCCACGAGCCAACGCTGGCTGAACCATATCCGCTATTGTCGGCTTGAGCCGCGCCTTGCTGGCTCAAGGCCTGTGCTTGCGCAGCCTGTGCGCCTTGCGATACAGGCTCGTTGGACGACTGAGCAAACGCGGCTACCGGCGCGGCAAGAACAACGGCGATAGCAACGGTTTGAATGAGCGACTTCATGAAACCACCTCCAAAGATTGTCTTTCTACGCGCTGCGGATAGGGCTGTCGTTGCAGCGGTAGCTTGAGTGTAGGTGGCCAGCGCGGCGGGATAAATCCGCCAATCCTGAATTCACTGTTGCTGCTGCCACTACAATGAAAAACGGCTGTTCAGCGATTGTTTTTTAAATTTCATTTGCTCGAAACCAGCCGTTTCCCGGACATCAATGGAGAGACTGTTCTGCCTTGCGCGTACAGTCGCGTTTTTTGCGGCGCAACAGTCGTGGGGCTAACGTGCCAGACAAACTCGGGTGCTTCACGGCGTTTGCAGCGTACCGTCTTTCAGCCGCGTTTGTGTCCACGTCGTCACGCTGTTTTCGCACGGATATTTCGCGGCCTCGGCTTCGTCGATATCGACGCCGAGACCCGGCTTGTCGTTGGCGTACACGTAACCTTGCCTGAATTCGGGCAGGCCCGGGAAGACATCGAGCAAGGCTGCCCTCGGCCCTTTCAGGTCCTGAATCACGAAGTTCGGCGGCTCGGTGCCCGACCATTCCTGCACCCCGAAATTGCGCGCGGCCAGATCGATATGAATATTCGCCGCATGCGCCAGCGGCGACATGTCGCCGGGGCCGTGCCACGCCGTCCGAACCCCGAATTGCTCGGCAAAGATCTGCAGCTTGCGTCCGGCGGTAATGCCGCCGATCTGGCTGAGATGCACGCGGATGAAGTCGATCAGCCGCTCGGTGATCAGGAAGCGCCATTCATAGGGATTGTTGAACAGCTCGCCCTGTGCCAGCGGCGTGGTCGTTTTGGCGCGTAACTGGCGCATCCATTCCCCCTCCTCCAGCGCGATCGCGTCTTCGAGAAAGAACAGCTCGTACCGTTCCAGTTCGCACGCGAAGCGGATCGCTTCGACCGGCTTCAAACGTTCGTGCACGTCGTGACACAGCGCGACGTCGAAACCGATCTTGCTGCGAATGCCGTCGAACAGCTTGAGCGTGTCGCGCATATACTTCCGGCTGTCGAGATAGACGCCGTCCGCGGCGCCTTGCGGCGCGCTCGCCGGCGCCTTGCCGAAGCCGCCTCCGCCGTACCCGCCGCTCTGGCAGCGAATGTGCGTGATGCCCTGCTCGCGATACTTCTGGATGTTCTCGCACAACTCGTTCAGATCGCGGCCATCCGCGTGACGATAGATCGGCACGCCTTCGCGGCACTTGCCGCCGAACAGCTGGTATAGCGGCATGTTCGCCAGCTTGCCCTTGATGTCCCATAGCGCCATATCGACGCCGGAAATCGCGTTGTTCTCGATCGGTCCGTTGCGCCAATACGCGTTCTGATGCATCAGTTGCCACAGTTCCTCGATCGCGTCCGCGTCGCGCCCGATCAGCAGCGGCCGCAGATACTCCTCGATCAGACACTGCACCGCGACATGCCGGTAGGCGAACGTCGCGCATCCCAGGCCATGGAGACCGGGCTGGTTCGTTTCCACCTTGACGACGATCAGGTTGATGCCTTCCGGCGCGGTCAGGATGACTTTTACATCGGTAATCAGGGTTGCCATGTTCTATCTGCCAGGTTTCAGCCAATGAGTTCGATCGACTAGCGTTACGTGCGATGCAGCGACAGCGATGTTTCGCGCTTCGCACGTTCATCGGAACTCGCCGGCACCGTCATCATCAGGATCACGGACGACAGCAGGCCGCCCGCCATGAAAATATAGGAAGCCGCCGGGCTGCCGGTCGCGCCGTTCAGGTATCCCACCACCCATGAGCCGGCGAACGCGCCCAGCGCGCCGCACGCGTTGATCAGACCGATCGCGCCGCCCAGCACGTTGCCCGGAATCAGCTCCGGCACGAGGGCGAAGAACGGACCGTACGGTGCGTACATCGTTGCGCCCGCCACGACCAGCAGCGCGAACGAGATCCAGAAATGCGAGCCGCCGATCAGGTACGACGCCACGAACGCAATCGTGCCCACCAGCAGCAGCGGCCAGACGAACAGCTTGCGGTTGCGCGTCTTGTCCGACAGCCACGACGCGAGCAGCATCAGGATGATCGCCGCGAGATACGGAACCGCGGCGAGCCAGCCGACCGAGACGATGTCGATCGTCGACGCCGTCTTGAGGATCGACGGCAGCCACATGATGAAGCCGTACACGCCGATGCTCCACAACGCGTGAATCGCACAGAACTTCAACACGATCGACGAGCGGAACGCGGCCTTGTAGTCGCGCACTGGTGCGATATGCGCCTGCTCGGCTTTCAGGCGTGCGTCGAGTTCGGTCTTTTCGGCATCGCTCATCCACGGCGCGTCGGCCGGGCGATCCTTCACCGTGAACCACCAGACAACCGCCCACGCGAGCGCGGGCAAACCTTCGAGGATGAACATCTCGCGCCAGCCGAAGCTGCGCACCAGATAGCCGGACACCACCGACATCCACAACACCGTCACCGGATTGCCGAGAATCAGGAAGGTGTTGGCGCGCGAGCGCTCGGTCTTGGTGAACCAGCGGCTGATGTACATCAGCATCGACGGCATGACGGCCGCCTCAACCACGCCGAGCACGAAGCGCAGCACCATCAGCATCGGAATGTTGCTGACCATGCCGGTGGCCGCCGCGCACAGCCCCCAGAGAATCAGGCTAAAGAAGATCAGCTTCTTCACGCTGTTGCGTTGCGCGTAAATCGCGCCGGGCACCTGAAACAGGCAGTACCCGAGAAAGAACAGCGAACCGATCAGCGACGACGTGCCGTGCGTGATGCCGAGATCGCGATCGATGCCGGCCGCGGCGGCGAAGCCGTAGTTCGCGCGATCGAGATAGGCGAGGCTGTAGGTGATGAAGATGATGGGCATCAGATACCACCATCTTTGGGGTGCTACGGGTTTGACGCTTTCCATGATGTCTCCGGATCGGTACGGCATACTCACTATCTGGCGCGGGCGGTGTTTTGGTTGTGCTCTACCCGCGCGAATCGGTCTTTACAGTACGGCCAGCCAGCCGCCGTCCACGTAAATGATCTGGCCGTTCACGTAGCTCGAAGCCGGCGACGCCAGATACACCGCCGTGCCGACGAGTTCTTCCGGCTTGCCCCAGCGTTGCGAAGGATTGCTGTTCTTGACCCACGCATCGAACGCGGCGTTTTCGATCAGTGGCTTGTTCATGTCGGTCAGGATGTAGCCCGGACCAATGGCATTGGCCTGAATGTTCGCGGCCGCCCACTCGGCGCTCATGGCACGGGTCAGCATCTTGATGCCGCCCTTCGCCGCCGTATAGGCGCCGACCGTCGCTCGCCCGGCCTCGCTCGTCAGCGACCCGATGTTGATGATCTTGCCGCCCGTGCCGCGCGCGATCATGCGTCGCGCGGCCTGCTTCGCGACGATGAATGCGCTCGTGAGGTTGGTGTCGATCACACGCTGCCAGTCGCTCAGTTCGAGGTCGACGAGCGGTTTGCGAAACTGGATACCGGCGTTGTTGATCACGATGTCGATCTGCACACCGTCCTTGTCCCATTGCGCGAAGGCTTCGGCGACGGCGGCTTCGTCGGTCACGTCGAACGCGCGGCCTTGTGCTTTCAAGCCTTTGGCGCTGAGCCGCTCAACGGCTTGCGCCACCGTGTCGGCGCGCGTGCCGTTCAGGATCACGCCGGCGCCGGCGGCGGCGAGGCCTTCGGCGAACGCGAAGCCGATGCCGCGCGCCGATCCGGTGATGAGCGCCGTGCGGCCGCTCAGATCGAATAACTGTGTCATGCAAGTGTCCTCTCGAGGTTCGGTAACGAGGCGCGAGTGCGCCCCTCGCGTGTCGTCATGACAGCCGCGATAAATGAGTTGGGGATGCAACAGCGCTGCTTCTGGACGGTCCGCCTAAGAGGCCGCCCCGTGTGGTCGTGTTGCGTGGTTCAGGCGATTCGTCAGACGGGCTTCTCGCTAGCGCTGCGATCGAGCGCGGCACGGTCCTCGAAGTCCTGCTCGGCGCGCTGGATCAGCGTAAGCACGGCCTGTTCCGCCGCCACGGGATCGCCCTGCTCGATCGCCACGCACAGCGCCTCGTGCATGGGCAGCGAACGAGCCGGCCCACCCTCGATCTCCGAGCTGAGTTCGAAACTGGTACGCAGGATCGCCGACAGCGCGTTCTGCATCTGCTGGACAAACTGGTTGTGGCAGGCCGTGAGAATGGCGCCGTGAAACGCAAGGTCGGCGGGAACATATTCGCCGTGCCCGGCGACCGCGCGCTCCATCAGCTTGAACGCGCGCCGGACCGCAACGCGATCTTCCGCGGTCGCGCGTTTCGCGGCGAGCCGGGCCGCGTTCGGCTCGATGATCAGACGCAACTCCATCAGATCTTCGATGAGACCCGGCTCGACGGCGCCCGCGCGCGCCCGCCATGTGATCACGTCCGGGTCGAACAACTGCCATTGCGAACGCGGCAGCACGACGGTGCCGTAGCGGCGGCGCACCTGAAGCATGCCCTTGGCGGACAGCGACTTCATCGTCTCGCGGATGGTGATGCGGCTCACCTGCATCTGTTCGGCAAGCACGGGCTCGGCGGGAAGAATATCGCCGGGCATGAACTTGCCTGAACAGATCTGCTCGCCCATCTGGTTCAGGACCTGCCTGTGCAAAGTTGCCACGATTCACTCTCTAGGTCATACGTATGATGTAGAAAGATAGTCGCAAGAACGTGACATGGCAATGCGGGTTGACCCGGGGTGTCGGAAGGAATGGATTGAGATGCCCGAGCGGACGGGCTGGTGGGCGGCGGGTGCGGATTCTGGCGGCAAATGTCAGATCATTTGGCGGTCATGGCACGCGCCGTCGATTGCTTATGGCCACAGAACCCTGCACGTACCGGATTTCTTCAAAGGAAGACATAGGCGACGATAGAACGCGCAACTATTCGCCGCCCAGATAGCCACTTAAGGAGCGACCGCCACGGAAAACGCCGGCCTTGCCTTGATCGCCTGAAGCCATCGGTTTAAGGAAGGCAACGGCGGCGGAGCCTCCAACTTCTCGGGGAAGCGCTCAGCCAGTTGCACCCAACGGTGCGCCGCGAGCCCGACGCCGATATCGGCCGCGGTAAAGCGATCTTGCGCGAGATAGTCGTGCTTTTCGAGGGCCGCGTCGGCAATGCCCAGGAGCCGCGTTGCGTCACGATATGAACGCTTGATCGCGTCGTAATCGCGTTGCGCCTCCGGCACACGCGTCAGCCCGAGGAACGCGACGCGCAACGTCGCCCACAGCGTGCCGAGTTGCCAGTCCATCCAGCGCTCGACATCGGCACGGGCAGCCGGGTCGGACGGCAAGAGCGTCTGCGCATCATATTTCGCGGCCAGATAACGGACGATCGTGTTCGACTCCCACAACACGCACTCGCCGTCGACGAGCGTCGGCACCAGTCCATTCGGATTGAGCGCGCGATATTGCGGCGTGTCGATCACGCCGTACTCCAGTCCCGCGTCGATGCGCGAAAACTCCCGCCCCTCTTCGAAACCCAGTTCGGCGAGACACCACAGCACTTTCTGCACGTTGATCGAACTGCGCCTGCCATAGACCTGCATTGCCATACCTCGTTAGCTAGAGAACGTGGCCGATTATCACATTCACGAGACCCGCGGCGAACAGAACGATCAAGGGATTCATTTTCGGCCGCGAAAGAAAGAGGCTCAACGCGATGGCGGCAAGCGCCCAGATCGTCCACGTCGACGAAGAAGCTCGCAGCACGGAAAACGCGCCGGCGAGAATCAGCCCGGTAGCGATCGGCGCGAGGCCCTGCTCCGCCGTCCGATGCCAGGGGTGCTGTTTGTGCCGCGTCCACGCCAGCGTCGCACCGTAGGCGAGCACCGAAGACGGCACGAACAGTGCGAGCGACGCAATCACCGCGCCGAGGAAGCCCGCCGCCTTCCAACCGATCAACGTCGTGAGCAATGCGCCCGGTCCGGGCGCCGCGCGCGAGATCGCGAACAGGTCGACGAATTCGGCCTGCGTCACCCAACCGTGGATCGCCACCGTCTGCTGGTTGATATCTGCGACGATACTTTGCCCGCCGCCCAACGAGAGAAGCGACAACGGCGCGAATACCGCGATCAGTTGCAGATAGATGTTATCGCGCACCTTGGCCGCTCCTCCATGCAACATACAGTCCGGCGGCCCCCGCCACGATAGCGACCGGCACGAGCGGCCAGCGCAGCACGCCGACCGCAACGAAAACCGCGACGATCATCACCAGCGGCCAGCGTTGTACCGCGAGCAGCGAGCGCGCGGTACGAAAGCCCATCGATGCGGTCATGCCGATCGCCGCCGCGGCGACACCTTCGAGAAACTCATGCAGCCACGCGAGTTGCGCGAACTGATGAAACACGGTGGCGAGCAGAACGATCACCACCATGGGCGGCACGAGCAAGGCTGACACGGCCACTGTGCTGCCGATCGCGCCTTTCATGCGGTAGCCGACATAGATCGACAGATTGATCACGTTCGAGCCTGGCAAGATCTGGCCGAGCGTCAGCGCGCCGAGGAATTCATCTTCTTCCAGCCATCCTCGTTGCGTGACCACCTCGCGGTAAATCCATGCGGACAGGCCGCCGCCGAAACTCGTCAGTCCGACCCGCGCGAACAGCAGGAGAATCTCCAGCAACGACACGTCGCTCGACTTGCGCTCGGATAGTGATTGCATGCGGGCTTTCCTTCTGCTGGTCATATCGCGGCGCAGGCAGCGACGGCTGCATGCATAAGTAAAACCCGGCAAAACGTGGGATGAAACTCAATGCCGCTCGTTCGCCAGCCGATGCGCGGCTGCGACCTGCTCTTCTACTTCCCGCACGAGCTTCGACGACTTTCTCCGACGGCTCCAGATCGAAGCCCCCACACTAATGGCAGCACAGCCGAGCAGACTTGCGGCAATCGGACTGCGAAGAAACACGCTCGGATCGCCATTCGAAATGGTCAACGCCTGACGGAACGACTGCTCGAGCGTATGGCCGAGAATCAGCCCGAACAGCAGCGGCGCCTTGGGAATATCGAACTTGCGAAACGCGTAACCGACAATGCCGAAGAACAGCGCAAGGAAAAGATCGAACACGTCGTTACTGAACGAATACACCCCCGCCGACGCAATCACCAGGATTAAACAGAGCAGCACGCCGGACGGCACGTACAGAATGCGCGACAGAATGCCCACGAGCGGCAGATTGAGCAGCAACAGCATGATGTTGCCGACGTACATGCTCGCGATGAGCCCCCACACGAGATCCGGTTGCGTGTGAAACAGCATGGGGCCCGGCTGCATGCCGTACATGATGAACGCGCCCATGATCACCGCCGTCGCGCCGGAACCCGGCACGCCGAGCGCCAGCAGATGCACGAACGCGCCGCACGTGTCCGCGTTGGTCGCCGCTTCCGGCGCCGCGACACCTTCAATGGCGCCGTGGCCAAACTCTTCCGGATGCTTCGAGATTTTCTTTTCCAGCACGTACGAGAGCATGGCCGCGAGCGTGCCGCCGAGGCCCGGCGCCGCGCCGCAGAGAAAGCCGACTGCCGAGCCGCGGAAGATCGCGGGCCGCGCGCGCCGCCACTCCGCGCGAGTGAACCACAGCTTGCCTTCGACACGCACCGTATGCAGCGTGCCGCCCAACGTGCCTTCGACCATCCGGCTGACTTCGGCAATCGCGAAAAGACCCACCACGACCACCAGAAAATTCACGCGATCCTGCAATTGCGTGAGACCGAGCGTAAAACGCGGCACCCCGCTTTGCAGGTCGATGCCCACGGTCGCGAGACCGAGTCCCATGAACACTGCCATCATGCCCTTGCCCAGCGAGTCGCCGGTGAGCGCACCGACCGTCGACAACGCAAAGCAGATCAGCGCGAAGTATTCAGTGGGTCCGAAATGCAGCGCGACGGCAGCGAGCGGCGCCGCCACGAACGCGAGCGCGGTCACACCCATCATGCCGGCCATGAACGAGCTGACGGCGGCAATCGCCAGCGTCGCGGCCGCTCTGCCTTTCCTCGCCAGTGGATAGCCGTCGAGCACCGTCATCACCGCTGCGGCGTCGCCCGGCGTATTGAGCAGGATCGCCGTGACCGCGCCGCCGTACATGCAGCCGTAGTAAATGCCGGTGAGCATCATGAGCGCGGAAATGGGATCCATGCCGAAGGTCACCGGAATCAGCAACGCAATCCCCGCCGATGGGCCGATGCCCGGCAAATGGCTGATCATCGTGCCGATGAAAACGCCGAAAAGCGTATACATGAGATGCATCGGCGTCGCGGCAACCGCGAGTCCGTGCAGAATGCCATGCAGACTGTCCATGATGCGAACGCCTCAGAATGGGAGAAGGCCGGTCGGCACCGGAACGCCGAGAAGCTGGGAAAACAGCAGATCGAAAACCACTGTCACGCCGAGCGCGATGGCGAGATTGGTTTTGTGGCGCTGGCGATTGAAATAGCTGAGCAAGCCAAACAGAAAGACCGAGGTCGAGAGTACATACCCGGCAGGCTCGAAACACAGGTAATAGATGGCGGTCCAGACAACCATGCTGATCAGAATGAACGGACGTTGCTTCGGCTCCGGCACGGCATGTTCCGCGTGGCCATGCTCCGCATCGGCCACTGTTGGTGCGGGAACCGGTTCGGCCGCTTGCGCATGCGCCTTGCCGCGCCCTTCGAGTAGAAGGACGAGCGCCGAGGCGATCAATCCCACGCCGACGAGAGCCGGAAACGCTTTAGGCCCGAGCGGATCGCTCAGCCGGACTTCCGGCAAACGCATGTCCATGTACAGGTACACGGCGGCGAGCGCCATCACGCAGAATGCGAGCCATACGTCGCTTCTGATGCTTTTCATGTCTCCTCCAGAGTTCGACTCCGTTGGTGGTCGCCAAACGCAGCGACCACCGACGGTTCGCACAGTCCGCGCGGACTCGCGTAGTCGTGCTCGTTGATCCGCTTGCGCGCCATGCCGCGCATGCCGCGCGCGCCGCTTGCGCCGGGTTGCCCCCGTGCGCCACTACTGTCAGCAACGACAGCGCCGCATCACTTCTCGTTGTAGCGGCCCGGCTTCACCACTTCGGCGATCGTGCCGTCCGGTGCGCGAAACTTGAGTGCGCCCTCGCCCTTTGCCGAGAGAATCTCGCCGCCGTACTGCTTGATCTTCTCGGCAGCGGCTTCCTGGTCGTCGACCGTGACGCCCCAGTGGTGCAGACGCGGACCGGCGCCCGCGATCTGCGCTTCGTGCGAGTCTTCGCTGTCGTACTTCATCAGCGTAAAGTCGATGTGACCATCGGTCATGTGACGCGAAATGTGTTCGCGGTTGCGCCCGGTCTTCACTTCCTTGAAGCCGAACACTTCGGTATAGAAACGCGTGGCCTGCTCGAGGTCGTCGACCTTGACTGCGAGGTGAACGATGCGTGACATATGGATCTCCATGTCGATAGGTACTGCGGGTTAAAAGAAAAATTCGCTACTTCGCGATACCAAGCTCGCCAAGCAGAGGGGTCAGGCGATTGCGCTCGCCCTGAAGGAAAGCACGCGTCTGAGTGCTGTTCTTGTAGTCGGCGGTCCACAGATTGCGCTTCACGGCTGCAGCCCATTCCGGTGACGCAGTGGCCTTTTGCAATACGTTGTCCCACCATGCTATTTCGGCAGGCGTCATGTTCTTCGGACCGACCAGCACGCGCCAGGTCGTGAAGTCCACATTGATGCCCTGCTCTTTCCACGTCGGCACGTTCGCCAGTTCGCTGCCTTGACGCGTGCCGCCGGGAATCGCGATCATGCGCACGCTGCCCGACTTGCTCGGTCCGAGCACCACGCCGGCGGGCGTCGCAGCCGCGGTCACGTGGCCGCCCATCAGCGCCGTCAATGCTTCACCGCCTGAATCGAAGAACACGACTTTGATCTTCTTCGGATCCTGGCCGGCGCCCTTCATGACCAGCGCCGCGGCATCGTGACTCTGGCCGCCGGGCGAACTCGACACGCCCAGCGTCACGCTGGTCGGGTCTTTCTTGAGCATCTGCACGAGATCGTTGCCCGATTTGATCGGCGAATTGCCCGGCACCGAGAACACGACCTGTTCGGTGACGAATACGGCAAGCGGCGTCACGTCGTCGATGCCTACCGTGGAAAGGCCCGTGATCCGGTTGGTGATCAGCGGCAGCGCCTGAACCGTGACGAAATGGCCGTCGGCTTCGTGTGAATTGATGTACGCGATACTGACGGTGCCGCCACCGCCCGGACGGTTGATGACCGTTACCGGTTTGGTCGAGAGCTTCTCCTGCTGAATCACGCTCTGCAGCGTGCGCGCGACCAGGTCGAGTCCTCCACCCGGCGCGCTCGGCACCACGATCTCGACCGGCCGTCGAGGCTGCCATGCGTCCGCGGCATTCGCGAGCGTCGCGCACGCTGCAAGCAACGCAACACAGATGCCACGCGCGACACTCGATGTCTCAAGCCTCCTCCTCATCACTTCGTCTCCTGTTTATGGTGCTCTATGACGGTTTAAAAATTGAATGCGTCGAAGGTGCTGGCGGCGAAGAGTCTCTCCATCGGCACCTCGTCCTGGATCAGGCCGTCGCTTTTCGCATAGCGCTGCAACGTGTCGAGGTCGGTACGGTTCTCTTTCAGACCGTAGCGCCAGTAGTCATCGCCCATCAGTGATTTGACGCACTCGTATTCGGATGTGATCCACGGATGCATTACGCGCAGCGTGTCGGTGATCGCGAGTTCGCCGAGCGCGATATCGCGCGACTTCCTGAACGCGGCAAACACATTGACCGGCAACCACGGATGCTGTTCGACGAGCGAGCGGCGAATGCCGACCATGTGCATGGGCGGGAACAGCCGTGTTTTGCGGAACCACGCTTCCTCGTTTTCGCGGAAAGCGGGAAAAAGGCGCTGCACGTGTTCATTGCGGCCGAAGCACGATGGTGGTTTCGGCGCGATCAGCGCGTCGATCTCGCCTTTGTCGAGCAGGCGCGCGAGTGTCTGGTCCGAGGCGATCGGTTCCACCTGGATAGCGGACGGCAGGTTGTAAGGCACCCGCGCCTCGCGGCCAGCCTGCTCGAGGCCGCCGATCACCCACTTCACGTCGCGGCTGCTCACACCGTATTCATCGGCGAGCATGCCGCGCACCCAGATGCCCGCCGTCTGCTGAAAGTCGGGCACGCCGATGCGGCGGCCCTTTAGCGCTTGCGGAGAATCAATGCCGCGATCGGTACGGATATAGATCGCCGAATGGCGGAACGACCGTGACAGAAACACCGGCACGCCGATGTAACTGGTTTGCCCACGAGCGGTGGTCAAAAGATGCGTGCCCAGCGACAGTTCCGAGATATCGAATTCGCCGTGGCGGAACGCACGTTGAAAGAGTTCTTCGGCAGGCCCATTCACGAAGTTGACCTTGCATCCGTCGATCGCGACCTTTCCGTCGATCAGCGCACGTGTGCGGTCGGTAATCTGACAAGCCAGCGATAGTTCAAGCATAGAAGTAAAGCGCCGTAGGCTGGTATAGAAACTGGGGAAGAGTGCTCAAAAATAAATCTGAAATACGCTTACGTCTTTCGTAGTGCAAACTAATACTGCTGCGCCCGACTCGACGTTGGGTGCCCATCAATCCGCGCTCGTTAAACGCGGAGGTGCTTCGGTTTTTCTGGTAACCGGCCTGGTCAGGCGATCTGATCCGTGGCCGGCGGCGCTGCAGCTTCCTCGCCGGATTTCACCATGCCGTCCAACGCGACAAGCATGCGCTCCTTGCCCTTCGACACGTGACTGAAACTCATCTCGTAGCTCAGGCTCGCGTTGCGCGATTTGAGCGCATTGACGATTTCGCGGTGCTCTTCATTCGACTGAAGCAGCGCGCCGCGCTGAACCATTCCATGCACCCGGAACAGATGAAATTCCTTGACGAAGCCGCGATAGAGCTTGATCAATCGCGAGTTCCCCGTTGATCGCACGATGTAGTCGTGGAACTCGAGGTTCAACGGATCGAATCGCGAAAAATCGCCTTTCTGCGCGGCTTCCTGCATCTCGTCGACATACGCGTCGAGCTGGGTTGCCATGTCGTCCGTCAAGAGCGGCGCGAGCAACGACGCCGACAATGCCGTGAGGCCTGCGCGCAGATCGTAGACTTCGATTGCATCGTCTCGCGTGACGCGCTGAATGAATACGCCGCGCTGCGGGATCAGATACACGAGGCCCAGTTCAGCCAGCGCGCGACATGCCTCACGCACAGGCCCGCGGCTCACCGAAAGCTTGTCCGCGACGGCCTTCTCATTGAGCCGCTGTCCCGGCTTCAACTCGCCGCTCAGAATCATTCGCTCGATCTCGTGCTGCACGACACCGGTCAGCGTATGCGCCCGGAAATCAGCTAGAGAGACGGTAGGGGAGATGTGATCAGTGTCCATGAAAACGAGTCTAGGTGGCGCCCTGAAAAATGTCAACACTTTACTTTTCACGATCTCATCCTTGCGGAACGCCCGTGCGGCGGGCCTGACGCGCCTGCCATCTCACTGACATTTTCACGTCAGACCAACCTGAAACCCGCCGACGTGCTTCTGCCCTCCCCCTCAAAACCGATGCCGCATCCCGATCCGGAAAGCCAACTGGTTTTGCGCGTCGCTGCCCGAGTTGCCGAAGTAACTCGTCGTTTTGCCGATCATCGCCTGAACCGGCACGCCGTCATTCGTTCCGGACGCTTTCTGGTAAATCGCCAGCGCATAAACGCTGGTGCGCTTGCTCAGCGAATACTCGACACTGCTGTTGATCTGGTTCCACGTGCCCGTGGCGGATCCTCGAACCTGCGTGCGCGTGTAGCCCAGCGCGGCCACCAGCGGCGCATTGACCTGATACACCACGCCGCCTTCGTAGATGTTGAGCGTCGCGGCGCTGTGGTCCAGGTTCTCGAGCCGCGTGTTGGTCCATAGCGCGTAACCGAGCACCGAGCCGAACTGATATTTGGCGCCGATGCCGAGGGTTCGCAGATCACGCTCGCCGAGCGGGTCCAGATTGGCGAGCGTCAGCTTGAGCGGCGGCACTTCCTGCAATGGATACGTGATGTCGGTATAGGCAAAGGCCATGCTGAACGGCCCGTTGCGATAGTCGACGCCGAAGCTGTACGTCCGCGACGAACCGCCGTTGCCGTTGTCGCCGTTCGAACCGCCGAACTCGCCCGCCGCATTGGAAAAACCGTACATCGCGCCGACTTTGAAGCCGTACAACCGCACGCTGTCGAACTTCACCGAATTGTTGATCCGCACCGACGTCAGCAGATCGAGCGTGTCGATGTGATATTCATAAGCATCGCCGGCCGTCAGGCCGCCGGTCGAATACCGGTTCAGATAGTCGTGCGAGAACGGATACTGGCGCCCCATCGTGAATGCGCCCACGCCGCTTTTGGATATACCGACGAAAGCCTGCCGGCCGAACAGCGCGCCGCCCTGGCTGAGCGTACCGTCGCCCAGACCGAAACCATTTTCCAATGTGAACACGGCCTTGTAACCGCCGCCCAGGTCTTCGGCACCCTTCAAACCCCAGCGGTTGCCACCGTTGATGCCGTCGTCGAACTTGACGAGACTGGAGCTGCCGCCGGACGCGTTCTCCGCATGATTGACGTAGCTGATGCCGGCGTCGATCAATCCATAAAGAGTCACGCTGCTCTGCGCGTGGGCCGCGCCAGCCAACCCTCCTATTGCTACGGCACACATCAGCTTCTGAGCCTTGTGGGTGTTCACTTAAGTCTCCTAATTTTTATATCAGATTGAAAGGAATTCCTCGCTTCGGGTTTCGGCCTCAACCGGCGCCCTCGAACTTCCACCTTCAACTGCCTTACAGCCGAATTCCGCACTTGCCTGCTCCGGCGACGCAACCTGCCGTGAGAGCCGGTTCCGCTGGTGCGTCACAACTTGAAACGGAGTGTCGAAGGTTTTATGATAAATGTCAACATTTTACACGCCTATGGTTTTCCTGACGCACAGCATCGATATGGCTTACTGCGGAATAGATTTCGGCACCTCAAATTCAGCCGTGGCGGTCCCTGACGGCCACCGCATCGCACTCGCATCCGTCGAAAAAGGCGCGACCACCCTGCCGACGGCCATCTTCTTCAACCATGACGAACGGGTTCACGTATTCGGACGCGCCGCGCTGGCGGCCTACGTCGACGGTTTCGACGGCCGCCTGATGCGCGCCATCAAAAGCATTCTCGGGACGGGCATTGCGGAATCCAGCACGGCCTTGGGCGATGGATCGGCAATCCCGTATCTCGACGTGATCGCGATGTTCATCGGCCATCTGAAGGGCTGCGCGCAAACGCTGCTCGGCGCGCCAATCGATCAGGCCGTGCTCGGGCGCCCGGTGTTCTTCGTCGACGACGACCCCGCTGCCGATGCCCGCGCGCAACGGCAGCTCGAAGCGGCCGCCCGCTCGGTGGGTTTTCGCGACGTCGAGTTCCAGTACGAGCCGCTTGCCGCCGCCTTCGACTACGAATCGCGGCTCGGAGAAGAAAAAATCGTGCTGGTCGCCGATATCGGCGGAGGCACCTCGGATTTCTCAATGGTGCGGGTGGGTCCGCAGCGAATGTCGAGGGTGGATCGCAAGGAAGATGTGCTCGCGCATCACGGCGTGCATGTCGCCGGAACGGACGTGGATCGGCGGGTCGAATTGGCGGCCATTCTGCGAGAGGCCGGGTATCGCAGTCTGGACACCGAAGGACGCGAAATACCGAATCGCGCCTACTTCGATCTGGAGACCTGGCATCTATCAACTCGCTCTACACGCCTAAACGAGAAACCGAGCTTCGGCTCATGCGCCATCTGTATCGAAACCCGGTTCATCATGACCGGCTGATGCGGGTGGTGGACCGGCGGCTCGGCCATGCGCTCGCCGCGAGTGCGGAACGGGCAAAGATTGCGATTGCGGCCGGGGGCGACACGCTCATCGAGATCGACCCGATCGAGCCGGACCTGAGCGTCGCTTTCGATGAACAGCAACTCGTCGAAGCCATGCGCGAAGAAAGAACGCGGATCGTTCACGCCGCGCGGGAAACTGCGCGGCTGGCCGGCATCGCTGCGGGCAAAGTCGACGCCGTGTATTTCACCGGCGGTTCGACGGGGCTCGCGTCGTTGACGCGCGCGATTGCGGGTGCGTTTGTTTGCGCAAGCCGAACTCGTGTTCGGCGACCCGCTAGCGAGCGTGGCTACCGGCCTCGGCATCCACGCAAAACGGGTGTTCGGTTAGCTGGAGATTCGTGACGGCGGTGTTACCCCGCGGCGCCCGCTCCAATCAATTCCCGATGCAACGCCATGAATTCGTGGGCGAGCTTGTGACGCGGATCGAAGTGAATCATCGGCTTCGCATACTGATGCGACTCGCGAATCTTCACGGACGTCGACAATCGCGACTCCAGCACAGGCAAGCCCTCGCTGATCAGTTCCTCGACCAGTTGAAGCGGCAGACTCGCGCGCGGCTGAAACTGGTTGATCACGATTCCTTCGACTTCGAGTCCGGCGTTGTGATCCTGCTGAATCTCCTTGACGTTGTCGAGCAGCGTGTACAAGGCGCGGCGGGAAAAGTCGTCACAGTCGAACGGAATCAGGCAGCGTTCGACCGCAATCAGCGCGGAACGCGTGTAGAAATTCAACGCCGGCGGCGTATCGATGTAGATCGCGTCGTACTCATCCAGCTCGTTCAACGCGTCACGCAGCTTGTAGATCTTGTAGCGCGATTCGAGCTTGCCGTGCAGCGTGTCGAGATCCGGATGGGAGGGCATCACGTCGAGGTTCTCGAACGGCGTGGGGTGAATGAAGGTCGAGACCGGCGTCGGCCTGAAACTGAAACTCAAGGCCGTTTCGAAGAAGTCCGCGACGTTGGGCTTGAGATCGCTGGCCTGCTTGCCAAGAAGATACTGGCTGGAGTTACCTTGCGGGTCGAGATCGATGACCAGCGTACGCAGGTTCTCGCTGGCGTTGATGGCCGCCAGGTTGCATACGATGGTCGATTTGCCCACACCGCCCTTCTGGTTGAATATGACACGCCGCATGGACCTCTGCCCCTTATTTGAAGAACGCACCAAAGGCACAGCTTACCCTGGCAAAATGACAGCGCGAGGTGCGGCCTTATGAATAGTTCTCGAAGCCCTTCACCTGCGTCCAATCGGGCCATGCCGGGGCGATACGTTCTGGGTCATGGCGATGGTCCGGAATTGAGTTGATGCGCATCGGGGTTAGCGCGCTTGTCGACTGACCGGCTTCTCGCCGAGCGGCCGCAGCCTCGACAGGTACGCATCCACCAGCGCGATGAGTTCCCGCCGCAAGACGGGCGACGCAAGCTGCCCCTGCCGTGCCGCTTCGTGGACGGCGCCAGCAAGGGCGCCTGCGAGCACTCGCGCACCCACGCAGCCGCGTTCGGCAACGCCGCGAACGTTGGCCCTGAACAGCGTTTCGTACGCCTTTGTGCATTCCACATCGAAGCGATCGTGAGCGCTACGCGAATCCTCGCCGCGCGGGCTCTCTTCCAGCAGCACGCGGTGTGCCGCCGGATGCCGGCTGTGTACCGCGATCATCCCGTCGACGAGCACCGTGATGCGTTTCACGCGCGGGGTTTCGAAGTTCGCCGCGGCATGCAGCACTGCGAGCACATCGTCGAAGTGCCGGCGACGCACGGCTTCGATCAGCGCCAGCTTGTTCGGGAAGTACTGATACAGCGATCCGATGCTCGCGCCCGCCGCTTCCGCTACGCCGTTAGTGGTAAGCCCTTCCCAGCCGCGCTCGCCGAGAATGTGAGCCGCCGCGTCGAGAATGGCGTCGATGGTGGCCCGCGAACGCGCTTGCTGCGGCGCTTTGCGCATCGCGCCGCGTGGCGCGGCAATGCGAGTAGCCAAGTGTGACTCCTGAATGGGAATATGAGCAATATGCTCGCATTCCCGGCGCGGGTCCAGAGGTTCGCCGGGCACGCGGATCTTCTGGAGAAAAAACGATGGCCGTGATCGGACATGGCGAGTTTTATCGCCAGCGGGCTAGCCGTCTTTCAGCGCGATCAGATCGTCACTGAAAGGCGCCGCCATATCATCCAATGCAACGCGCCCTGCCCGCTCACGCATGCGCGCCCGCGATGCCGACGTAGTTTTCCGCCATCACTGTGGCCGCCGCGCGCGAGGTCGTCACGTATTCGAGTTCGGCCACCTGAAGCTGCTGCTCGAAAGGCGACGCGCCCTCGATACGGTGCATCATGCTGGTCATCCAGTACGAGAAATGCTCGGCGCGCCAGATGCGTTTGAGTGCGGTCGTGCTGTAACTGTCGAGCAGATCCGTGCGATTCTCGACGTAGAACGCGTTCAGCGCCTCGGTCAACACACGCACGTCGGCCACCGCCAGATTCATGCCCTTCGCGCCGGTGGGTGGCACGATATGCGCCGCATCGCCCGCGAGAAACAGCCGGCCATGTTGCATCGTGTTCGACACGAAACTGCGCATGCCGACAATGTTCTTCTGAAAGATCTTGCCGTCGACGATTGTCTGGCCGTCGTGAGAATCGACTCGTGCATGCAGTTCCGCCCAGATGCGGTCGTCGGACCAGTTCTCGACGGAGTCCTTCGGATCGCACTGGAAGTACATGCGCTGCACATTCGGCGAGCGCGTGCTGATCAACGCGAAGCCTCGCTCATGACGCGCGTAGATCAATTCATCCGATGACGGCGGCCCTTCGCACAGGATACCGAACCAACCGAACGGGTACACCCGCTCAAAGTCCTTGCGCAATGCCTGCGGAATCGATGCGCGCGACACGCCTTGCGAACCATCGCAGCCGATCACGAAGTCGCATTGCAATTCGTACGCTTCGCCCTCGTGGCGATAGCGGATCGACGGCGTGTCGGTATCGATGCCGTGAATCGACGTCTCCGAGACGCCGAAGCGCAGCTTGCCGTCATCGGCCACGCGTGCCGCGACGAGATCCTTGATGACTTCGTGCTGCGCGTAAACCGTGATCGAATGCCCCGTGAGTCCGGTCAGGTCGATGCGGTGCCGCTTGCCTTCGAAAGCCAGTTCGAAGCCGTGATGCAGTGCGCCTTCTGCTTTCATCCGTGCGCCGACGCCGGCTTCGGTCAACAGGTCCATCGTGCCTTGTTCAAGCACGCCGGCACGAATGGTGGATTCGATCTGATCGCGACTGCGCGACTCGAGCACGACGGAGTCGATACCGCGCAGGTGAAGAAGATGGGAAAGAAGCAGGCCCGCAGGGCCGGCACCGATGATGCCAACTTGGGTGCGCATGAGTTGTCTCCTGAATGCGGCGTTAGATTTGCACTCAGTTTGACGATCACGTGCTGTATCGCGCAACGCGATATGGTGGATAGGCTGTATCCAGTTTTGAAATAGCAGCCTTGCTCGGGCACATGCAGCCGATAGGCGAAATCGAGCCCAAACGCCGTCCAGACGGGGCTTGTGGCCCATTCACCCGACGCCTCATCCGTCGCACAGTGTTGCGCTAGCTCAAGGTAAACCCCGAGCCGCTCTAGGACGCGAGAAACAGCCGATACACCGGATTCTGCGTCTCTTCCCAGTTCGGATAGCCGAGCGTGGCGAGAAACTTGTTGAACGCTTCATTCTCGCTGTCCGGCACCTGGATGCCGACCAGAATCGAGCTGTAGTCCGCGCCCTGGTTGCGATAGTGGAACAGGCTGATATTCCAGTTCGGCGCCATCGACGAGAGGAATTTCATCAGCGCGCCCGGACGCTCGGGAAACTCGAAACGGAACAGACGTTCGTCGTGTGCCAACGGCGAGCGCCCGCCGACCATGTAGCGGATGTGCTGCTTGGAGAGTTCATCGAACGTCAGGTCGACCGTGGCGAAGCCGTGCGCTTCAAACGCGCCCGCGATCTGCGCCGACTCGCTGCGATTCCTGATCTGCACGCCCACGAAGATATGGGCGGAGTTCGCATCCGCAATGCGGTAGTTGAATTCAGTGACGCTGCGCGTGCCGACCAGTTCGCAAAAGCGGCGGAAACTGCCACGCTCCTCGGGAATCGTCACGGCGAACACCGCTTCGCGTGCTTCACCGACTTCGGCGCGCTCGGCCACGAAGCGCATGCGGTCGAAGTTCATGTTCGCGCCCGACGTGATCGCAATCAGTGTCTGGTTCTCGATGCCTTCGCGTTCCGCATACTGCTTGGCGCCAGCCACTGCGAGCGAGCCGGCGGGTTCCAGCACACTGCGGGTGTCCTGGAACACGTCCTTGATCGCGGCGCATAGCGCATCGGTATTCACGAGCAGCACGTCGTCGAGATATTCGCTGCACAGGCGGAAGGTTTCTTCACCGACGAGTTTCACCGCCGTGCCGTCCGAGAAGAGACCCACTTCGTTCAGCGTGACCCGCTCACCGGCTTTGAGCGACGCCGCCATCGCGCACGAATCATCGGTCTGCACGCCGATCACCTTGATCTCCGGGCGCACCGATTTCACGTACGCGGCGACGCCCGCCGCCAGTCCACCGCCGCCGATCGGCACGAAGATCGCGTGAATCGGGCCCTGATGCTGGCTGAGAATTTCCATCGCGACGGTGCCCTGGCCAGCGATCACGTACGGATCGTCGAACGGATGTACGAAGGTCAGACCGCGCTCTTCCTGCAGTTTCACTGCGTGTCCGTAGGCGTCGCTATACGATTCGCCGAACTGCACGACTTCGACAGTGGGACCGCCGTGCGCGCGCACCGCATCGACCTTGACCTGCGGAGTCGTCACCGGCACCACGATGATCGCCTTCACGCCCATACGGGCCGCCGACAGCGCCACGCCCTGCGCATGATTGCCCGCCGACGCCGTAATCACCCCACGCTCCAGCGCCTCGGCCGGAATATGCGCCATCTTGTTGTACGCGCCGCGCACCTTGAACGAGAACACCGGCTGGTTGTCCTCGCGCTTCAGATAAACCGGATTGCGCAGACGTGCCGACAGATTCGGCGCGCGTTCGAGTTCGGTCTCGCGGGCCACGTCGTAGACGCGCGCGGTCAGAGTTTTTTTCAGGTAGTCGTGACGAAGCGCGACGCTATCGGCGGCTTCAGCGGCCTGTTTGAGTTGGTGTAACGACAAGGCAAGCTCCTGTGCGGCAAGGACGAATCAGCAAAGAGTTCACCAGGAGGCAGGCTGCAAGCGGATATAAAAAAACCCGCCTCGTGGGGCGGGTTATGTGTCACTGCTATCAGACGCGCGCTAACCCACCATTCGATGAATGATGCTAATAATCAGCGCAATACGGATGTCGAGGCAGTTCATGTGGCCGATCTTCGTTGACTTGGGGCGCTTTGTCAATCCCTGTCGATTGTTATGCGCGCCGCGGCGTGCTCTTTGCGTGGCGGCGAAATGCGCTCGACGACGCGCAAACCACGATCCGGCACGGCGGGCGAACGCCGCGTACTCAGCACACGCTCACGCAGAAACTGGTCGAGCTTGCCGACCGGTTTCACGTCGATGTTCTTCAACTTGCCTAAGCGATTACCACGGGATCCGAAATAAATTTCGAGCGCGTCCAATCCTTCGTCGAGTGAAACATGCATCAGCGTAGTTGGACTCTCTTGCGCTCCACGTCGCGCATGAGTATCAATGCACGCCACTTTGCTTCCTGAAAGCGTTGAGAATGCGCTTTTCGAGCGAATTGTAGTCACCACCGAAGTGATGATCGCCCGAGGTGCGAATCACCTCGACGCCGGTTTTGGTCAGCGCCGGACACAAGGTGTCCTTCTCGTTCTCGCCGTAAAAGCACTGCACGATCGCCGGTGGCACGCGCGTCAATTCCGGCTGGACCTTCAACGCCTTGTCGCTTGCCGGCATGCCGAGCCAGCCGCCCACGCGAATCTGAAAATCGGCGTCCGGCGCGAAGCCGAGCAACGCGATCAGCGACACCTTCGCGCGCAGCGTCTCCGGCAGACGGTTATAGGCGAACGGCATCACGTCCGCGCCGAACGAATAACCGACCAGCGCGATATGCTGCGCGTTCCAGCGCGTGCCGTAGGTTTGCATCACGCGCGCGAGGTCGCGGCTCGTTTGCGCAGGCGGCTTTTCGCTCCAGAAATAGCGCAAGCTGTCCCAGCCGATCACGGAGACGCCGTCTTTCTGCAGCGCCTGGGCGATCGTCTTGTCGAGATCGCGCCAACCGCCGTCGCCGGAAATCACGATCGCCATGAGGCCGTTCGGATGCACGGCCGGCAATTCGATGAGCGGCAGATCGGAGACGTCGTCGTCGCTCGTCGACACCGCCTGCAAATGCGGCGTGATCAACGCGACGAGGCGCGTGCGATCGGCGTTACCCGTGGCAGCCTTTTCGACGAAGCCCGGCACCTTGTCGCGGATAATCGTCGGGTCCGGCGGGCAAGGCTGAAAGCGCGGATCGAGCGTGTGCTCGGCGCCCACCGAGACCGCGCCGGCGATCGTATTGGACGGCGCCTGCTCGAGCACATGCACGGCGAGCGTCGCGCCTTGGCCCGTACCCGCGACGATCGGCGCGAAATAATGGCTCGATTGCGATTGACGTTCGAGTTGATGGCTCAACGCCTCCGCATCGCCCACCAGTTGATGGCAGGCTTCCTTCTTCGCACTTAGATTAGCAGCGTAGCGCGCGGTGTCCACGCCGACGGTCAACGCGCCGGCCTTGGCGAGCGCGTCGGCGCTCTGCTGATCCGCCGCGCTCCAGCCACTCGCTTGCGAGTACAGCACCACGAAGCCGCGCAACGGGCCGGTCGGCTGCGTCACCGTGACGTCGCCATAACGGCCACCGGACACGGTAGTGGTCGCGGCGTGCGCGAGCGCGCCGCCGGTCACGAGGCTCGCCGCCACGGCGAGCTTGAACAACGAATGCAATGTCATGAACGCCGGCCTCCTGCCAGCAATGACAGGTCCGCAAGCGTGAAGAACACGCCCACCGAACCCGACGCCGCGAGATAGCGCGGCTCCCAACGCGGCTGGAACTTGCTCTTGAAAGCACGCAGTCCGCGGAAGTTATAGAAACGGCCGCCGAAACGCCACACGATGCCGGCGAACCGGTGCCAGCGCGAAGCGAGCGGCGTGGGCTGCATGCCGGAGAGCGGCGCGATGCCGAGGCTGAGCGAGCGGAAACCCGCCTGCTTCAGATGCAGCGCCAGTTGCGTGAACAGATATTCCATTGCATACGGCGACGCGCTTTCCACATGACGCATCACGCCGACCGTCGCCTCGGTGTTCATGTCGGTCGTCATGAAGGTGACGAACGCAGCCGGTTCACCGTTCTGGCGTACCAGCATCACCGATTGCGCGGCGAGGTACTCGTCCGTGAAGGCGGCCACCGAGAAGCTCTTTTCGCGCGCGTCGCGGCTGTCGAGCCAGCCGTCTGAAATCTCGCGCAGCGTTGCGAGCGACGCGGGCACGTTCGCCTGATCGATCACTTCGACGGTAAAGCCATCACGCTCGCCGCGCTTGAGCGCATAGCGAAGATGCGCGCGATGCGAGCCCTTCAGGTCGAAATCGTCGAGTACGACATGCGCTTCCTCGCCGAGCTTCATCAGCGTGAGGCCGGCGTCGAGATAAAGCGGCAACGCGTTGGCGCGCACCTGATAGAACGCCGCGCGCCCGCCGTGCGTATGCGCGAGCGCGACGAACTTGCTGATCAGACCGGCCCACTCTTCGCGCGGACCCACCGGATCGTGCAAAGCGGCCCACGTGCGGCCATATTTCGCGTACATCAGGAAAGCCTTGCGCGACTCGGAGAACAGAAAGCTCTTGTCGCCCATCAGTGCGAGACCGGCGTCGCTGCGTTCCTGTGCTCGCACGATGCGCGCCGCGTCGTGCAGATCTTCCGGCGCCGGTTTGACGAAGCGTCCCGGCGCGGGACGCAGCAACTGCCAGAACGAGAACGTCGCGGCGAACAGGCTCGCGGCGAGCGTCGCGCGCAACGCACGCGGCGCGCGTTCGTCGAAGGCGAATTGCCACCACAGGTCGCGCGTGTACGGCACGTCGCGGAAAGCAAACAGCATGACCCACGTGGCGAGCATCAGCACCATCGCAACCGACACCAGCCAGCCGGCCGTAAAGCGCTCCGCGAACAGCGACGAATGACGGTTGAAACGCCGGCGCGTGGACAGCAGCAACACGACCAGCATGCCAAGCACCCCGGCTTCCACGAACGCCAGACCTTTAGTCAGCGACAACGCGAGACTCAGCACCGCCAGCAGAAGCGTCATCCACCACGCGGCGTCCAGCCGCCGCAGCAAACCACGGGCAACGAACAGCAGCGCCACGCCGAGCACGCTGCAGAGCATCTGCGAACTTTCGAGCACCCACAGCGGCAGCACATCGCGCAGCATGTGAATGCGTTGCCAGAACGCGGGCGTCGCGCTGGAAATCACCAGCATGCCGCCGACCACGAACGTGACGAGACTCAGGAACAGCGGCGCGAGCTTCGACGCCGCAGCGGCGTGCTGCAGCGGCAAACGGCTTTTCAGCGCGCGGCCTTCGAAGCCGGCGAGCAGCGCGGCCGAGACGATCAACGGGACACCAAAGTAAATCGTGCGATACGCAAGCAAGGCGGCAACCATCTGATGCGTTTGCACACTGCCGTTCAGCGTGAAGACCATCGCCGCTTCAAACACGCCGACGCCGCCGGGCGTGTGGCCGATCATGCCGAGCAGCATGGCCGCGGCGTAGACCGTGATGAAGGTCACGAAGCTCACATCCGCATGCGGCAGCAATGCCCACAACGCGAGGCCGGCGGCCACCACGTCGAGCACCGCGAGCGCCACTTGCGCGAGCAGGTCGCGGCGCGCGGGAATATCGAACGACAGCCACTTCCAGCGCGTGCGCACCGGGCGCGTTTCGCTGCGGCAGGCGGCGGCCGCCAATCCGAGTACGACGAGCAGCGCCATGCCAATCCAACGCAGCGTGACGGGTTCGAGATGCAGCATCGGCGCGAGCGTGCCAGCTACGCCGACCATGCCGAGCGCCGTCATCAACACCAGTGCGAGCGCGAGCGACACGCTCGTGAACACCGTCATGCGGCCGATCTGCGCGGGCGTGATGCTCGCGACGCCGTAGACGCGCGCACGCACGGCCCCGCCAGTGAGCGCGCCGAAGCCGGTGGCATTGCCGAGTGCCGAGCCGGCGGTCGCACCGATCCACAGCGCCACACGCGGCACGACCGCGCCCAGATAGCGCAAACCGACTGCATCGCGGCCGACCAGCGCCACATAGCTGAGCGCGGTGGCGCCGAGCGCGGCGGTCCACTCACCGGCCGTCAGCTGACGCAATTGACGCATCACCGAGCGATAGTCGACTGCTTGCGAGAGGTGTTGCAAAACGACCAGCAGCAGCGCGCCAATCACGAGCGCGAGCACAGGCGAGAGAAATCCCCTGCTGCCGAGCGTTTTCGATGCACGGTCGAACATCGCGCCCAGCCGGTCGAATTTATAGTTATATCGATGGAACATGGTCAATGCAGGGCCTTGCGTGGAGCTGTCGCGACGGATTGTCCTTCGCGGCGTCGCCGGTTATTGGCGATTACAAATGGATAACGGCACAGGGGTAAAAAGGTTGACAGCGTCAGCCGTATCGAGGGGTTTAACCTGGCCCGCCCATTGAATTTGAATGCACTGCGCGACTTGGCGCAGCCATCCGCGTGCATAAAACGGTCGATATTGCCGATTGGGCCGCGATGAGGCGCGCCGGCTTGTCGACAGGGGGCTGAAGTTTAAACGCTATTTGCGCGCGGCGAATGAAGATTCGACGTGGCGTCGATTGCGCGCGGCATGGCCTATCGCTCGAAGCGTTGAAACGCGGCATCAAGATTTTCTCTTCGCGTGCCGTAATCGAGAGCAATAGCTCAGTGAAACGCGGCGCACTTGCCGGGTGAAATCAGGTACTCGAAGGAGAATGAAGATGGCGGAACAGGATTGGATGATGGCGGGCGTGTATCTGGTCGGGTTGGTGTCGATGGCGCTGTTGATGAGCGCACTGGCCACGCGAGCGACCATGGAGCGCAAGGCCGTAGTGAGGGTGTCGAGCCGCGCCCGCGACTAAACCGAGCCGTAAAGTACGGGCGGTTGCCGTACGAGGTCGGAAACACGAGCGGCGTCACGAATGACGCTCACACGGTGCGAACTGCACGCGTGCCGCCGCTGCAAAGAAGCTTGAATGATGAAACCAGATCGCACAGCGTTCGCTGCACGTGCCAGCGGGCCGCGGTGATATCGCGGCCTGGCGGGCATGAATGACGCAAAAACGACGCTAAACCGTGGCGCCGTGCGCATGACAGACGCGGCGCATGTCTGCGCCCTGCTGTATCGGTCTGCGCGTGTGGCGCGCGGCTTTTGTCTTACTCCGGACGGCGATGCGCTTCCGCGATCACAGCGCAGTTTTGCAGGTGCAGATTCAGTGCATGCAATGCCAAGGCGCGCAGCTTGCCAAAGAAGGTGTTGTTGGCGGCGACGGTAGCGCGGACAGCGGAAGCGTTGGAAGCGGTGTTCATGGCGGGACTCCTGTATAGGGTTTATACCTAGGCAATAACCCGATTATAGCCATCTCCTGCCGCACTGCAACAAATATCAATAAAACCGCAGACTGTTGCGCGACGGTCACAATTACAACGACACGATCTTAAAAAGGGCGGCATCGGCTTGTGCGCTGTTAACAATCCGCACCGTACAGGTGCAATAATGGCCCCTTTGCCCGCGGCCGTTCGCCGCAGCCCGCCGTCATGACCGCCGTCCAGAAAGCTCTGATTGCGCCCCTTATCGTCGCGTGCGCGATGTTCATGGAAAGCGTCGATGCGAACGTGATCGTCACCGCGCTACCGGCCATGGCACGCGACTTCGGGCGCGATCCGGTCACGCTGAAAATCGCGGTAACGAGCTATGTGCTGGGCCTGGGCGTCTTCATTCCCGTGTGCGGGTGGCTCGCCGACCGGTTCGGCGCGCGCACGATCTTCCGCACGGCAATCGGCATCTTCGTGACGGGCTCGCTGCTGTGCGCCGCGTCGAATTCTCTGGCCACCTTCACGCTTGCGCGCTTCGTGCAGGGCGTGGGCGGCGCGATGATGGTGCCGGTCGGGCGGATCATCATCTTTCGCGTGGTGCACAAGTCCGACTTCATCCGCGCGATGAACTATCTGAGCGTCCCGGCGATGCTCGGCCCCGCCGCGGGACCGCTGCTCGGCGGCTTCATCACCACCTATCTGCACTGGCGCCTGATTTTCTTCATCAACGTGCCGATCGGCATTCTCGGCATCTATCTGACCAACAAGCACATCGCCAATACGCGCCAACCGGACCCCGGCCCGCTCGACTGGGTCGGCTTTTTTCTGTCGGCGGCGGGTGCGGTGCTGCTTCTGCTCGGGCTGTCGCTGGTCGGCGGCGAACTGATCTCGAATCGCGACGCGTTCGGCATGTGCGCGTGCGGCGCGGTTCTGCTCGCGGCCTATGTCGCCTACGCGCAGCGCGTCCCGCTACCGCTGCTCGACCTGCGCTTTTTCAAGGTGCCGACGTTCCAGGCGAGCGTGCTCGGGGGTTCGTTGTTTCGGATCGGCCTCGGCGCATTGCCGTTCCTCTTGCCGCTGATGCTGCAGGAAGGCCACGGCATGAGCGCGTTCGAATCCGGCCTGATCACGTGCGCGTCCGCGTTCGGCGGCATGTTCATGCGCACGGTCGCCTCGAGCGTGCTGCACCGCTTCGGGTTCCGTTCGGTGCTGGTAGTCAACGCCGCGTTGTCGGGGCTCTCGATTGCGGCCTGCGGACTATTTTTCCCCGGCACGCCGACCTGGATCATCTGGGTGGTCGTGTTGCTCGGCGGCTTCTTCCCCGCGCTGCAATTCACCAGTCTGAACTCGCTCACTTACGCGGAAATCGCCACTCGCGACGTAGGCCGCGCCACGAGTCTCGGCAGCGTCGTGCAGCAGATGTCGCTCGGCCTCGGCGTGACGATCGGCGGTATCGTGCTGCAGATCTCGCGCGTGCTGCATGGTCATCCGGGCATCACATGGTCGGATTTCTGGCCGGCGTTTCTGGTGGTCGGCCTGTGCTCGTTCGCATCGATTCCGGTCACGCTGCGCATGCCGCACCGCGCGGGCGAGGAAATCTCGCGCGGCGGCCGGGGCTGAGCGATCGCCTCAAGCCTTCTTGCGGATCACGCTCACTTCGCCGTTGCGTTCGAGAATTGCCGCGGCCACGTCGTCCATCGAACGTGAGCCGGTTTTCTGCCGCACGCTTTCGTGCACGTCGGTTCGGGTGATGAGCGCCGCATCCAACTCGCGCGTCTTGAACGCGCCGTTGCTGAACACCTCGCGTTCGACGCCCCCCACCAGCCGCTCCAGCCCGGGCGAGCGCATGCACGCCCACGCCAGCAGCCGATGACACGCTACGATCATGAACGACGCGACCACGGTGGCGATAAACGGCGACGCGCCGGCAATGGCCCGGCTCAACGTCGCGCCTAGCAGTATCACCACCACCGAATCGAACGGCGAGCGTTGTCCGAACGAGCGCCGGCCCGAGATCCGGATCAGCACCAGCGCGATCAGAAATACGACGATCGCGCGCATGGCCATCTGCAGCGGATCGAGCGTTCTGCCTTGACCGAACAGCAGCAAGATCGCGTCCATCATGTCGCCCTCCTTTGACAGCGACAGCGCGCGGCGCCCCCTTACCCGGCGGCCGCCCACGCCGCCAGCGTATCGCCGAAGCCGCCGCGAGCGCGAGCCGCTGCGCGCGCGCTCGTAATCACGCGCGGCGCCGCGCTCCACGCAATGCGCGCGCCGATCGCGATCAACCGGTCGACCAGCGCGACATCCTCGCTGCACTTGAGCGGTGGAAAGCCGCCCGCGCGCCGATAGGCGTCGGCCGACACGCCGAGGTTCGCACCGTGAATGTGACGATGACCGTCGGCATCCACGTAAGTCTTGCGGAAGTATTCGCGCACGCTGTGCGGGTGCGCGGTCCAGTCGTCGACGGCAATCGAGCCGCACACCGCGTCCGCATCCAGTGAAAGCTGCGCGACCAGCCAGCCTGACGAGACGCGGCTGTCGGCGTCGGTGAACGCGAGCCAGCGGGCGCCGTCCGCCAGCAGGAAGTCCGCGCCGGTTGCGCGCGCAATGCCGACATTGCGCGCTTTCAGCGCCAGCGTCTCGACGCCGTAGGCACGCGCGATCGCGCCGGTGAAGTCGTCGCAAGCGTCGAGCACGACCACGATGCGCACTGGTTCGCCCGCCAGGTCCTCATGGCGGGAGGCAGCGATCAAGGCCGCGAGGCAAGGCGCCAGCAACGCCTCTTCGTTATGCGCCGGAACGATCACCCCGATCATAGGAGCCCCTCGCGCTGCGCGACCGACCGTGCGTCGCGCGACCAGACGTCGATCAGCAGATCGGCTTCATCGTGATGCGCGAGACGCGCGAGGCCGCAGCGCGTATCGAACAGCGCATGCGCGGCATCGGCGGATTCGAGCGCTTCGGCGAAGGGACGGCGCCAATGACATGCGAGCAGCGTGCCGTCTGTAGTGAGCGAGGCGGCGATTCGTGAAGCCAGCGTTTCGAGCTCCGCCGAATCGAGGTAATACGCGAATTCGCTGATCACGATCAGATCGAACGGTCCGGCTTCGGTCGGCCACTCGCGCGGCACCGTGCGCTGTTCGACACGGACGTGCGCTGCGCCCGCGACCCGCTCGCGCGCAAGCTGCACCGCGCGTTCGTGCAGATCGGCGGCAAGCAGCGTATCGCAGCGCTTCGCCAACTCGACGGTCAGTTCGCCGTTCGCGCAACCGGGCTCGAACGCGTTCCGGTAACGCGGACGCGGCAGCAACGCGAGCGTGAGCGAGCGCTTGCGGCTCTCGTACCAGCCTTCGCGCAACTTCCACGGATCGTCGCTCTGTTGATAGAGTTCATCGAAGTATGTGACCGGAGAGCTCATGTCAGCGGCCCTCCGTGCATGGCGTCAAAGCGTCCACGGGGCACCTCCGGCATCGTGATCGTCACGACCGTCGCCCTGTCCCGCCGCTGCAACCAGTTCACCGAGCGCGGCCAGATCGCGCTCCGCGTGGCTCTGCCGCAGGAACACCGGCAGATCCGCCAGCGCACGCGCGAAGCGCGCGTTGCGGCACAACGGGCCGGCACCGAGGGTACGCGTCGCGTGATTCATCACGGCGGTCGCGGCGTCTTCGACCACGAGGCGCGCGCGCATCGTCTCGCGTTGCGAGTCAGTCGACGGATTGGCGTCGATGCGCGCGGCGGTCTCGCGCAATACCGCGGCCGCCGCGGCCAATGCCACCTCGACCGCGCCGAGATGGGCAAGCCGATGTGGATCCGCGCGCTGCGTGGACGCGTCGCGCAGCATCCGGCCGATCTGCGCGGCGGCCCCATACCAGCACGCGGCGATACCGGCGCCGCCGTGCCAGAAGCCTGGACGCCGCACATAGGAATGCGCGCCGCCCACCAGCGTCGCCGAAGCCTGGTCGAAGGTCACGTCAGCGCTTGCCGTGGCCTGCATGCCGACCGCTTGCCACTTCGACGTGTCGATCGAGATGGATGGCTGATCCATCGCGACAGCCGCCAGCACCGGCTCATCGTCCAGCCATGCGCTAATCACCGCATGCGTGACGACACCCGCGCCCGAGCACCATGCTTTTGTGCCTACAAGATGAAGGCCTTCGCCATCGCTTCGGATTCCTACTTTGGTCGCTTGCACACGCGCATCGGGCGGCTCGGCGGCCCAGACACCCCACCGGCTTCCCAGAGGCGGCGTGGGCCCATGCAATTCGGCGAGGATCGCAAGTGCATCCGTGTGGCCTTCGAACAGCTTGACGAGTCCGAGATCGCACGCGGCGACTGCTGCGAGGGCGCGCCAGCGCGCGAGCGTCTCGCCGTGACCCGGCAAGGGCACAAAAGGCGCGCGGTCATACCCGTGTTCGACCAATGCGCGCAACACGTCGCCGAGCGCGGCGGGGTCATTGGAATCGAAGCGCGTGTCACGCAGAAAATTTTCAAGCGACCCGGCAGGTTGCGCACCCTTCCGAGCCCTGCTCGCCGCTGTATGGGAATCGCGAGACGCGGTCATGCCGGAACTTTGCGGCGGCCGCGCGTTGACGCCGGCCGCACGATCACGCGTATCGAGCATCGTGCCTCCCTGAAGCTGTTCGATCGAGTGCCGGCGGACTCTCAAGGGCCGCCGCGCACAAAAGACGCTCAGCAAGCGGCGTGCCGCAGGCGCTGAAATGCCTGGACACGTGACACCTTTCTTCGGGAATCAGGAATGCTGATGCAAGCCAGCCATCACACCGCTCTCGTATGAAGGAAGCGCGCGTTGCTCCAACGGCTAGCCGGGGTCGCGCCCGCTGCGCCGCGCTTCCACCTCGGCCAGCAAGGCATCGAACAGCTCGAGTTCCACCGGCTTCACGAGATGCGCATGAAACCCGGCGTCACGGGTGCGCTCGCGATCGCTCGAGTGGCCGAAGCCGGTCATGGCGGCGTACAGGGTGTGGGCGAGTTCGGGCATCGCGCGCAGCGCCGCGATGGTCGCGTAGCCGTCCATCTTCGGCATGGCAAGGTCGATCACAGCGAGGTGGGGCGCAAAGCGCGGCGCGACCTGGACCGCCTGCTCGCCCTCGTAGGCGATGCGCACCTCGTGGCCTTTGAGTTCGAGCAGCATCGCCAGACTGTCGGCCGAATCGCAATTGTCATCGACCAGCAGAATGCGCAGTGGCGCGACTTGGGTGTTCGCCGCGTTCGCCTCATCGCCCGTCGCTTCGGACGGCGCGGCGGCCAGCGGCAGACTCAGCGTAAAGGTACTGCCGCAACCCACCCCTTCGCTGCTCGCGATAATGCTGCCGCCGTGCATCTCGACGAGCGACTTGCACAGCGTGAGGCCGATGCCGAGACCACCCTCGCCGGCATTCTGCCCTTCCTTCTCCTGAGCGAACAGCTCGAAGATCTTGTCGAGCGAGCGCACAGGAATGCCGCAACCGGCATCGCGCACTTCGAGCACGGCCATGTGGTAATCGATACGCGCCACGACGTCGATGGTGCTGCTCACCGGCGAGAACTTTGCCGCGTTGTGCAAAAGGTTTTGCAACACCTGCACGAGACGCGTCATGTCGCCGCGCACGATCACCGGCTCGTCCGGCATATGCTGCACGACCCGCTGCTCGTGCGCATCGGTGAACGGCCGGGCTGCCTCGATCGCGCGCGCCATCACCTCGGCCAGATCCACACGGCCGAGGCGCAACTCGACCTTGTTCGACATGATCCGGCCGACGTCGAGCAGATCGTCGACCAACCGCGTGAGGTGCGTGACCTGGCGATCGATCAGGTCGCGCGAACGCGCCAGCGTGGGACTGACACCGGTTTCGAGTTGCATCACGCCAATCGCATTGCGGACCGGCGCAAGCGGATTGCGCAATTCATGAGCGAGGGTCGCGAGAAACTGCCGCATGCGTTCGCCGGAACGCTCCAGTTCCTCGCGCTGACGCCGCTCGGTCAGATCGCGCGTAACCTTGGCGAAGCCGCGCAGCCGGTTCGACTCGTCATGCATCGCGGTGATCACGACGTTGGCCCAGAAGGTCGTGCCGTCCTTGCGCACGCGCCAGCCTTCGTCCTCGACGTGTCCGATCTGCCGGGCGATTGCCAGTTCGCGCGCGGGCTTGCCTGCCGCCGCTTCCTCAGGCGCGTAGAAAACCGAGAAATGCTGGCCGACGATTTCCTCGCGCGAATAGCCTTTGATGCGCGCAGCGCCGGCATTCCAGCTCACCACGTGGCCTTGCGGATCGAGCATGAAGATCGCATAGTCCTTGACGCAGTCGACCAGCAAGCGGAACCGCTCCTCGCTTTGCCGCAGCGCTTCCAGATACTCGCGTTGCGCGGTCAGATCGCGCGTGATCTTGGCGAAGCCGGTGAGAATGCCCGCGTCGTTGCGGATCGACGTAATCACGACGTTCGACCAGAAGGTCGTGCCGTCCTTGCGGACCCGCCAGCCTTCGTCCTCGAAGCGGCCGGTCAGCGACGCCTGTTGCAGTTCGTAGGCGGGCCAGCCGCGCGCCACCGCTTCATCGGGATAGAAACACGAAAAGTGCCGGCCGATGATCTCGTCCGTGTAGCCCGTCAGCTTCTGTGCCCCGGCATTCCAGCTAACGATCCGCCCGGTCGCGTCGAGCAGGAAGATCGCATAGTCTTCGATCGCCTGCACCAGCGTCCAGTAGTCGACGTCGGCAATCGCACTCGGGCGGGCCGCGGTCGGGGCCTTGGCAGGCTTGCCGTTTTCGCCGGCGGAGGGAACATCAAGCTGTTTCATGGTGGTCCGGAATAAAGGCTACGTCCAAAAGCATACACCGCCAGTCACCGTCCGCTTCGCTTATGGTTTTACCTGAGGCCCACGCGAAAAGTCCGGCGCCGTCTTCCGCGCCGACAAAAGCGCGAGGGCAATCGCCGGGCCCCGCAATTGCTACTCGCTGATCGCACACTCATCAGAAACCAGGAGCCGCAATTGAAACAAGCATTCACCACCCTCGCTCTCGCCGCAGCGCTGGCACTCACCCACAGTGCCGCGCAAGCCGAAGGCTGTACGAAAGGCGCGGTCGTGGGCGGCGTCGCCGGCCACGTTGCGGGTGACCACGGCGTAGCGGGCGCGGCCGCCGGCTGCGCGGTCGGCCATCACGAGGCCAAGAAGAAGGACAAGGAAGCCAGCGCGGCCGCCGCCGCGAGTCAACCCGCCGGGAAATAAGCGGCATGTAGAAAAGAGCCGGTAGCGACCTGTGAAGCACTACCGGCTCAATCAATCAGGAACTCGTTATCTCCGCAACATAGTCATCCGGCAGCGCTGACCTTTTCCGCCAGCTTCGCGTCGTAACTGGAGTGTACGTGCACGCGCTTTTTGTCCGGATAGGCATACGAATATGCACGGCGCAGCGCCAGCGAGGCCTCATGAAAACCCGACAGAATCAGCTTCTGCTTGTTCGGATAGTTGGCGATGTCGCCAACCGCGAAGATGCCGGGCCGCGAGCTCTCGTAGTTCGACGTATCGACATCGACGCGCCCGCCATGAATCGACAATCCCCATTGCGCGATCGGCCCGAGGTCGGCAACGAGTCCGTACAGCGCGACGAGATGCTCGGCCGCGAGTTGTGTCTCGCCCTCGATATGCCGCAACGTGATCGACTTCAATGCATCGCCTTCGACATTGAGCCCCGCAATCGCGCCGACGATAAAGTCCATCTCGCCCGCTTCGACCGCGCGCCGCATCAACTCGACACTCGAATCGGCCGCGCTGAAACCACTGCGCCGATGCACCAGCGTCACCCGGCGCGCGACCTTGCGCAGCGCCAGTGCCCAGTCGAGTGCGGAATCGCCGCCGCCCGCCACGACCACGGTCTTGTCGGCGAAGTCGGCAAGACGCTGCACGCTGTAGTGCACATGGCGCGACTCTAGCGGCACGGCCTCGGCTAGCGCCAGCTTTTGCGGCACGAACGCGCCGTTGCCGGCGGCCAGCAGGATCGCCGCGACATCGAACACGAGGCCGCGATCGGTACGTACGGTCCAGCGCCCGTCGCCGCCCTGCTCGACCGACTCGACCCGTTGTTCGAGATGAATGGACGGATCGAACGGCTTGCATTGGGCCAGCAGGCGCTCCACCAGTTCACGCGCGGTGCACGACGGAATGGCGGGAATATCGTAGATCGGCTTGTCCGGATAGAGCTCGATGCATTGGCCGCCGACCTTGTCGAGCCCGTCGACGATCTGGCAGGACAGGCCGATCACGCCCGCCTCGAAAGCGGCGAAAAGCCCCACGGGGCCGGCGCCGACGATCAGGACGTCGGTGCGGATGGGCGGCGGTTGTTGGTCTGTGGCGGAAGTCATGCGCGATCTCTTCGGATGGGTGGATGGAGGGATAACCCACCATACCGAATCGCCCGATGCGCGGCAACGATGCCATTACCATCGGTAAGGACGCTCGGCGGGCCGCATGCGTTCGCCGTTACCGAGTCGAAGTGGTTACCTGAAAATAGCCAAAATCGGTCATTTTCCAAAGCCAGTCATGCGTCTAATCTTCACTCATCGCATCACGGAATGCGTTCAGCCCAACTCAGGAGTGAATCATGCAACAACGTCTCGACTTCTACAAAGCCAACCCTGCCGCGATCAAGGCCATGATCGGCGTTGAAGAACGCATCGGCAAATCGGCCCTCGAAAAATCGCTGACCGAACTGGTTCGTCTGCGCGCCTCGCAGATCAACGGCTGCGCGTACTGCGTCGACATGCACACCACCGACGCCCGCAAGGGTGGCGAAACCGACCGCCGTCTGGCGACCGTCGTGGTCTGGCGCGAAACGCCGTTCTTCACGGACCGCGAACGCGCCGCGCTCGAATGGACCGAAGCGCTGACGCTGGTGTCGCAAGACCATGTGCCCGACGCGATCTGGGAAGCGGTGCGCCCGCACTTCGGCGATGAGGAACTGGTCGATCTGACGCTGCTGATCTCCGCGATCAATGCATGGAACCGCTTCGCGATTTCGTTCCGCAAGCTGCCTGCCTGAGTGTCACGCGCTCGAAGGCGGTTCAGTTCACTTTAGAAAACCGCCTCGCGCTGCGCCGCATCGCTCGCGACTTTGAAGGCCGCGGTCAAGTCACTCAATTGCCGCGCCTGATCCGCGAGCGAGTTCGCGGTCGCCGCGCTTTCCTCGACCAGCGCCGCATTGTGTTGCGTGACCTCGTCCATCTGCGTGACGGCGAGGCTCACCTGTTTGATGCCCTCGCTCTGCTCTTTCGACGCCGCCGCGATCTCGCCCACGATACGCGCCACGCGCCCGATCGCGGCTTCGATTTCCTGCATCGTATCGCCCGCTTCGTTGACGAGCCCCGCGCCGCTCTCGACGCGCGAGGTCGACTCCGCGATCAGCGCGCCGATCTCCTTCGCGGCCGCCGCCGAACGCTGGGCGAGACTGCGCACCTCGCCCGCCACCACCGCGAAACCGCGCCCTTCCTCGCCGGCGCGCGCCGCTTCGACGGCCGCGTTCAGCGCGAGGATATTGGTCTGAAACGCAATGCCTTCGATCGCGGTAATGATGCCGGTCATTTTCGACGAACCCGCGTGAATCACGCGCATCGTCTCGACCATGCTGCCGACCGACGTGCGCCCGCGCGCGGCCATCTCCGAGGCACGCAACGCCAGTTCGCTCGCGTGATGCGCGTTCTCCGCGTTCAACTGCACGGTGGACGTGAGCTGCTCCATCGCCGCCGCGGTTTCTTCGAGCGATGCCGCCTGTTCCTCGGTGCGTTGCGACAGATCGAGATTGCCGGCGGCGATCTGCTGCGTCGACGACGCGATCGAATGCGAACCGGCCCGCACGGTGGTGACGGTGGCGCCGAGTTTGTCCTGCATCGAGGCGACGCCGCGCAAGAGCGTCGCCATTTCGTCGTTCGAACGAATCGGCACGTGGGTCGTCAATTCGCCGGCGGCGATCGCGTCGAATTGGCGCAACGCGTCGTTCAGCGGCGCCATGATCGCGCGGCGCAACGTGCGCCAACTAATGAACGCGACCGTCAGCCCCAGCAGAATGCTGCCGATGCACGCGTATAGCAGCGTATGAAAAAGCGTGGCCGAGCGCTCGCTCGCGTCGCTCGCCTGCTGGTTCAGATAGTCCTCCAGCGCGCCTTGGCTCGTGTTCATGGCCGTGTACAGACCGATCAGACGGTTCGCACGGCTTTCGTCCATCCAGCTCGCGTCGCCCGTGCGGATCGCCTCGATCAGTTTGTCGATGGCGTCGCGGCGCACGGCGGTGCGCTTCGAGTCGAGGTCGTCGGTGAGGCGCTGCAGTTCGGGCGTCTTCGGCAGATCGCGAAAGCTGGTCCACCACTTGTCCGAATCGCCGAGCAGCATGCGCGCACGCTCGAGCTGCGGATTCAGTTGCGGCGAGTGCGGATTGCTCATCGCCCAATCGAGTCCGAAGCGCGCCCGCGACATGGCGGTGCCCGATTTGCCGAGCGCGACGACCGAGGCGAAATGGATCGTGTAGGCGTCGCGCTGTGCCTCGTTGCTTTCGTTCATGCCGAGAATGCCGAGCACGCCGGTGACGATCAGCAGCACGCCGAGAAACGCGATGGTGATCGCGATCCGTAGATTGATGGTGAGGTTCTTGGTCATCGTGGTTTTTATCGCTCTGGCTGGTTTGGCGCTCTGGCTTATGACGTGCGGCCCCCGCGCACGTGAACGATTAAACGTTCCTTATATGGAACAATGAACCGTATATGGAAAGCATAACGATTCACTCCCTGGCGAAAGAATAAAATTTGGCGGGCGCGGTAAACGCGCAACAGGCCGGGGGCGCGCCTTTTCCGCCAATGGGCGGCGGCGCCCGGCTTGAATAGATTCGATTGACGAACTGCCAAACAACGGCACGTCGCAGTGGATTATTCTGGGATCCTATCTATATGGCACACATCGGATGGATCCTCTATGCCGATGCGCAAGCCGTCGTAGTCAAGTCAACTCGCGGCGCAGATCCCGGCGCCGCACGCCCTGGCCACTATTCCCCGATCCACGACCCGCGCAGATCGCTGTCGTGCAGCAATTGCAGCAGCGTGCCCGCCGGCCGGCTAAGCCGCTTCGCCGCCAGCGCAATGAATTCCACCGACGGCAGCACCGGCAGACTCGCCATGTTCAGCGGCGCCGCAAGGCCGCGCGCCGCCAGATACTGCGGCCGAACCGTAATGCCGAGCCCGCCGCGCGCGGCCGCGATGCAACCGGCGTGGCTGCTGCTCGTGCACACCAACTGCCAGCTGAAGCCCGCCTCGGCGAGCGCGTCGAGCACGACGGCCCGCGTCACGCTCGGCTCGGCGACCAGAATCAGCGGCAACGGCTGGCTCAGATCGACCAGCGTGCCGGCACGCGCCAGCCACTCCAGCCGTCCGGTGAAAAGCGGCACGCCGCGCCGGTCGCCAAGCCGCCGCTTGCCGACCAGCAGATCGATCGCGCCGGCGTCGAGCAACTCATACAGCTTGCCGGTCATGCCGATGGTGATTTCGAGCTCGACATCCGGATGCGCGTCGCGAAACGCCGCCAGCACGGTGGGTAATGGGCCGAGCGCGACATCGTCCGAGGAACCGAGCCGCACGCGGCCTTTCAGACGCGGCGCGCGAAACTGCGATTCGGCCCGCGCGAGCGCCTGCAAAATCACGCTGGCGTGCGCGAGCATGGCTTCGCCGTCCGGCGTCATGGCAAGTGAATGGGTGTCGCGCACGAAGAGGCGCCGGCCCACGCTCTCCTCGAGCCGACGGATGTGTTCGCTGACGCTCGATTGCGTCAGGTCGAGCCGCCGCCCCGCCTCGGTGAAGCTGTGGCAGGCCGCGACGGTCGAAAAGGTCTTGAGCCAGATGGGATTGAGCATGGGGCATTGTCGCGCCGCTTATCGGCAAAGTCGATAACAGTCAGCGTCCCTAGTGGGGTTCCCGATTGACGAGGATGTCAATATGATGACGGAATTGCCCCCACTGAATGCTTAGAGCCGGAGCGGCCGCCCGCCAGTGCCGCCGCTCCGCCGCTCCGTTAAAGATGACCAAGGATTCTTCCCAGACCGCTCTGCTCTGGATCGTCGCTGCCGGCTTTTTCATGCAGTCGCTCGACACGACGATCGTCAACACCGCGCTACCGTCGATTGCGAACAGCCTGCACGTCGCGCCGCTCGCCATGCAGCCGATCGTGGTCGCCTACACGCTGACCATGGCGATGCTCACGCCCGCCTCCGGCTGGCTCGCCGACCGCTTCGGCACGCGGCGCGTCTACTTCGCCGCCATTCTCGTGTTCGTGCTCGGCTCGATCTGCTGCGCGAGCGCCCATACGCTCGGCCAACTGGTGATGGCGCGCGTGCTGCAAGGCGTGGGTGGCTCGATGCTGCTGCCGATCGGGCGGCTCGCCGTCCTGCGTAGCGTTACGGGCGACCAGTATGTCGCGGCGCTCGCGTTCATTTCGGTTGCCGGACAGTTGGGGCCGATCGCCGGGCCGACGCTCGGCGGCTGGTTCGTTCAGGCGATCACGTGGCACTGGATTTTCCTGATCAACGTGCCGATCGGCGCCGTGGGACTGTACGCGGTGCAGCGCTTCTTGCCATCGCATGGCGAAGCAAAGGCGCCGCCGTTCGACTTCGTCGGTTGCGGGCTGCTCTCGCTGTGCATGATCGCGTTCTCGCTCGCCGTCGACGCGCCGGTGCCCACGCATCGCGTGGCATGGTCAGTGGCGCTGTTCGCGCTCGCCGCCGTGAGCGCGCTCGCCTACATTCCGCATGCAAGACGCCGCGTCAATCCGCTTTTCAAGCTGTCGCTCTTTCGCGAGCCGAACTTCAGCGTCGGCCTGATCGGCAACCTGGTGTGCCGCATCGGTTCGAGCGCCGTGCCGTTTCTCGTGCCCTTGCTGCTGCAATTGCAACTGGGCTACTCGCCACTGCATTCGGGCCTGATGATGCTGCCCGCGGCATTGGCCGGCACTGTCGCCAAACGCTGGATCGCGCCGCTCGTGCGCCGCTATGGCTATGACACGTTTCTGCTCGTCAACACGATCATCGTCGGTTCGTCGATCGTTGCGTTCGCACTGATTACGCGCGGCACACCGCTCGTGGTCGAGATCGCGATTCTGGCCGTGTTCGGCGCGGCCAACTCCATGCAGTTCGCGGCGATGAACAGCGTCACGCTCAAAGGCCTCTCGCATGAAGATGCCGGCAGCGGCAACAGCCTCTTTTCGATGGTGCAGATGCTCGCCATCGGGCTGGGTGTATCGATCGGCGGCGGGTTGGTGAATCTCTTCTCGGCGCAAGTGGGATCGGCCGCGCTCGGCTTTCGCCTCGCCTTCGTGTGCGTCGGCGTGATCACGCTGGTGTCGGCGTGGGTGTTTCGCCACCTCGACGAAGCGCCTGCCTCGCGCGCGGTGCACGGGCAAGCGACACAGACCGCCGGCCGCTAATCCCGGCTTTGCCTCGCTTCAGTCCGGCAAGTGGATGCCGGAAAACTCTTTGCACGCTTCGATCAAACGCTCCTGAACGGCAACGTCGCGCACCGCCGGATGCGTCTCGCACGGCTTCATGTGATAGAAGTACGCGCCGCTGACGGTGGCCGCCGGTTCGTCGCTGGCGGCAAGCCATACCTGGGTTTTCGGAGCGGCCCGCAGATCGTCCGGTGCGCCCGGACCACCCATTTTCGTCGCCACCCAGCCCGGCTCCAGCGCGTTCGATAACACCTGAGGCCAACGTCGCGCGATCGCGAACGCCAGCGACGCGTCATGCAGTTTCGAGTCCGAGTACGCCGCCGTACCCCGCCAGGGGCGCTGCTCCCAGGCCAGATCGGCGAGGCTCGCGTCGCCGCTGCGATGCAGGCCCGAACTCAGATAGACGAGCCGCTTCGGCTTCTCGATCAAGGCGGTCAAAACGTACGGCGCGAGCGTATTGACCGCGAACACGTGCGGCAAGCCGTCGACCGTGGCGATCCTGCGCGGCTCCTGATAGCCGACCGCCGCGTTGTGGATCACCGCGTCGAAGCGGCCTAGCCGGTTGACCTGCTCCGCGAGCGCGACCGTGGCCGCGATGCTCGACAGGTCGCCGGCCAGCGCGGCTTCCGCTTGCGGCACGGCGTGCAACGCTTCGTCGGCACGCGCGGCGCTGCGCGCATGCAGCACCACCTGATGGCCGGCATCGACGAGCAGACGCGCGGCCATCTGACCGAGACCGTCAGCGGAACCGGTAATAAAAATACGCGACATGGGGCGTTCTCCGTTATTCAGTTCAAATATGCCCGATGCATGACGAGAATCGCATGTCTTGGTGCTTCGAGCGAACGTCAGCAGATTAACGTCCGCCGCGCGATTGACGCGATAGCCTGGCTGTCATTCCACTCATGACATGACATCATTCGTCCGCCTTGCCTGGCGGCGTTTTCCCGGCGTCGGCACGTGATTTCAAACGGACTTTCGCGTTAGCATGTCACGCATTAATGAATAACAAAGGACTATCACATGCCATTTGACGAGCGCGTGCTGAACGGCATGGGCGTCTTGACGGCGATTGTCGATTGCGGCAGTTTTGCGGCGGCAGGCGTTGCGCTCGACATGTCGCAATCCGGGGTGAGCCGTTCGGTCGCGCGGCTCGAAGCGCGTCTCGGCATCCGGCTCTTTGACCGCACCACGCGCTCGGTTACGCTGACCGACGAAGGCCGGCGCTTCTATGAACAGATCGTGCCGCTGCTGGGTGGGCTCGAAGAAGCCGCGGCCTCCGCCGCAGAGGGCGCGAGCGCCGTACGCGGACGTTTGCGCGTGAACATGGATCCGTTCTTTTCGCGCCTCGTGCTGGGGCCGCGGCTGGGCGGCTTTATCGACAAGCATCCCAACCTGCAGCTCGAACTGATCACCCGCGACCAGATGGGCGATCTGGTCGCCGACGGTTTCGATCTCGCGATCCGTTTCGGCGATCCGCCGGTGTCGACGCTGATCGCTCGCAAGCTGCTGGACACGCGGATTCTCACCGTGGCCGCGCCGCCGTATCTGAAGAAGCATGGACACCCGGTGAATCCGGCCGAGCTCGAAAACGGCAAGCACGTCTGCATCAAGTTTCGCGATCCGCTCACGGGCTACCCGTTCAGTTGGGAATTTCATCGCGGCCGCAAGAAGATGGCGATCACGCCGCACGGCCGTTTAACCGTGAACGACGTGGGCACCTTGCATAGCGTCTGCACGGCGGGCCAGGGCGTCGCGCAGATTCTCTCGCTCGGCGCCGAGTCGTTGATGGCGAGCGGAAAACTCGTCGAGCTATTTCCCGATTGGGGCGACGAGGTTTATCCGCTGTATGCGCTCTATCCTTCGCGGCATCATCCGCCGGCGAAGGTGCGGGCGTTTTACGATTTCATCGTGTCGCTCACGGGCGCCGCGCCGCGCGAACCGGCGGCTTGAGTCCGCGGTCCGCGGTCCGCGACGTCAGCGCGCCGGCGAAAGGCGCTGCGCTGTGTCAGGAAATCGTGTAACGGTTTTGCGGGCCGCCGAGGTACAGGCCGCGCGCGAGCGTGAGGATCTGCTCGCGATGCCGGTCGAACGCGGCGAGCACCGCCGGTTCGTCGGAGCCCACGCTCGGGCTCAGATTCGAAATCACCAAACGGTTGACGGTAAAGGCGATTTCGCGCGCATTGTCGTAGCCCCAGAAATTGACGCAGTGGTGAGACGCGTCGTAGCTGCGGCTGGGATTCGGGAAGTTGAGGGACATTTCGTACTCCCGGGATATAGGGTTCTCCTTCCACGGTGCGCTGAATGGGGGAACGGGTCAAGGGGTTTTTGCAGGCGGGCGGAGCGGGCTCGCCGTTCCCGGGTCACGGCGGGGTTTTTGAGTCCGGATCAGTCAATGATGTGCGAGAGACCGGATCAATACGCGAATCAAGAGCCCAGGTCTGCCGCTTGCTGCAAAGCTCGTGTCATCCAACCAGGAGAGCACCATGAGCCAGACCAAAGAACCCGCCAAGGGCAAGCCGGACGACATCGAACATCCGCAGCCCGCCACGCATAGCGACAACGAAAAGAGCAAGCTGCCTGAACGCGACGATGAAGGACGCGATCAGTCACCCGCGGACCGTCCGGGCAAGAAACCCGGCGAGGGCGAGCCGTCGGTCGGTTGAAATATTAGAAGCCCATCCAGGAGCGGCTTTGCTGCATTTTCGCGGCGAAGCCGCATAAATTTTTCCCTTCCAACGACTTTCATAAGCCAAACATTTCTTCCTAATTTTTACCGATTATTTTTTCTGCATGATGGACTATTTTTCTGCTTGCAGCGACGTGTGCGCCAAGCGGACCAGCTGCCGCCCCTCAACAGATAACAAAGGCGACGCTCATGTCCATCTCCTCGACTCTCACCCACCGTCCCAAGGTCTCCATCTGTCTGCCGACCTGCGATCGTCCCGATCTGATCGCAACGTGCATCGATTCGTGCCTCGCGCAGAGCTACGACGATCTGGAGATCGTGATCGGCGACGACTCGAAGGACGCGCGCACCGAGCAGTTGATCGCGGCCCGTTATGCGCGGGAGCCGCGCGTGCGCTATGCGAAGAATCAGCCGCCGCTCGGCCAGGCGCGCAATGTCGCGAGGCTGTTCCAACGCGCGAGCGGCGACAAGATCCTGCTGATCCACGACGACGACCTGCTCACCACGGACGGCGTCGAAAAGCTCGTGTCGCTATGGACGCTTCACCCGCAACTCGATGCGGCATTCGGCGACCAGTACGAAGCCGATCACAGCGGCGCCATCGACTTCGAAGCGAGCGCGAACCTGAACTCCGCGTTTCGGCGTACGAAAGATGCCGAAGGCCTGCAATCTCTGCCGGGCAGAACCGGCCTGATCCAGATGTTTCCAAACAACGGCTGGATGGCCAACGCCGCACTCGTGAAACGGATCGGCTACAAGGAAGAATACGGCGTGTGCTGCGACTTCGTGTTCGGCACCGAACTCTGTCTCGCCGCGCGCGAGGTGTTCTATCTGCACGACTATGTCTCGGTGTATCGAAAGACGGCCAGCTCGATCTCGCATAGCACGCGCGGCACGGCGGTCGCCGCAACGGTCAGCGCGTATGCGTTCGTCAAGGCGTTGAGGCTGCCGGCGCAGCTCGAGCCGTCGCGCACGCTGGCGTTGCGCCGTCTCGCGCCGATCGTGGTGTCGGTTCATGCGAAGAATCGTCAGGCGCTCACCGGCTTCAAGGTCGCCCTCGCCCATCTGTACGCGTACAACTATGGCCTGAGGGCGCGGCTTTACTACCATCTTCTGTTGCTTGCGCGTGGTGCATTGAGCGCGCGTCAGCAGCCCGTCGCGGCGGCGGTTGCAGCGGTAGCGGCCGCGCCTGTCGTTGCCGCGGATCCGGCCGCCGTGGTGAAGGAACTCGTCTCGGAACTGGTAAGCGATCATTCGGAACAAGTCTGACGTGGCAACGCCGGCGCTGAACGCCGGCAAGCCTTCGCGCAATAAACGTGTTTTCTGCTAAGCATCCTCTGCTAAGCAAACGCGGATTTGTTGCTTGGTCCGGCGCGGTGCGCTGATTACGATAAGGACGTCCCTTCACCAGCCCTGAGGTGATACACCATGTCCGACAGTGCCTGTTTCAAGCCGCGTGTGATCGAACCGGTCGTCGTCAACCAGCCTGAAGGATTGGGTCTCGCGGTGGAGTTATGGCTCGCGCAACCCGTCGATGGAATCGCGGGGCGAGCGCTGCAGATTCATTTACGCAGCGACGCGAAAATGGCGCAAGCCGAGACGCTGCGCGATCTGCTGCACGCATTGGGCACGGAGATCGTCGTGGCGTGAGCATGCGCCCTGCCCTCGATGCACAGTCGGTCCGCATCGCCGGGGCCCATAAAAAACGGCGGCCGGGATTGCCCCGGACCGCCGTTTTCAAGCAGCGCCTAACTGCGCTTCTCGACGAGCCTCAAGACTCAAGGCTCGAGACGCAAATACCCTTCTTTCGACGGATCGCGCATCCGCAGCGCCACGAGGCCGGCAATCGCGCACAGCGCGGTGACGTACCAGTAGAACATCGACTCGTTGCCGACCGACTTCAGCCACAGCGCCACATACTCGGCCGAGCCGCCGAAGATCGCATTCGCCACCGCGTACGAGAGCCCCACGCCGAGCGCGCGCACTTCAGGCGGGAACATTTCCGCCTTGATCAGACCACTGATCGACGTGTAGAAACTGACGATCGCAAGCGCCACCACCACCAGACCGAAGGCCGCATACGGGCTCGTCACGTCCTTCAGCGCGTGCAGGAGCGGCACCGTGCCGATGGTCGCGAAGAAGCCGAAGAACAGCATGGAACGACGGCGGCCGATGCGGTCCGACAACGCGCCGAACGCCGGCTGTATCACCATGTAGACGAACAGCGCGGCGGTCATCACGTTGCTGGCCGTCTTCGCATGCATGCCGGCCGTGTTGACCAGGTACTTCTGCATGTAGGTGGTGAACGTGTAGAAAATCAGCGAGCCGCCGGCCGTGAAACCGAGCACCGTCATGAACGCGCCTTTGTGCAGCCACAGCCCGCGCAGCGTGCCGGCTTCCTTGCGTTGACGCGTTTCGGCGGTGGTGGTTTCGTCGAGCGATTTACGCAGATACAGCGCGACCAATGCCGCGACCGCACCGATGGCGAACGGCACGCGCCAGCCCCATGCCTTCAGCTCTTCGGTGGAAAGCGTTTGTTGCAGCACCACCAGCACCAGCAACGCGCACAACTGGCCGCCGATCAGCGTGACGTACTGGAACGACGCGAAGAAACCGCGCCGGCCCTTGAGCGCGACCTCACTCATATAGGTCGCGCTGGTGCCGTACTCGCCGCCCACCGATAAGCCCTGGAACAACCGCGCGACCAGCAGCAGCGCCGGCGCCAGCGCGCCGATCTGTGCGTACGTGGGCAGCAAGGCGATCACGAGGGAACCGCCGCACATCATGAACACCGACACCATCATGGCCGTGCGGCGGCCGTGCTTGTCGGCGAGGCGGCCGAAGAACCAGCCGCCGATCGGGCGCATCAGGAAGCCGGCGGCGAACACGCCCGCCGTATTGAGCAGCTGCGTGGTGGTATTGCCGCTGGGGAAGAACGCCGGCGCGAAGTACAGCGCGCAGAACGAATACACGTAAAAGTCGAACCACTCGACGAGATTGCCCGATGAAGCGCCAACGATCGCGAAGATGCGGCGCCGTGTGTCGTGAGCCGAGGCCACAGTTTGGTCGGTTAGGTCGGTCATGCTGTTCTCTTTCCTTGTCTTTGAACGGAGGTAGCGGTCGTGGCGCCGCCTTCATCACCCGCGAACCGACATGCCGCAGAGGCAGTCGGCGCGTGCGTGCGCGAATTTTACAGAATCGCAAGGAGAAGATGGGGGTTTGTTAGGGGGCGCCAGACGGGGGGCATGTCGATGTTGCGGCGCGGCAGCGCTGATGTCTTGTCCTGATTGCGACTGCGCGGCCAAGAAAAAAGCCAGCTCGAAAGCTGGCTTTTTTGTCATTGTATCGATCGCGTTGCGTCGCAACCCGCCGATCACACTCTCACCGCGGGCGGTACATAGCGGCACTCATAACGCTTGCGGACCGTGCCATTCTCATCGACGCTTTCCAGATACACGTCGAACTGCCATAGCCGCGCCATGTGCTTGAGCACTTCTTCGCTATCGCCCGACAGATGCCGGTTGTCGCTCATGAAGTGCCGCAGCGTCAAACTCCGGTCGCCGCGCGTGTTCACCGCCCACACCTGAATATTCGGCTCGCGGTGATGCATGTCGTACTGGCGCGACAACGCCTGACGCACGTACTGATAGCCGCTGTCGTCATGAATCGCCGAGACTTCGAGCGCGTCGCGCATGTCGTCGTCGAGCACGGAGAAGAGGCGCATCTCACGGATCAGATGCGGCGACAGATACTGCGCGACGAAACTCTCGTCCTTGAAGTTACGCATCGCGTAGTGCATGGCCGGCAGCCACGGACTGCCCGCCAGCTCCGGGAACCACTTGCGGTCCTCGTCCGTTGGCGCCTCGCAGATGCGGCGAATGTCGCTCATCATCGAAAAACCGAGCGCGTACGGATTGATGCCGCTGTAGTACGGTTTCGTGACCGGCGGCTGGTAGACCACATTGCTGTGCGAATGGAGAAACTCCATCATGAAGCCGTCTTCCAGCTTGCCCTGGTTGTACATGGTGTTGAGCAAGGTGTAATGCCAGAACGTCGCCCAGCCCTCGTTCATCACCTGGGTCTGCCGTTGCGGATAAAAATACTGGCCGACCTTGCGCACGATGCGGATCACTTCCCGCTCCCACGGCTCCAGCAGCGGCGCGTTCTTCTCCGCGAAATACAGCAGGTTTTCCTGCGGCTCCGGTGGATAGCGCTCCTCGATTTCCTCCGGCAACGGCGTATGCCGGGTCGGCAAGGTGCGCCACAGTTCATTGACCTGCGACTGCAGATACGCTTCGCGTTCGCGGCGCGCCGCAAACTCCTTTTCCAGCGACAACTTCTGCGGACGCTTGTAACGGTCCACGCCGTAGTTCATCAACGCGTGGCACGAATCGAGCAATTCCTCGACCCGGTCGAGCCCGAAACGCTCCTCGCACTCCGCGATGTAATTCTTCGCGTAGACCAGGTAGTCGATGATCGCGTGCGCATCCGTCCACAGCCGGAACAGATAGTTGCCCTTGAAGAACGAGTTGTGCCCATAGGCCGCGTGGGCGATGACGAGCGCCTGCATCGTCATCGTGTTCTCTTCCATCAGATACGCGATGCAGGGATTCGAATTGATGACGATCTCGTACGCCAGCCCCATCTGCCCGCGACGGTAGCTTTTTTCGGTGGAGAGAAAGTGTTTGCCGAACGACCAATGACGGTAGTTCACCGGCATGCCGACGGACGCGTACGCATCCATCATCTGTTCGGCGCTGATGAGTTCGAGCTGGATCGGATACACGTCGAGTTCATATTGCTCTGCAACACGGGCAATATGCGAGTCATACTCTTCGATCAATTCGAAGGTCCAGTCGGACGGGCACGGCAGAGGCCGTCTATCGGCTACGTTCATACGGACTTCCCTTTGCCCCTCAGTGGGCGTTCCGGTGTGTCCCCGTGCTGCAGCGGTGTCGACTGCTCCGGCTGCGGCGGCTCCCGTATCGTCCGCCTTCGCCTCGGCATGCCCCGACTGTTGCTGCTGCGGCACGCCTTTCCCGCGCTCCGGCTGGTAGCCGCGCGCTTCGTTGTGCAGGTGTTTTGTCATGAAGACGCCACCTGCTTCTCAAACAGCTCGCGAAATACCGGATAGATGTCGGCCGCGGTTTCGACCTTCTTCATCGCCATGTGCGGCTGGCTCAAGGCCAACTGCGCATATTCGAGCCACAGATTCTGCTCTTCCGGCGTCACCTGAATATACGCAAAATAGCGCACCTTCTCCAGAATGTCATCCGAGAGTATCTTGCGGCACTTCGGCGAGTCGTCGGTCCAGTTGTCGCCGTCCGACGCCTGAGCGCCGTAAATATTCCATTCAGTTGGCGAATAGCGCTCGTCCATTACCTTCTGCATCAGCTCCAGCGCGCTCGACACCACCGTGCCGCCGCTTTCGGTCGAGTGGAAGAACGTGTCTTCGTCGACCTCTTCAGCACGCGTATGGTGGCGGATGAACACCACTTCGATCTTCTCGTAGTTACGCTTGAGGAACAGATACAGCAGGATGAAGAAGCGCTTGGCGAGGTCCTTGCGCTGCTCGTCCATGGAGCCGGACACATCCATCAGACAGAACATGACCGCCTGGCTGGAAGGCGTGGGCTGCTTCACGCGATTCACGTAGCGCAGATCGAACGGATCGATGAACGGAATCCGCCAGATGCGCCCGCGCAAATGGTGAATCTCTTCTTCGAGCACTTTGATCTCTTCGCGACGATCGTCGGGATCGGCTTTCATCGTTTCCAGTTGCCGTTCCATCTCGTGCAACTGGTTGACGAGCGGCGCACCGAGCGCGATGCGGCGGCCGAGCGCGCTGCGCAACGAACGGACCACGTCGATGTTGTTCGGCGTGCCTTCCGCAGCCCAGCCCGCGCGGATGCTTTTCCACGTGGGCACGGCCATCAGATGGGTTTTGACGAGACGCGGCAGCTCGAGATCGTCGAAGAAATACTGCATGAATTCTTCGCGGCTCAGCTCGAACACGAAGTCGTCCTGGCCCTCGCCTTCGTTGCTGGCCTGGTTGCCCCCGCCTCCACCACCGCCGCCTTGCGGGCGCTGGATCTTGTCGCCACGGATGTAGTCGGAATTGCCCGGATGCACCATTTCCCGCTTGCCGCCGGGTCCATGCCGGAACGACGGTTCCGCAATGTCCTTGCGCGGGATGGTGATGCTCTGGGTGTTCTGAATGTCCTTGATGCTGCGATCGCGCACGGCTTCCGAAACGGCGCGACGAATATAGTTCTTAACGCGACGCAAAAAACGTTCGCGATTCGCAATGCTTTTGTTCTTGCCTGCTAACCTGCGGTCGATGATTTGATGAAGCACGCCCGGTCTCCCGTATCGATGGGCGTTCGCGCTTTAGCGCTTACGCCCATCCCATGCACCGCATGTCGATCAGAGTTGGCGCTTTAGCACTTACCCAGACCCCATGCAGCGGCACTAATTTCCGGTGCGCGAGACGCTTGCTGCTTAAGCCCACGCTATGTCCATGCAGCTTGCGCCTCGCAGGGTGCCCGCGCGGTCGGACCGCGCGGGCGGCACGCAATGCGCATCATGACGACTTGCGCACGCGCAGATACCAGTCACACAGCAAGCGCACCTGCTTCGGCGTATAGCCCTTCGTCACCATGCGATTGACGAAGTCTTCGTGCTTGCGTTGTTCCTCCGCCGAGCCCTTGGCGTTGAACGAGATCACCGGCAACAGCTCTTCCGTGTTCGAGAACATCTTCTTTTCGATCACGACGCGCAGCTTCTCGTAGCTGACCCAGGCGGGGTTCTTTCCGCCGTTGGCAGCACGCGCACGCAGCACGAAGTTCACGATCTCGTTGCGGAAGTCCTTCGGGTTGCTGATGCCCGCGGGTTTCTCGATCTTCTCCAGTTCGGCGTTCAGCGCCGCGCGATCGAAACTCTCGCCGGTGTCGTGATCGCGGAACTCCTGATCCTGAATCCAGAAGTCCGCGTACGTCACATAGCGATCGAAGATGTTCTGACCGTACTCGGAATACGACTCCAGATACGCGGTCTGAATTTCCTTGCCGATGAACTCCGCATAGCGCGAGGCGAGCACGTCCTTGATGAACGACAGATACTTCTGCTCGGTTTCTGGTGGGAACTGCTCGCGTTCGATCTGCTGTTCGAGCACGTACATCAGGTGCACCGGATTGGCCGCGACCTCGGTCGAGTCGAAGTTGAATACGCGCGACATGATCTTGAACGCGAAGCGGGTCGACACGCCGGTCATCCCTTCATCCACGCCCGCGAAATCGCGGTACTCCTGATACGACTTGGCCTTCGGATCGGTGTCCTTGAGATTTTCGCCGTCGTACACCTGCATCTTCGAGAACAGGCTCGAATTCTCCGGCTCCTGCAAACGCGTGAGCACCGACATCTGCGCCATCATCTTCAGCGTGCCCGGCGCGCACACCGCATTCGCCAGCGACGAATTACGCAGCAGCTTCTCGTAGATCTTGACCTCTTCACCGTAGCGCAGGCAGTACGGCACCTTCACCACGAAGATCCGGTCGAGCAGTGCTTCATTGTTGCGGTTGTTGCGGAACGCCTTCCATTCGGACTCGTTCGAGTGAGCCAGAATCACGCCGTCGAACGGGATCGCACCGAAGCCTTCCGTGCCCTTGAAGTTGCCTTCCTGGGTCGCAGTCAGGAGCGGGTGCAGGACCTTGATCGGCGCCTTGAACATTTCGACGAACTCGAGCAGGCCCTGATTCGCGAGACACAAGCCACCGGAGTAGCTGTATGCGTCCGCGTCGTCCTGTGCATACTGTTCGAGTTTGCGGATGTCGACCTTACCGACCAGCGACGAAATGTCCTGATTGTTTTCGTCGCCCGGCTCGGTTTTGGCTATACCGATCTGGCGAAGGATCGACGGATAGCGGCGCACCACGCGGAACTTGCGGATGTCACCGTTGAATTCGTGCAGGCGCTTGACCGCCCACGGGCTCAGAATGCTTTTCAGGTAGCGGCGTGGAATGCCGTATTGTTCTTCGAGAATCGGGCCGTCTTCCTCGTAATCGAACAGACCGAGGGGCGACTCGTTCACGGGCGAGCCCTTGATCGAGTAGAACGGCACGCGTTCCATAAGCTGCTTCAGACGTTCCGCAATCGACGATTTACCGCCGCCGACCGGGCCCAACAGATACAGAATCTGCTTCTTTTCTTCGAGCCCCTGGGCCGAGTGCCGGAAGTAGGCGACCACCTGCTCGATCACCTCCTCCATTCCGTAGAACTCACGGAATGCGGGGTATACCTTGATGACCTTGTTCGCGAAGATGCGCGACATGCGCGGATCGTTACGAGTGTCGATCTGTTCCGGCTCCCCGATCGCCGTCAACATGCGTTCGCCAGCCGTGGCGTACGCGGCGGGATTGTCTTTGCAGAGCGCGAGATACTCCTCGAGCGAGAGCTCATCTTCTCGCGTTTTCTCGAAGCGGGTCGCGAAACTGCTGTAGATATCCATGCTACCTCCTCGCCGAAGTCTAGACCGATGTCGTGCGCGGCGCGCTATTCGGAAACGACATCGCTCGAATTCATCCTAAACCCTTTTAAATTTTTTTTCACGAACTACGTTGCGAAAATCGCGCCGCATTCGCCTCCCAACATTCCTCACTTGGAAACAAAGTTTCGACCACCTACAATCTTGCACTCATATCGCAGCGATTGCAGTCATACGTCCCTGCCTTTTGCGCTGCCGCCTTGACGCCTCATCAGCACTCTACTGCAGTGCTGCTCAGTGTTCCTCTCTTACTGTCCTGCAATACTCTCTTGCGTAAGCCGTTACGTTCATCGAACGATCCCACTGCTGTACCGGACGGCATGTCTGCACACGCACACTTTGTTGCTGAAAAGCGCGGACGTCTGCCGGCTTTCTGTGTCCGTTACCTTTTTCCTCAACGCGCGACACAAGCGTTCGGTCTACACCGACACATGCCTGTTACATGTTCATGCGCGATTCACGCGCGGTTTCACACATAAGCAAAGTCCGTGCAGCTTCATGCGGTTCGTCAAGCCACGAACGTTTTTGTTCCGTCATTGGCGAGCGAGTCATGCATCGTCGTGAGCGACACGCAGGCATTAACCGCGTCGTGAGCATGGTTAGCCGCATGTATAACTGAATGACGACAACGCCATGCATCGCTCAATAGGTGTATACGGCAAAGCCGCCGGTACAGATGCGAGCAATGTAAAACGGCCACCCGCAGGCAGCCGTTTGAATGAAGCTTCGTAATACGCTGTTACAAGCGCGCGGCCTCTCAGGTCAGTTCAATCTCCACTTCCCCAAGGCCGTCGATGTGTCCGCGCACGATGCCCGCTTTATCCAGCCTGTGTGCGCCGACGTACGAACCGGTGGTGATAGTCCACTCCGGTTCGATGGTGATACCCATGGCGGCGCAATGGTTGACGAACCAGACCAGCAGTTCGCGCGGGTCGCCGGCCGGATTGCCGGTGGCTTCCGGCAGCAGCGAGGCGCCGTCGAAGCTCAGTTCCAGTTCGGGTGAAACGAAATCGAAGCCGCGCGCGAGACCCGCATAGGCGACCGGATGGCCCGTGATCAACGCGCCGTTGTTCTGCGCATCGGCCAGTTGCGCGAGCGGCGCGACATTCGGCCATTCGGCGAAGCGGCTATCGACGATCTCGATGGCCGGCAATACGACGCCGACCTTCGAGAGCACTTCGTCGCGCGCATAGGCCCGGCCGCGCGGTTCGATCGCCTCGGCGAAGCGGAAGGCGATTTCCAGCTCGACCAGCACGCGGAAGAAACCGTCATGCGCGACGCGTGCCGGCGAGCGCAGCACCAGCGAGGCCGGAATCGGCGCGCCCGCGGCGGCGCCGCCGGGCGCTTTGGCACCGATCTTCCAGGCGCCCGTCGAGTCGCCGAGACCTGCGATAACCGCTTGCTGGATCGCATACGCGGTCGCCGCATCGGGCGGCAGGCTGTCGGGTGCGGGCGCATCGATCGGGCGATGCTGCCGGCGTGCTTCGACGAGGCGGTTCGCGAGGTCGTATGGCGTCATGTCGGTCCTTTGTGGCTGGCGCATTGAGCGGTTGGTTGTGGCGTGCTGGTGGGTGGTGGCCGTGCTTTGGGGCATGCGTTGCTGCGGTCGAAGGCGGCGGAACCACGCTCGTGGGATAAGGGGCCGCGTCGGCGATTGCCGCACCATGGCGGATAGCGTCCCCAAGGGGAGTTGCTTCGGTGCGTCCGTCAATGTACCGGATCACGACGCTTGCCAGGGGACCGACTGCGGTCGCAAACGTTACTTAATGCGCACACCATAAAAAAAGACCGCGAATGCGTGCGCAATCGAGGTCTTTTTGAAGTGAGGCCGTCATCTTCTCGCGGCGCCTACCCATCTAATGGGATTGGCTGTGGCGCCGGGAATGAATGTTGCCACTGACTTCCGCTTAGAACGTTTCCCAATCCTGATCGCTGCCGGCGCTAGCGGTCGCTATCGCTTTAGCAGGCGCGCGTGGCGCTGCGGCAGCGGGCTGTGCCGTCGCGGCCGGCGCCTTCGTCGCGGCTGCGGCTTGCGCGGCGGGTTGCGCAGCACGAGCGTGCGCGACCTTGCGTGCGACCACCGTACGCGGCGGCGTCGCCGCGCGCTTCGGCGGCGCGCTCACGGGCGCCTTGTAACCGCCTTCTTCGAGTTGGAACACGGCTACCGCGGTACGCAGTTTGCCGGCCTGGTCTTCGAGCGACGACGCTGCCGCCGCCGCTTCTTCGACCAGTGCGGCGTTTTGCTGCGTGACTTCGTCCATCTGCGTGACGGCGCGCGCCACCTGATCGATACCGCTGCTCTGCTCTTCCGACGCCGCGGCGATTTCGCCCATGATGTCGGTCACGCGCTGCACCGCGCCGATGATCTCGGTCATGGTGCGGCCGGCTTCGTCGACCAACGCCGAGCCCGACTGCACGCGCTCCACCGAGGTGTCGATCAGTTCCTTGATTTCCTTCGCCGCCGCCGACGAGCGCTGCGCGAGGCTGCGCACTTCACCGGCCACGACCGCGAAACCGCGCCCTTCTTCGCCGGCTCGCGCCGCTTCCACGGCCGCATTCAAGGCGAGGATGTTGGTCTGGAACGCAATCCCTTCGATGATCGAAATAATGTCGGCGATCCTGGCCGAGCTTTGATTGATGTCGCCCATCGTGCCGACCACCTGGCCGACCACCGCGCTGCCCTTATTGGCGATCTCCGACGCATTGGCCGCCAGCGAGCTCGCCTGGCGGGCGTTGTCGGCGTTCTGCTTGACCGTGCCGGTCAGCTCTTCCATGCTCGACGCGGTTTCCTGCAGCGCGGAAGCCTGCTCTTCGGTGCGCGAGGACAGGTCGATATTGCCGGCCGCGATCTGGCGCGCAGCCGTCGCAATCGATTCGCTGCCGCTGCGCACGGTACGCACCGTTTCGGTGAGACTGTGCTGCATTTTGGCGATGCCTTCGAGCAACTGCCCCATTTCGTCGCGCGATGTCACGACGACCGGGCGGCGTAAATCGCCGGCCGAGATCGCGTCGAAATGTTCGAGGGCGGCATCGAGCGGCCGGGCGATCGCGCGGCTAAGCGTCAGGTACGAAATCGCCGCAGCCAGCACGCCGATCAGCAAGGCGCCCACGCTGACCATGCGGAACACATCGAAGCTGCCTTGCGCGGCGTCGTAGCCCTCTTTCGCCGAGGTGAACTGGTATTTGCGCAGCGCGTCGTCGGCATTGGCGAGGTCGTTGTAGGCCACTTGCAGACGCTTGGCGCCCTCGACCAGCTTGGGCGGTTCGTTCGCGACGACGATCGCCGCAAAGGTGTCCATCTGCTGATGCAGCGCGTCGCGTTTGGCGACGACGTCCTGCGCGAGGCGGTCTTCGTCCGGGTCGCGCGGCAGGTCCATGTACTGTTTCCACCACGTGTCGGAGGTGGCGCGCATGCCGCGCGCGCGCTCGAGCGTCGGCGTCGCTTCCGGCGTGCCGATCATGAACGCCGCACGGTCGAGCGCCAGCCGCTCACGCGCCGCGAACAGCTCGGCGTTGCCGATATTGACCGCGCTCGGCATGGCGTTGGTGAAGGTGTCCTTATAGGCGTCGTTCGAACGGCTCATGCCGAACAAACCGAAGACGCCGATGGCGACGAGCAGCGCGGCGAGAAAAGCCATCGTGAGGCCTATCCGCGCCTTGATCGTAATGCCTTTGTTCAACATGCTTGTTCCTGTGCTTTACAAAATGAGAGGCTGCGTACGCAGCGCGGTTTGGCGTGTGGCGTCTGCGTAATGGCGCTTTTTCGATACGTCGCTCTAATAGTCCTGTTTACGGCGTGCTGACCGCGTACTTGAAGGATTTATATGGTATGAGGAAAGGCGCTGTAAGCAACCGGAATAAATTACAAGATGCTGACAGGCGGCGGATTTGCGGGCCGGTGATGCGGAACGGGCGTGCCGGTGCCTGGAGATGGAAGTGAGAGACCGCACGACATTGCGACCGCTGGGAATGTGCTGACGGCGTCGCGCCACAGGTGTTGGATACCCGACGACAGCGAGCGCGCCGCACGGCTGAATTTGATCGTCTGCGTTCTTGCTGCGACGAGAGCAAGCGTTGCACCACAACGCTATTGAGCGTTAGGACATGCGCGCGATTTCAGCGCCCCGCTCGACAACGCCTGCCAGATCTGAAGAAATGTTCAACGCCGCTGCGGGCGAGAATCGAAGGCTACGTGTTACGCCAAGCAAATCGCCCGATGACGCGCGCGGCCGCGCCGCTAGCAGCAAATGCGCTTATGTATCAGCGCATCGAATCCGATCACGCCGCCAGATCGCGCTTGGCCGCGCCGGCCCATGTCGCGGTGGACTCGCGCACGATCAGCCGCGGCGACACCACGCGCCGACGCCCCGGCGCGCGCGGCGTGCCCGACGACGTGCCGGCAATCCGTTCGATCAGCGTCTGCGCAGCCATATCGCCGAGCGCGCGCACTGACTGCCCGACGGTCGAGAGCGCCGGATACGTGAAACGCCCCAGCTCGATATCGTCGAAACCGATGATCGAGCAGTCGCGCGGCACGCTGATATTGCGTTCCGCGGCGGCGCGCAATGCGCCGATGCCCATCATGTCGTTGCCGGCAAAAATCGCCGACGGTTTGACCGTGTCGAACAGTTGCGCGGCCGCACGGTGGCCGCCGGTGCCCGAAAAATCGCTTTCCACGATCGCATCGGGCGGAATCTCGATGCCGCGCTCCGTCATCGCGCGGATAAAGCCGTGCACGCGCATCGCGCTGACCGCCGTCTGAACCGGCCCGGTGATGCAGCCGATCCGCACGTGCCCCAGTTCGAGCAGATGCCGGGTCGCGAGATATGCGCCCTTCTCGTGATCGATCTGCACCAGATCCGCGTTCAGCCCTTCGATATTGCGATCCAGAATGACCAGCGGCTCGTGCGAGTCAGCGAGCGTTTGCGCGAGCACGGCGTCGTCGCCAGCGGAAGCGACGATCAGGCCGTCGATCCGCTTTTCCTGCAGCACGCGCAGATAGTTACGCTGCTTGGCCGGATCGTCGTCGGAATTGCAGAAAAACACGCAGTAGCCGTTACGCGAGCAACCGTCCTCGATGCCGCGCGCCAGTTCCGCGAAATACGGGTTCGTGGTGTTGGGCACGACCAGCCCGATCGTCGCGGTCGCCCGTGCCTTCAGTGAGCGGGCCACCGCCGACGGAACATAGTGGAGCTGACGGATCGCGTGTTCGACCTTCGCGCGCACGTCCGCCGACACCGGCCGCGAGTTGTTCACCACGTGCGATACCGTCGTGAACGACACGCCTGCCACAGCCGCTACATCCTTGATCGTCGCCATAACCTGTTGCTCTCCCGCCAGTTTTACCCGCCGGCCGCGCCATCTGGCGACCCACCGGACGTCTTCATCGAAGACAGACCAAACCCATGAATTCTTACGCTTTACCGCTCATGACGCCGCAACCGCCCTGGTTGCGTTACTCTGCCGGCTTGTGGTGCCGGCCACCGGTCAGGCGCGCTTGCGGCGGCTGCGATACGTATCCAGCACCACCGCCACCACGATCACCCCGCCGGTGATCATGCGCTTGGTCGGCTCGTTCGCGCCAATCTGCGCGAGGCCGGCCGCCAGCACTGAAATGATCAATACGCCGAAAAAGGTACTGATCACCGAGCCGCGCCCGCCCATCAGGCTGGTGCCGCCTATCACCACGGCCGCGATCACCTGCAGTTCCAGGCCGACACCCGCGTTCGGATCGGCCGCTTCCAGACGCGATATCTGGAACAGCGCGGCCAGCCCCGAGAGAGCGCCCATCAGCGCGAACACGATGACCTTGTACGGACGCGGATTGACGCCCGCGAGCCGCACCGCTTCCTCGTTGGTGCCAATGCCGACCAGATAGCGGCCGAACACCGTGCGCGTGAGCACCAGCTGCGCGATCACCATCACCGCCACCGCGATCAGGAACGCCGGCGAGATGCCGACCGCGATCGGGTTCGACAGGAAGTCGAACGCGTCGCCGATATAGGCGGTGCGCGAATTCGTCATCTGATACGCCATGCCGCGCGCCGCTTCGAGCACGCCGAGCGAGACGATGAACGACGGAATCCGCCAGCCCACCGTCACCGCGCCGGTAATGGTGCCGGTCAGCGCCGCCGCGGCGACGCCGAGCAGCGCCGACGGCAACGGCCCCCAGCCCCACTTCAGCGCGGCCACGCTCACCACCGACGCGCCCAGCGCCAGCACCGATCCCACCGACAGATCGATCCCGGCGATGATCAGGACGAAGGTCATCCCGACCGACATCACCACCAGATCGGGAATCTGATTGGCGATCGTGCTGAACGTGTCGTACGTCAAAAAGTGCGAACTCAGCAGCGAGAACAGCACGATCATCGCCAGCAACGCGCCGGCGAGCCCGAGATAATTCGAAAAGCCCAGCCGCGTGCCGGCCGGTTTGCCGCCCGCGAGCGGCGCCGACGGATCGGCCGGCGGCGCGACTGTGCCAGTGCCGCTACCCGTTCCCGGCTTGTCGCCCGATGCTTCCCGCAACGGTTGATCGTTCATGACAGACTCCCTGCTTCGCTGGCGTCGGGGGCGGCGTGCAGCAACGCTTCGCGGCTGCGGTAGCCGGCGAAAGCCGCGGCCAGCAACGCATCCTGCGACCAGTTATCGCGCTCGAACACACCCGTCATGCTGCCCGCGGACATCACGCCGATCCGGTCGCAGATCAGCATGAGCTCACGCAGGTCGCTCGACACCACGACGAGCGCGCGCCCTTCACGGGCCAGCGCACCCATCAGGCCATAAATATCGAACTTCGCGCCGACGTCGATGCCGCGCGTAGGTTCGTCGAATAACAGCACGCGGCAGTCGCGCGCCAGCCAGCGGCCGATCACGACCTTCTGCTGGTTGCCGCCCGACAGCTCGCCGACAATCTGCCCCGGCCCGGACGTGCGGATCCGCATCGCCGCGATCTGCGTCTGCGCGAGCGCATTCTCCCGCTTCGCATCGACGATGCCGTGCCGCGCCACGCTGCCGATATTGCCAAGCGACACATTGGCCGCGATCGGCTGCGGCAGCAACAGGCCTTCGCCTTTACGGTCCTCGGTGATCAGCGCGATGCCCGCGCGCACCGCGTCCGAGGGCGACGCGATCTGTACCGGCGTGGGCGGCGCGCCCGGCGTTTGCGCCAGCGACACGGTGCCGCCGTCCTTCGGATCGGCGCCGTAAATCAGCCGCATCAACTCCGTGCGGCCCGCGCCGATCAGGCCGCTGATGCCGAAAATCTCGCCCGCGCGCACTTCGAACGACACCTCGCGCACCACCTTGCCGCGCGTGAGGCGGTCCACTTTCAACAGCGGCGCGCCGATGTTGCGCACGCCCAGATCGATCCGCTCGCCGAGCTCCCGGCCGACCATCCATGTGACGATTTCGTCGCTGGTCAGGTTGGCCATCGCGTCGACATGCACCAGCCGCCCGTCGCGCAGGACCGCTATCTGCTCGGCCACCCGCGCGAGCTCCTCGAGCCGGTGCGAGATGTAGACGAGCGCCACGCCGCGCGCCTTCAGCCGGTCGATCTGTTCGAACAGCAGATCGACTTCGCGCGCGGTCAGCATCGCGGTCGGCTCGTCGAGGATCAGCACGCGGCAGTCGTCGATCAGATTGCGGGCGATTTCCACCATCTGCTGATGGCCGATGCCGAGCTCGCCGACCAGCGTGTCCGGATCGATCGCGTCGAGGCCGACCTGCGCCATGGCGTGACGCGCATCCTCGCGCAGCTTGCGCCGGTCGATCCAGCCGAAGCTGAACGCGCCGATCCGCGGCAAGCGGTTCAGGAACAGATTTTCGGCCACCGACAAGGTCGGCAGCAGATTCAGCTCCTGCATCACCATGCGCACGCCGAGCGCCTCGGCTTCGGTGCGGCTCGCCGGCGCATAAGGCGCGCCGCCGAGCTGCATCGTGCCGGTGGTCGGGTCGACCAGGCCGCCGATGATTTTGGACAGCGTACTCTTGCCTGCGCCATTCTCGCCCGTCAGCGCCAATACCTCGCCGGCGCGCAGCGACAGCGAAATGTCGGCGAGCACCGGTTCGGCGTAGGTCTTGCCGATGCCGCTGACAGACAGGACGGCAGGCACGGCGTCGTGATCGGTTGAGTCCATCGCAATCCTGGTTCCGTGGCGCCGGGCCGTGGCCTCATGCGATTCGCTCGCTTGAAGTTGCGGCCCGTGCGCCCCGTGTCATGCCGGCCCAATGCGCGGAATGCGCAGGCGCTAAAAGCCACGCACCCTCCCGTCGCGCGGCACCGTCATGACGCTTACCTCTGGAATTAACGGCGGCGCGGCAGGTTTCTTGAGCGTTTATTGAATACACGCGGGTTTGCGAGCGTATGTCATGCATTGAGCACGAAACGACGCCGGCGCAAAACCGCGTACCCGACTTACCCCGGGACTGACCGGGCGATGCTTACTTCGTGACCAGATCGCACGGCGTTTCCACCACGCCGGACAGATCCGCCTGCTTCTTGTGTTCGCTGAGCGCCTTCAGCGCGGTGTCGATGCCGAACACGGCCTGCTTGGCGGCGTACTGATCCGCCGTGGCGAGCACGCGGCCGTCCTTGAGCATCGGCTTGATCGCGTTGATGTTGTCGTAGCCGACCACCAACACCTTGCCCTGCTTGCCTGCCGCGCGCACGGCCGAGACCGCGCCGATCGCCATGTTGTCGTTGCCGGCGAGGAGCGCCTTCAGATTCGGGTATTCGTTGAGCATGGCCGACGCCACCGCGTTGCCCTTGTCGATCTCCCATTCACCCGATTGCACCGAAACGACCTTGGCGCCCACCTTCTGCATCGCGTCCTTGAAGCCCGCGGTGCGCTGTTGCGCGTTGGTGGTGGTCGAAACGCCTTCGATGATGCCGACCTCGTCGCCCGCCTTGAGCTTCTTCGCCAGGTAGTCGCCGACCTTCTGCGCGCCCTTGCGGTTATCCGGTCCGACGAACGGCACATTCAGGTCCTTCGACTTGAGCACGTCCGGGTCGAGCCGGTTGTCGATGTTCACGACGATGATGCCCGCGTCCACCGCCTTCTTGACGACCGGCACCAGCGCTTTCGAATCGGCCGGCGCGAGCACGATCGCGTCGACCTTGGAGACGATCATCTGTTCGACGATGCGGATCTGGTTCGCGGTATCAGTCTCGTCCTTGATGCCGTTGGTGATCAGGTCGAACTGCGACGGGTTGTGCTTCTGATAGTCCTTCGCGCCGGTCTCCATGGTCAGGAAAAACTCGTTGGCGAGCGACTTCATCACCAGCGCGACCTTCGGCTTATGAGCGGGCGCGCTCTGCGCGTACGCGGAGGAAAACGGCAAGGCGGCGGTAGCGGTGGCGAGGACGGCGGCCACCAGGATGCGGCGGCGAATGCGTTGGCTCATGCATATCTCCAGGGTCTGTCAGGCTCGCAACGGAGCCTTATTTTTAATTAGTGCGCAAACGTTTGCGAGGCCCATTCTCAGCGCAGTCCATTCCGATTGTCAACGATGCGCGGTGTTGCAGTGCATCGGCGCGCGGCGATGCGCCGGCGTGCTGTGCGCCCGGTCGAATCGGAGCGGCGCGCTGTTGTAGCGGGCCGGCAGGCGGCGTGTGGCAAAGGGTTCCTCGCTTGGTCCGTGCGTAGCAGATTTGCCGCCGGCTGCAAGATCAACGGCCGGCGGGCCGCCTATGCTGGACTTTTATTGCGCGCGGTGCAAGCGTGGAGAACGCCGGACGGCCAGCGGGTGGGTTTGCTGCGGGGGCGCTGTTGCTCAGTCCGGCCAGTTTGAGCGGATGGATGGCGGCGCCGACGGACGCCGCCCTGCCCGCTCATCAAAGCCAGCCGACCTTGCGGAAGCGCCAGTACAGCACCAGGTCGACGGTCAGCATCACCGCGAGACAGATCGGATAGCCGTACTTGTAGTGCAGCTCGGGGATGGTCTGGAAGTTCATCCCGTAGATGCCGGCGATCATGGTCGGCACCGCGAACAGCGCCGCGAACGAGCCGAGCCGTTTGGTCACCTCGCTCTCGGCCAGCGAAATCATGCCGAGATTCACCTGCACGGCGGTGACGACCATTTCGCGCCGCCCGTCGATGATCCTGACGATCCGCTCGAGGTGGTCGTAGACATCGCGGAAGTACGCCTGCATGCCCCCGCAGACGCTCGGAATCCGGCCGCCCGTCAGTTTGCTGATTGCTTCCTGCAATGGCGCGATATGGTGCTGCAGAATCACGAGGCGCCGTTTCAACGAATACAGATCCTGGATGATCGCGCGCGACGCCGCCGAATTGTTGCGGTCGAAAATGCGGTCTTCGAGCGCTTCGATCTCGGTGTTCAACGCCTCGATGATCGGGAAGTAACGATCGACGATATCGTCGGCGAGCGCATACAGCACGAACGCCGCGCCTTCCTTGAGCAGTTGCGGCTCGCGCTCGCAGCGGGCGCGCACGTTCTGAAAGCCGATGCGCGTGCCGCGCCGCACCGACAGCACATAGTTGCTTCCCACGAACACGTCGACTTCGCCGATCAGCAGTTCGCCCTCTTCGTCCATTTCCACCGTGTGCATCACGGCGAACAGCGACTCGCCGTACTCCTCGATCTTGGGACGCTGATGGCCGTTCTGCGCATCTTCGATCGCGAGTTCATGCAGGCCGAACTCGTGTTTCATCACGGCCAGCTCGCCCGGGCCCGGGTCCTTTAGCGCCACCCAGACAAAACACTCGGGCCGCGCCACGTAGTCGCTGATGCTATCGATGTCGATGTCTGCCAGCTTCCGGCCGTCCTGATAGGCGGCGCAATTGATCAGCATGTTTGGATTACCTTGAAAACGGAACAGAGCGGCCCGACGCTTACGAAACGTAAGCCTGGCGGCGCATCTGCAGGAACGGATTGGCGTTAGCCGCCATGTTAAGGGCTATGCGCGCCGCTCATGTATCGAATTGTTAAGCCGCGCGGACGCCGTGCGCAACGCCCGCGAGACAGAGCACGCTATTGCGCGACCCGCCGCAGCGCGATACGGTGATCGTCGCCGAACGTGACCGAGGCGCGGTTCGTGTAGCGCGTATCGGCCGTCACCGTGAAGCGCATTTCGACGACCGGATCGAACTGCGTCGACACGGCGATGCGATGCACGCCCGGACTCAGATAGAAGACCACGTGCTCGCCGTTCATCAGGTCGGTGACCTGTTCGCCGTCGATATACACCAAGGCATCGCGAAAGCGGACGATCACGTCGCGCGAACGCTCACGGCGGACATCCACGGCGACGAGCCCCGTCCCCGCCTCTGTGTAGCCTGGCTGGACGATGCGCGCGGCCGGCACCGGCTTGAATGGAACCGGCTCGGCGGGTGTCGAGGCGCAGCCGGCGAGCACGCCGAGGCTCGGCGCGGCAAGCGCGCCCAGCTTCGCCAATACGACCCACGCGGCTTGACGGTGACGGTCCGGACGCGTCGGCATGCTGGGTCTCCCGTGTTGTTGGTTGTGGTCTTGCTCGTGTGCTTCTTCTTGCTGATCGGTATGCGGGACGATGCCTGGCCGTCCTGATCGCTGCCGTTCATTGCACCCGCTCAACCTTTGCCATGCATGATAGCAATGCGCGGTCGTTCTGCCAGCCTGGCCGATCGGACGACCCCGCGGCCTCTTGCATGGCGCCGCGTTCTTCTTCATGATCGCTGCAAAGGGCCGTTCCGTGGGCTGCTGCGCGTTGTGTTCCCGTTGCGGATTTACCCTCGGTTCCAGCGCATGCCACTTTGCCTGCGGACATGCCGGCTTCACTGTACGAGCTATGCGCCACGCTTCGGGGCCGGCCTTGCTGGACATACGACCAAGGAGTCTGCAATGTGGTATTTCACCTGGATTCTCGGCATCGGCGTGGCGTTGGGCTTCGGCATCATCAACGTGATGTGGCTGGAAGCCGGCGGCAAGTTCGCGCGTGACCCGGAGCGCGCCGGCGCGACACCCGCCACGCCCGAGGACACGCCTTCGTGACCCATCTGGTTTTCTTCTGCGGCCACGCGGGCACGGGTAAGACCACGCTCGCGAGAAAGCTGCTCGGCCCGTTGATGAAAGCGAGCGCCACGCCCTTCTGCCTGCTCGATAAAGACACGCTCTACGGCGGCTACAGCGCGGCCGCCATGGCCATGCTGACCGGCGACCCGAACGACCGCGACAGCCCGCTGTTTCTGCAGCATCTGCGCGATCCCGAGTATCGCGGCCTGCTCGATACCGCCCGCGACAATCTCGAACTCGGCGTCAGCGCGATGGTGGTCGGGCCGCTCTCGCGCGAAGTGCGCGAGCGGCGTTTGTTCGATCGCGCGTGGCTGGGGGTCGCTGCGGACGTGGTACTACGGGTCGTGTGGGTCTATACGTCGGAAGAGACGGCGCGGCAGCGGATCCTCGCGCGCGCCAATCCGAACGACGCATACAAACTCGCGCACTGGGACGAGTATCGGCAGCGCCGTTTCGTGCCCAGTGGCGATATCTGCGGCGATCTGCTGATGTTCGACAATACCGCGCCTACTTCGGCGGATCATGAAACCCTGCTCGCGCGCATCGTGGGCGAGCCGCAGGCGGCGACGATCATGCCGCCGGTACCTGTGTAGCAGCGGCGTCAATAAAAAACGCCCCGAATGTCGGGGCGTTTCCTCGGCTCTCTGCGAAGCCGTCTTTGCTGCTCGCGGCAGACGTTTCATGCCTGCTGCCGCCTTGTCGCACGGCCCTCGATGCCGGTCCTTCAGACAGTAGCCATCGTCTCCAGCGACTGTCCTTCGTACAACTGGCCGAAGCGGTTCGCGAGGAAGTCGCGCAGCGACACCTGCTCCTGGCGCACGAAGCCCTTTTGCGGCAGCTTCTGTTCACGGAACAGATCGAGCACCGCGCACATCGCGCCGGCCGTGGTGATCTGGATCGCACTCATCGGCACGCCGCACACCGTCTTCGCGAAGATCTTGCGGGTGAATACTTCCTGCACCAGTTGACCGTCGCGCATGCCGCTCACCGTGATGAACACCAGCACCACGTCTTGCGCGGTGGACGGCACCGAACGGCGCATGATGTTCTTGAGCGTGTCGCGGTCGCTGGCAAGACGCAGGTCTTCGAGCAGGAACTGCATCAGGTTGCGGTGGCCCGGATAGCGCACCGACTTGTAGTCGAGCGACTCGACCCGGCCCGCCAGCGTTTCGCAAAGCGTGCCGAGTCCGCCTGAGGTGTTGAAGGCTTCGTATTCGGTGCCGTCGAGCGAGAAATGTTCGAGGCCTTCGAGCGGCTGCACCCACTGCGTGCGGCTGTCGCGGATCGCTTCGCACGGCTGGCAGTACTCGTTGATCAGACCGTCGACGCTCCACGTCAGGTTGTACTTCAGCGCGTTGGTCGGGAATTCCGGCAGCGCGCCCACGCGCATCTTGACGTCGCGGATTTCCGTGAAGCGGTTCGCCAGTTCATGCGCGGCGATGCCGATGAAGCCCGGCGCAAGACCGCACTGCGGCATGAAGGCGTGATCGGCGTCGTCCGCGATCGCGCGGATCGCATGGGTGGCGCGCACGTCTTCCGTCAAATCGAAGTAATGCACGCCTGCGCCCTTGGCCGCCGACGCCACGTTAACCGCGAGGTAGTACGGCAGCGCGTTGACGAGCGCGTCGAAACCTTGCACGGCGGCGCGCAGCGCGGCGGCATCGGCGGAATCCACACGGCGGGTCGGAATACCCTGGGCGGCAAGTTTGTCGAGCGCGTGCTGGTCGCGGTCGAACGCGACGACGTCGTAGTCGCCGGTTTCGCGCAACATGTGAGCGATGGTGTGACCGATCAAACCTGCACCAACGATGGCTATTTTCATTGCGCTTCTCCTTTATCGACCGATGTCAGCGCTTTAGCGCTTACTCCGGTCCCATTTTGTGTGCTGTCTCCAGCTTGGGAAGTGCGCTGCGCTCGTGGCGCGGCGCCCGGCGGGCTGAACCCTTGAGCAACAGTTTAGGGAGAAGCAAAAACAGTTCATACGCGCAAAATGCTGCGCTATGACCATGAACTTCGACGTTATGACGAACTTTTTAGTCGATATGTCTGAAAGTTGTTAAAACGGCGTAAACGCGGGGTGGCGCTCACACCATGCCGCGATCGATCTTGCGCGCGAGGATGATTGAAGTCGTGGTCCTCTCCACGCCTTCAAGCCCGCCGATCTGATCGAGCAGATCGTTCAGGCGATCGGGCGAATCGGCACGCAGCCACGCGACGTAATCGAACTCGCCGCTCACCGCGCACAGCAACTGCACCTCGGGCATCTTGCCGAGGCGCTTCTGCACAGCCGGCCCATGCTTCGGCGCGATGATGATGCCGACGTAAGCCACGATGCTCGAGTCGAGCACGTCCTGGCCGAGCCGCACGCTGTATCCGGCGATCACATTGCTGCGTTCGAGCCGCGCGATGCGCGCGATCACCGTGGTGCGCGCCACGCCGAGCTGACGAGCGAGATTGGCAACGCTCTCGCGAGCGTTGGTTTGCAGCAGCGCAACGAGGTTGCGGTCGAGGTCGTCGAGTTGGTCGAGGCGCGGAGGTCTCATCGAGAGAAAAGGAAGTGGCTCAGATGAGGCGGATTATCGCGCGTCTTCCGCGGCAAATGGAGAAGTCACCCAACCCAATCGCCTTGAACATCATCATGAGCGAAATGGCGCGCGTTGCGCGAGTCACGGGCGCATCGCGTTAGCCGCCAGGCTCATGCGCCGAACCGCTCAATCACGAAATCGATAAAGCTGGTGAGCTTGGGCGTGGCGCGCCGATCGCGCGGATACAACAGATGGACCGGCGCGCCTTCGGGCAGATAATCTTCCAGTACCGACACCAACTCGCCGCTGGCAATCTCCCTGGCAAGCAGCGCCTCCGGCTGCAACACGAGCCCGAAGCCGTGCAATGCGGCCACCTTGAGTGCCTGGCCGTTGTTCGCGCGAAAGCGGCCGGCGCGCAACTGACACTCGGTCGCGCTCTCGCCGCCGAGGCGCCACAAACCTTCGCGGCCCCAATGCAGAAATCCCAGGCATTCATGCTGCATGAGATCCTCGGGTGTGCGCGGCGTACCGGCGCGCGCCAGATACGCCGGCGACGCACACGCGCGCATCCGGTACGGCTTCAACGGCCGCGCGACGAAACTCGAATCAGGCAACTGGCCGATGCGCACCGACGCGTCGAAGCCCTCTTCTACCAGGTCGATCATACGGTTCGACAGATCGAGTTCGAGCGTGATGTCGGGCCAAGCGGTGAGGAACTCGGTCATCGCCGGGGCGAAGATTTCGACGCCATAGGTGAGCGGCACCGTCACCTTGAGCACGCCGCGCGGCGCGGCGGCCATCGCCTCGGCGAGCGATTCCGCATCCTTGACGTCGGCCAGGATGCGCCGGCATTGCTCGTAATACTGCCGGCCGATCTCCGTCAGACTTTGCCGACGTGTGGTGCGCGTCAACAGCCGCGTGCCGAGCCGCGCTTCGAGCGAACGGATATGCTTGCCTACCATCGCCGACGATATGTCGAAGCGCTCGGCGGCCGCCGTCAGGCTGCCCGCCTCGACCACGGCGACGAAGATCTCCATGCTGACGAATTTATCCACCCGCTATTTCCTGTTCGTTTCGGTTGTAAGCGTTTGTCGCATAAGAGCCGCATTGTAGGGATATCGTGATACTAATAGCGGCGACGGCAAAGTGGGCAGCCGGCCGCCGTGCATAATCATGACCCGCGCATGACCACTGCATGACGGGCCGCTCGCACGCGAGCCTTGTCCCAATTCGAATAGACATCAGGAGTTTCGATGAAAAAAGCACTGGTAATGCTGGCCACCGCAGTCGCCATGAGCGGCGCGTTCGCACAAACACCCGCGTCGGCGTCGGCACCGGTGAGCGCCGCTTCCGCACCCGCCGGCAAGGCCGGCCACGAGCGCAACGTCGAAGACCGCATCGCCTACCTGCATTCGCAACTGAAGATCACCTCGGCGCAGGAATCGCAGTGGAACACCTTCGCCGACGTGATGCGCAGCAACGGTCAAACGATGGGCCAGTTGTTCCAGCAACGCCGGGCCGCCACCAACGTGTCGGCGCTCGACGACATGAAGCAATACGCGACGATCGCGCAAGCGCATGCGGACGGCATGAAGAAGCTCGTCGATGCGTTCGATCCGCTGTACAACAGCTTCTCGCCGGAACAGAAGAAGCTGGCTGACGTGACCTTCCATCAGCCGGGCGGCGTGGAAGGCCACGGTCATCATGGCAAAGGCAAGGGCAAAGGCGGCAAGTCCGCGCCGGCCCCGGCAAGCGACGCCACGGTGAAGCCGTAACTGTAAGAAACCGCCGGCGCGCAGCGCGGATTTGCCGCGCGGCGCGCCGTTTTTTTTGCCATGGGCGGCGGCATATGGCCGCGTTCCCCGAGCGCGTCGATCGTGTCGCCGACAGACGATCCGCGCCGCCGTCCATCGCAAAAGAAACCGGTCGCCAGATGCATCTGGCATGATGCGAGTCGTACGCGGCCCGAACACCTGAAGTCGGGCACCGCCGTAAAACTCTCCACACCTGCTCGCTTCATGACCGAACTGAAAAATCTCGACCTGAGTCAAGACGCCAACGCCCGCCGTGTCGTCAAAGACGAAACGGTCAGCGTCGAATTCGCCGCCGCCGAAGGCGAACTGATGAGCCTCGAAGGCCCGAACCGCTATGTGCGCGGCGACGCGCTGATCACGGGCTCGACGGGCGACCGCTGGGTCGTTTCGCGCGAACGCTTCGACGCCAAATACGTTCCCGCCGATGCCGCCGTCTCGCACGGCGAAGCCGGCGCGTACCGCAACCGCCCCGCCGTCGTGCTGGCCAAACAGATGCATGAAGCGTTCACGCTCGCGCGCTCGGCAAACGGCGGCGACGTGCTGCGCGGCGCCGCCGGCGACTGGGTCATGCAATACGCGCCGGGCGACTACGGCGTGGTGCAAGCCGCCCGCTTCGCGAAGGTCTACCGGCTCGCCGATTGAGCCGTATCCGCCAGTGCATTAAGCGAACTCGTCGCCGAGATCCACGGTGACATCGCGCGGCACCGCTTCGCCGTTCGCATACTGCTCCTCGAGCGAACCGATGCTCGCTTCGACATACGCGCGCAACACCGCGAAACTGCGGCCGCGCAGCCGCGCCGGCAGCGCGCGATAACGCGCCAACGCGGTCGGCGCGATCACCACGGTCATCACGATACGGCGCGCGGTCGCGCCGAAACGCATCGCCACCCAGTGAATCGCCAGCGTTGGCGTGCCGTCTTCCGCGGCGCGCTGGATGAACTGCGTCTGCTCGGGAAACAGATCGCTGATGACGCGCGCCAGCTCCTCGAACTCGGGGTTGGCGCAGTCGTATTGGTAAGCTTCTTCCATTGAAGTGTGCCGAAAGGGTGGCCTCGAAAAGAGGCCGATTGTAGAGAACGGTCGACAGTTCAAAGTGACGCGCGCATCATGCGGCGCCGTCAAGTGCGGCCGTCATGCGGGCACCGCGGGACGCCTGAACGCCCGGAACAGCAACCCCGTCACGATCACCGCTCCCACGGCATACACGGCGTCCACCGCGGCGAGCGGCACGAGTTGCGCCTGGAACAACGCGGCGGGCACATCCACCAGCGCATGCAGCGCAATCGCGAGCGGCAGGATGCCGCGCCAGCCGGCTCGCAAGCCACGCCACATCAACACCGACAAGCCGATCTGGAACACCAGCGCGGCCACGCGTTCGAGCGCGAAAATGCCGGCGGTCTGCGGCGTCAGGCTGGCGAGAATCAGGTGGATGCGCATCACCGCATCGGTCGGCAAATTGCTCAGATAGCCGTCCAGTTCGCCGCGGTTTTCGAAGACCGCGAACAGGATCCATTGAATTTGCACCAGCACGCCGACGAGCCACGCTTCGGCGCCACCGTGGCCGAGGCCGTAGGTCAGCGCGGTGCCGTCGTTCGTTCCCGCCGCGAGCGATGTCGAGCCCGACTTCGCCGCCGCGCGCTTGAGCAACAGCCGCATGCCGATGAACCGCCCCACTTCCTCGCAAATACCCGCGGCCAGCGCGCCGTACACCACGAAGGCGAGCGGATTCGACAGGAAGCTCGCGGTCGCTTCGTTCCGATGCAGCACGTAGTCGTTCAGCGCGCGCTCGATCACCATGGCGAACAGCGCGAATACGGCGATGCCGGTTATGGCGTCACGCGGCTTGAGCGCGAGCGGACGGCGCAGACGGCGGTAGATCAGAAAGGGTAATGCGGCGACGAGCAGCGTCGCGACGGCGAGGCTCGAGAGGGTAAGTGGTGCAACAACCATGAGTTTCCTTGCGATGTCCGGCGCGCACCCGCTGCGCGCCGCAGCCCGAATGATCGCAGATCGGCGAGAATTCAGCGCAAAGTGGAGGCGCGGACGATCAATTCGCCCGGCAAAAGGCAGTCGCGCGCGGTGGTCTGAACGCCTTCGATGCGTTCGTGCAGGAACTCGACCGCGCGGTAGCCGATCTCGTAGGTCGGCTGACGGATCGTGGTGACGCCGGTCAATTCGGCCCATTCGGGGTCGTCGATGGAAAGCAGCGCGACGCGGGCTTGCCAGTCGGCGCCGTAGCGCGCTTTCAGATGCAAGGCGAGACACAGCGCGACAGGCGCGTTGGCCGCGAACAAGGCGACGCGCGCGGCGTTGCCCGTGGCGGCGGCGTCGCGCGTGTGGGCGGCCGCGTCGATCGCGCGGTCCAGTTCGGCGAGGCTGCGCTCGACGTCGACGGCATCCGCGAGATTCAGCACCAACGTGTGACCACGCGCGGCGTTCTTGCCACCTGGATCGCTCTGAGCGCTCATCGCCTCACGAAAAGCCGCTTCGCGCAATTGCCGCGAGCTGACCTGCTCGAAAGGCTGAACGACGAACCAGATATCGTCGAACCCATTGTCCAGCAGATGCCGCGTGCCGAGTTCAGCCGCCGCCCGGTTGTCGAGACCGACCATATCCGCGACGAGTCCATCCACCGAACGGTCCACCAGCACCGCCGGAATCCCGCCGCCTCCCACCGGGCGCAGCGTTTCCTCGCGCACGCCGAGCGCGTTGACGATCACGCCTTCCACGCGGTACGTGGTGAGCAGTTGCAGGTAGCGCCGCTCCATCTCGACTTCGTTCGCCGCATGGCAGATCAGCGGCATCAGGCCGAGCGCGTGGCATGCCGCTTCCACGCCTTGCAGCACTTCGACCGTGTAGGGATTCGTCAGGTCGGCGAGCAGCATGCCGATCAGGCGGTTGCGGCCACGCTTGAGGCCGCGCGCCATCTGGTTGGGCTGATAGTCGAGGCGCGCAATCGCGGCCTCGATACGCGCGCGCAGTTCAGGCGACAGCACGCTCATCTCGCCGTTCAGATAGCGCGAGATGCTGGTCTTGCCCGTGCCGGCTTCGCGCGCGACATCGGTGATGGTCGCGCGGCGCGGCGTGGCCTGCGGCGTCGTGCTCATCGGCTGCTCGTGGATTGGCTCATCAATCGGCTCATCAATCGGCTCACTGAGCGCCTCACTTGGCGAGAACGTCGCGGTTGACGATATTGCTGGTCAGCGTGCCGTCGAGCGCGGCGACCAGGTTCTCCGCCGCATTGCGCGCCATCGCGTGACGGGTTTCAAGCGTCGCCGAACCGATATGCGGCAACGCGACCACATTCGCGAGTTTCAGCAGCGGCGAGTCGGCCGGCAGCGGTTCGGTCTCGAACACGTCGAGACCGGCGCCGTGGATCGTGCCGTTCCGCAGCGCTTCAATCAGCGCCTTTTCGTCGACGGTCGCGCCGCGCGAGGCGTTGATCAGGATCGCGCTCTTCTTCATCGACTTCAACTCAGCCGCGCCGATCATGTGCTTTGTCTCCGGCGTCAAAGGCACTTGCAGGCAAACGAAGTCAGACACGGCGAGCAGTTCCGCCAACTCGACGCGCCGCGCGCCGTACATCTCTTCGGCCTGCGGGTTCGCACTGCGATTGGTGTACAGCACCTTCATGTTGAAGCCGAGCGCCGCGCGCCGCGCCACCGCGCCGCCGATCCGCCCGAGCCCGACGATACCGAGCGTCTTGCCCTGCACGTCGACGCCGAACTGAGCCGGGCCGATGCTGTGCTGCCAATGCCCCGCCTTCACCCACTCGGCGAGTTCGACCACGCGCCGTGCCGACGCGAGGATCAGCGAGAACACCGTGTCCGCGGTGGACTCGGTCAACACGTCCGGCGTGTGCGCGAGCACGATGCCGCGGCGCGTGAGGTCGGCCACGTCGAACTGGTCGAAGCCCACGGAGATAGTCGAGAGCGCCTTGAGCCGGGTCGCGCCTTCGAGCATCGCCGGCGTGATTTTCGCGCTCGAACCGATGCCGCCGTCCGCATCTTTCAACGCGGCCACGAACGTGTCGTGCTGCGTGGCATCGACCTGCACGACTTGCGCATGCTGTTGCAGATACGCGAGCACATCTTCGGGCAGCGACTTCCAGGCGACGATCTTCTTCATCAGCTTATTTTCCTAGCAACGGGGTGACGAGCGGCGGGCGCATTGTTCTGCGCTTGCGGCTGCGGTTTGACGATCAGCGTCAGAATTACGGCGGCGATCAGCGCCACGCTCATGAAAGCATACGACGCCGCGGGCGAACCGGTCGCACCGTTCAGATAGCCGACCACATACGAGCCGACGAACGAACCGAGCGCGCCCATGCTGTTGATCAGCGCCATCGCGCCGCCCGCGACGTTCTTGGGCAGCAGTTCCGGCACGATCGCGAAGAACGGGCCATACGGCGCGTACATCGCGGCGCCGGCGATCACCAGCAATGCGTACGAGAGCCAGAAATGCGTGGAGCCTAGCGCGTACGAAGCCGCGAACGCCACCGCGCCGACCAGCAGGAACGGCCACACGAATACTTTGCGGCGATTGAGTTTATCCGATGCCCACGAAGCTGCAAGCATCGCGATAGTCGCGGCGAGGTAAGGCAGCGCCGAGAGCCAGCCGGTTTCGACCATGCCGAGCGTCGAACCGTTCTTCAGGATCGACGGCAGCCACAGCACGAAACCATACACGCCGATGCTCCAGCAGAAATACTGCGCGCACAGCTTGATCACCGCGGGCGTTTTGAACGCGTCGCTATAGTTGCGCACCGGTTTGATCGCGGCCTGCTCGGCGCGCAGCGTTTCGGCGAGGTCGTCCTTCTGCTGCTGCGTGAGCCACGACACCTGTTGCGGCTTGTCCTGCACGATGAACCACCAGCACACGGCCCAGAGAATCGCGGGCGCGCCTTCGGCGATGAACATGTGACGCCAGCCGAACGAGTGCACCAGATAGCCCGACACCACCGACATCCACAGCACCGTCACCGGATTGCCGAGAATCAGGAAGGTGTTGGCGCGCGAACGCTCGCTCTTGGTGAACCAGTTGCTGATGAAAATCAGCATGGCGGGCATCACTGCGGCTTCAACCACGCCGAGCACGAAGCGGATCACCATCAGCGACGGGATATTGCTGACCATGCCGGTGAGCGACGCGCAACCGCCCCACAGAATCAGACTCCAGAACACGAGCTTCTTGACGCTGCGACGTTCCGCGTAGATCGCACCGGGAATCTGGAAGAAGAAGTATCCGAGGAAGAACAGCGCGCCGATCAGCGACGACAGTCCCTTGCTGATGCCGAGGTCCTGGTTGATGCCGGCGGCCGACGCGAAACCGAAGTTCGCGCGGTCCAGATAAGCGAGGCTGTAGGTGATGAATACGATCGGCATGATCGTCCACCAACGGCGAATCGCAAGCGATGAGGTCATGGGGTGTCTCCTTGGACGGCTTCCCGAAACAATGATGAACGGTCATGGGGCGCTCTGTTCGAGCGCTCTTGCTGTTATCGAGGCAGCTTGACGGAACGCGGCCGGTTGCGGACCTCGCTCGCGGATCTTCAGGCCGCGGCCGCGATGGACGGCGCACCGGCCGCTTCCAGCGCGTCGAGTTCGGCACGGCTCGGCAGCCCTTCCGAATCGCCGATCACCTGAATCGCCAGCGCGCCGATGCGGTTGCCGCGCGCCACGGCTTGCGGCAGCGATTTGCCTTCGAGCAGCGCGCTCACCACGCCGACCGCGAAACCATCGCCCGCGCCGACCGTGTCCACGACTTTCGCAACCGGCTGGCCGGCGATCACGGCGGCATCGTCAGCGGTGCGGAAGTACGCGCCCTGCGCGCCGAGCTTGATGATCACGCCGCGCGCGCCGTGATCCAGATAGAACTTCGCGATGTCCTCCGGCTGCGTGTAGCCGGTCAGAATCTCGCCTTCGCCGATGCCGGGCAGCACCCAGTCGGCCTGCGCGGCGAGCGCGTTCAGGCCTTCGACCATCGAGGCGCGCGACGGCCACAGCGTCGGACGCAGGTTCGGGTCGAAGGAAATCGTCTTACCGGCGGCACGCATTTCGCGCGCCAGATGGAACGCGAGTTCGCGCGAGGTCGCCGAAATCGCGGGCGCCACGCCGGTCAGATGCAGATGACGCGCCGGCAGCACATAGTCCGCCGCATAGTCGGCCAGCGACAGATGGCTCGCCGCCGAACCCTTGCGGAAATACTCGATCGCCGGGTCGCTGCCGTCGTCGTTCTTCGACTTGAGCTGGAAGCCGGTCGGATAGCGCTCGTCGGTCGTCACGCAGCCCTGGTCGATGCCCTCTTTCGTCAACGTGTCGCGTACGTACTGGCCGAACGAATCGTTGCCGACGCGGCTCATCCAGCCCACTTTGAAGCCGAGGCGCGACAGACCGATCGCCACGTTCAGATCGGCGCCGGCGACGCGCTTCGTGAACTGCCCGACACCCGCGAGCGGGCCGGTTTCGGCGGCCACGAACATGGCCATCGCTTCGCCGTAGGTGATGACATCGAGTGCTGCGCTTGTCTTGCTCATGCTTCGCTCCTGCGTGATCTCTCTTGCTGCGTGTTTTGCGAGTTTTGCGTGGATGCTTGCCGCTTACCGTTCGCCGCGTGCTGCTTGCCGCGTGCTGTCTCCGACGTCGCTGCCTTCTCTCAGGTCCTGCTGCCGCTCACGCGGCGGCCAGCCATGCGACGTAATGCGCCGCGTCCGTGTCGACACGGCTCGTATCGAACGGAAACTCGATGCCGCGCGGCACATGACGCGGCAGCTTGTCGAGCACCGCGGCGAACTGCGTGTCGTCGGCGGCCGGGGCGGCGGGAAAGCGTCGTGCGCCCTCGCCCACCGTCGTCTTGCAATGGATGTATTCCACATGCGCCGCCAGCGGCGCGGCGGCCTCGAGCGGCTCGACCTCGCGCCAGGCCCAGTTGCCGATGTCGAAGGTCATGCCGAGCACGTCGGCGTGACCTTCGCGCGTCAACGCGTCGAACAGGCCGGTGAACTGCGCGAGTGAACCGCCCTCGGCCAATTGCCCGTTTTCGACGACGAGCCGCAATTGCGCGCAGCGCATGTGATCGGCGATCACAGTGGCATTGGCGTCGGCGGCGAAACCGCCGAGCTGCAACTTGACGAAGCGCGCGCCGAGCGCAAGCGCCTCTTCGATCGAGAGGCGCAACGCGTCCGCATCGAGCTTGCCCTGCGCCGTGTACAGCGCAGCCGGCGTGGAGTACACGGACCACAAGCCCAGTTCCGCGATCTGCTTGCCGAGCGCGTGCAGGTTGTGCGGAGCGGCGTCGGTTTCGTCGGCGAACAGTTCGCGGCGCACTTCGAACCCCGCCGCGCCGGCCTGCTTGCTCGCTCGCGCCCACTTCAGATGACCGTCCGTGCGGACCGCTTCCATCCCGAATGCGCTTGCGACGATCACCACGTCCACTGCGTCAGCCATGTCGAATTTACTCAAATCTGTCTCTTGATCAGCATTTGGAACCGGTTCCAAAGACACTTCGAAAAAAAGCGCCGAGGCGCTTGCGATGCCCGAATAGTCGCCGAGGCCGCCGACATGCACCATAGTGGAAATCCCCAGGCGCGGGTGGCACGGCGCTCGGACCTCGCGCCTCAAGGTCCCTCGGCTAGACACAGCGCGAGAAACTGCTCCACGACCCGCGATGGCGCGCTCGCATGCGGCACCAGGATCGACAGCCGCCGCGTGAGCGGCTCCGGGCTGAGCGACAGCAGGCACAGCGCGCGGTCCTCGTGCCGCATCGACATCGCCGAGACGAAGCCGATGCCCATACCCGCCCGCACCGCTTCCTTCACGCCTTCGACGCCGGCAATCTCCAGCGCCACGCGCATCGGCACACCCGCCCGCGCAAACGCCCGCTCGACGATCTGCCGCACGCCCGAGCCCGCCTCGCGCAACACCAGTGGATGCTCGCCGAAGGCCGCCAGGTCTGCGGGGCCACCGTCGCCCAATTGCGCCAACGGATGCGAGCGCGGCATGATCGCGACGATCTCGTCTTCGCGCCACGCATGCACCGCCGTGTCTGGCGGCAGATCCACGCCGACCGGCCCCTCGATCATCGCGATGTCCACCGAATCCAGCGCACCGACGATCTCCGTGGTGTTGCCGTCAGCGGTATGCAGCGTCACGTCCGGATAGCGGCGATGGAAGTCGGCGATCAGATACGGCAGCAAATAGCTTGCGGGCGTGGTGCTCGCGCCGATCCGCAAGGTGCCCTGCTCCAGGCCGCGCAAGGCGTCGCGGTACGCATGCGCCTGCCGCCAGGTGTCGCGCAGCCGCGTGGCGTAGCTGGCGAGTTGCTCGCCGGCAGGCGTGAGGCGCACGCCACGGCCGTCGCGCTGATACAGCGGCTCGCCGAATTCGTCCTGCAACTGCCGCAACTGGCCGGACACGGCGGGCTGCGACAAATGCAGCGCCACAGCCGCCCGGCTGATATTGCGATGCTCGGCGACTGCAGCGAACGTTATAAGTTGGTCTGGGGTCATGACGGTCAAAGTATCAGCTCAGGCGATACCTTACATTCTAAATCATGATTTTTCATATCGATATATCTAATTTAGGATTAGCCCATCGAATCTTAGTCAGTCACAGAAAAGGGCTGTTCCATGTCCACCGCTCATCTCACCGCCGCCAGTACGACGCCCGCCGGGTTTTCCACCCGCGGGCAGCTCAACGGCATTCTGTTCGTCGCGCTGTTTGCCGCTGCCGTCACGCGCATCGCCGCGATTCCCGCCATTGCCGGATTGGGCTTGAGCCCGCTGATCGTCGGCATCGTGGCCGGCGCCATTTACGGCAACGCGCTGCGCGACGGCATGCCCGCCAGTTGGGCTGCCGGCGTCAATTTTTCGGCGCGCAAGCTGTTGCGCGTCGCCGTGGCCTTTTTCGGGCTGCGCGTGAGCCTGCAGGAAATCGCTCAGGTCGGCGTGCCCGGCCTCGCGGAATCCGTCCTGATCGTGGTCAGCACGCTCGTGATCGGTACGTGGGCCGGCATGAAAATCATGAAGCTCGACCGCGACACCGCCTTGCTGACCGCAGCGGGCAGCGCGATCTGCGGCGCCGCCGCCGTGCTCGCCTTCGAGTCGACGCTGCAATCGAAGCCGCACAAAAGCGCGATGGCCGTGGGCAGCGTGGTGCTGTTCGGCACGCTCTCGATGTTCCTTTACCCGGTTCTGTTCAAGGCAGGCTGGCTGCATCTGGACACGGTCGGCGCGGGCCTCTTTTTCGGCGGCACGATCCATGAAGTGGCACAGGTGGTCGGTGCGGCCAGCAACGTGAGCCCGGAAGCGACGCATATCGCCACCATCGTCAAGATGACCCGCGTGATGTTGCTGGTGCCGGTGCTGCTGGTGGTCGGCATGTGGGTGAACCGCTCGGCGCGCCGCGATTCGGCTGCGGGCGGCATGGACGGCGCCCACGGCAACGCGCCGCGCAAGCTGGCGATTCCCTGGTTCGCGCTCGGCTTCCTCGCCTTCGTCGGGATCAACTCGCTGCATGTGCTGCCGGAAAGCGCGACGAGCACGCTCAACATGCTGGACACCTTCGCGCTGACCATGGCCATGACCGCACTCGGCATCGAAACACGCATTTCGCAAATCCGTCAGGCCGGCCCTCGTGCACTGACCACGGGCTTCATCCTGTATGTGTGGCTGATTGCCGGCGGACTGGGTATTACATGGACTGTCCAGCACCTGTTCGGCTAAGCCGCCCTCGCCTTCACACCCACCCCGCCGCGTGCGGGGTTTTGCGCATTCTGGAGACCCATCCGGCGCGCTCGCGCGGCATACTGGTTGCTGGCGTCGTCAGCTCATGCAGCATGCTTACGCGGCCCGCTTCTGCGCGCCGTCTTTGCGTCTGTGTCAATGCAACCGGAATGAGGATCGATCGATGAGCCTGGAACTTTACTATTGGGATGGCCTGCAAGGCCGCGGCGAATTCGTGCGGCTCGCCCTGGAGGAAGCCGGCGCCGACTACGTGGAAGTGGCGCGCGGCGAACGGTCGGAGGGTCTCAGCACGAACGCGATGATGTCGGTAATGAAGAGCAAGGACGAGCCGTATCCGCCGTTCGCGCCGCCGTTTCTGAAAGACGGCGACCTGGTGATCGCGCAGACCGCCAACATCCTGTTCTACCTCGGTCCGCGGCTGAACCTTGCGCCCACGGTGGAGAGCCTGCGCTACGTAGCCAACGGCCTGCAACTGACCATCGCCGACATGGTCACCGAAGCGCACGACACGCACCATCCGCTCGCGAGCGCGCTTTACTACGAAGACCAGAAAGACGCCGCCAAAGTGCGCGCGCACGACTTCATCGACAACCGCATTCCGAAATTCATGTCGTACTTCGAGCGCGTGCTCAGACAGAATCCGGCCGGCGATCAGTTCATGGTGGGCGACGCGCTCACTTACGTCGACCTGTCGATGTTCCAACTGATCGACGGCTTGCTGTACGCGTTTCCGCGCGCGCTCAAGCGTTTCGGCGAACACTACCCGCGGCTCGCCGCCTTGCACGACGCGGTGATCGAGCGGCCGAACATCGCCGCGTATCTGCAGTCCGAGCGGCGTATCGAACACAACGAGGCCTGCATCTTCCGGCACTACCCTGAACTCGACAAGGCGGCGACTTGAGCCACGCCTTCTTCCCTCGCTCACTCACCGTCTCGCGCCCGCCGTCCAAAGCGGGCGCGATGCTGTTGCCGTGCGCGCTTATCCACCCGCTTTCACGCCCCGTACCGACGACGTGCTTTCATTCCTGCTGAAGCTGCGCACCCGCGCCCAAGATCTGTTCCGTCTGTCCGAAGCCCACACGATGCTGATCTGGTCGGTCGTGGTCGGCGTCGCGGGCGCCTTCGCGACGATCGCCTTTCGCGAGGGCATTGCGCTCCTGCAATTCGCGGTGGTCGGCAAGTCCGGCAGCTTCGTCGAAATGGCGCGCGGTTTGCCGTGGACCGTGCGGATCTGGCTGCCCGCGGCGGGCGGCCTGATCGCCGGCTTCTTTCTGCTGATCGCGCAGCGTCACGCGGACAAATGCAATCACGTCGACTACATGGAAGCGGTCGCGATCGGCGACGGCGTGGTGCCGGTGAAGCTGAGCTTGTGGCGCAGCGTGTCGTCGCTGTTCACCATCTCGAGCGGCGGGTCGATCGGCCGTGAAGGTCCGATGGTGCAACTGGCGGCGCTCGCCGCGTCGCTGATCGGACGCTGGGTGCATTTCGATCCGTCGCGGCTGCGTTTGCTGGTGGCGTGCGGCGCGGCGGCCGGGATCACTTCCGCGTACAGCGCGCCGATCGCGGGCGCGTTTTTCGTCACCGAGATCGTGCTCGGCTCGATCGCAATGGAAAGCTTCGGGCCCGTGGTGGTCTCGGCGGTGGTGGCCAACATCACGATGCGTGAATTCGCCGGCTACAAACCGCCGTACGAAATGCCGGTGTTTCCGCCGGTGGCCGGCGTCGAAGTGCTGCTGTTCGTCGCGCTCGGCGTGCTGTGCGGCGCGGCGGCTCCGCAGTTTCTGCGGCTGCTCGACGTGTCGAAGAAAAGCTTTCGCAAGCTGCCGGTGCCGCTGCCCGTGAGGCTCGCGCTCGGCGGTCTCGTGGTCGGCATTCTGTCGGTCTGGACACCCGAGGTGTGGGGCAACGGCTACAGCGTCGTCAACTCGGTTCTGCATTCGCCGTGGACGTGGACCGCGCTCGTCCTCGTGCTGGTGTTCAAGCTCGTCGCCACGGCGGCTACGGCGGGCTCCGGCGCGGTCGGCGGGGTGTTCACGCCGACGCTGTTCGTCGGCGCGGTGGTCGGCTCGCTGTTCGGCCAGGGCATGCACGCGCTGTGGCCGCACGGCACGTCGGCGCCGTTCGCCTATGCGATGGTCGGCATGGGCGCGTTTCTGGCAGGCGCCACCCAGGCGCCGCTGATGGCGATCCTGATGATCTTCGAGATGACGCTCAGCTATCAGGTCGTACTGCCGCTGATGCTCTCCTGCGTGGTCGCCTATTTCGTCTCGCGCGCGATCGGCAAGACCTCCATGTATGAAATCACCTTGCGCCGCAATCACGAGGAACAGGAGCGCTCGCGCCTGCGCGCCACGCAGATGCGCGAGCTGATCCGTCCCGCCGAAACCGTCGTGCCGCCCAACGCGAGCGTGCAGGACATGACGCGCGTGTTCCTCGAATATCCGGTGAAGTATCTCTATGTGGCCAATGAGTCCGGCGCGTTTCTCGGCGTGGTCGCGCTCAAGGACATCACCTCCGATCTGCTCGACGGCAGCGACACGTCGGCGAAGACCGCGGCCGATTATCTGCAGCCGCATTTCGACGTGCTCACGCCGGACATGCCGCTGGGCGTGGCGTTGCAGCACTTCCTCGCGTTTCAGGGCGAACGGCTGCCGGTGATCGAAAGCGCCGCGCATCCGACGCTCGCCGGCGTGGTCTATAAAACCTCGCTGCTCGACGCGTATTTCCGCATGAATCCGACGCGTTAGTCGCCACGCACAACTCGCCTTCGCGCCGCGCCCGCGCTGCCTTTGGCGCGCGTGCAAAGCGCGCCAAATTTTCTACAATGGACAGACCGCTGCGGCGAGCGCCGACAGCGCGCGTTACGCCAAAACGGGCGCACCGAGACGCCCGTCCTTCGATCGGAGCGAAGATGAGCGAACCGTCCCCCGATGCCGTGCGCCGTGATCAGGCGGGCTGGATTTTCCTGCACACTGAAGGCGAGCCGTACGATCGCGGCGAGCAACACGGCCAATTGCTCGCCGGCGAAATCCGCAACGCGATCCACACCGCCCGCTATCTCGCGAAGTGGGACACCGGCGAAGACTTCGAGACCTTCGTCAACGCCGCCGTTTCCCAGTTCGCCAATAAACTCGACACCGAGTTCGCCGACGAAATCCAGGGCATCGCCGACGGCGCACAACTGCCGTTCGCCGAAGTGCTGGCGTGGAACGGCTACATGGATCTGCTGCAAAGCTGGTGGCCGACCCACGCGTCGCAGAAGCAGCCGAACCTCGGCGTGAAGCCGTGGCGCGGACGGCGCGGGCATCATTGCAGCGCGTTCATCGCCACCGGCCGCGCGACCCGCGACGGCCGCATCGTGATGGCGCATAACTCGTGGGACCGCTACGCCGCCGGCGACGCGTTCAACGTAGTCTTCGACATCGTGCCGGACCAGGGCAATCGCATCCTCATGCAAGGCTTGCCCGGCTGCATTTCCAGCCTTACCGATTTCTGGGTCACCGCCGCCGGGCTGATGGTGACGGAAACCACCATCTCCAACTTCGTCGGCTACAACGCGGCCGGCGCGCCCGAGTTCTATCGTTCGCGGCGCGCGTCGCAGTACGCGAACAGCATCGGCGAATGGTGCGAAATGTTCGCCATCGCCAACAACGGCGGCTATGCGAATAGCTGGCTGCTTGGCGACGCCAAGACCGGCGAGATCGCGCGCTACGAACTGGGCCTGCACTTCTCCGGATTCGAGAGCACCAAGGACGGTTTCTACAGCGGCTATAACACCGCGACCGACCTGAAGATCCGCAATCAGGAATGCCTCGGCGAAGGCGAGGACTATACGGACGTGCGCAAGAACGGCGCGCGGCGCCTGCGCTTCATGCAGCTCGAAGAAATGCATCACGGCAAGATCGACGTGGAACTGGCCAAGGAGATGATCGCCGATCATCACGACGTCTACCTCGACCGCAACGACAACCCCTGCTCGCGAACCATCTGCGGGCATCTGGAACTGGACGACGCGCGCTTTGGCGGCACCGATCACGGACCGTTCAATCCGTGGGGCGCCAACGACGGCAAAGTGGTCGACAGCGAAATGGCGCGCGAGATGGCGTTCAGCGCGCGCTGGGGACATCCGTGCGGGCGGCCGTTCGACGCGCAGGCGTTCATGAAGCGGCATCCGCAGTGGAACTGGCTGAACGGTTATATGCGCGACCGGCCGTCGTGGCCGTGGACGCGCTTCGACATACTGCGTTAGAACGGCGTCGGCCGCACTGCAACATGCCGTAGTACGACCGTTCGCGACGGCGCTGCTGCGTTGTTGCCGGGTTTCTGCCATTATCTGAAATCTACAATACCGTTTTGCCGCAAATGTGCGCGCCCTACAGATTTTGCGCATCTAAGATGGAAGATGCGAGTTAGCCGCCGACTGCGACACCTCGGCAACACCGCGTGTAGCATGCGCCGTCCTTTCGACGCGGGGACGGCACAGCGCTTGCTCAACTGTCAGCGCCGCATGAGCTTAGGAGGTCGGGCGATGAAAACCTCGACACTGTTGACCATGGTGACGCTGTCAGCCTCGTGTTTTGCCGCGCCGGTTCACACCGCGCCGGACGGCACGAACGCCAATAGTCTTGCCGAACGCGCCAACGCAGCACCCGTCGCCCCCGCGGCGCCGGACGTCGCCGCCACGGACGATAATCGTCCGCAACAATGGCAACATATCGCGCTGCCCAAATCGCGGCATCTCGATCGAAGCTTTACCGGACAGAACGAGCATTTGCAGACCTGACGCCGGCATGTGCAGATGTACGCGCCGGTTGTATGCGTGAGACTTCGTGGCCCTGAAACGGCGACGATGGCGAGCGCGGCTGTGCACTTTCTAAAGCGATAAGTAACGGGTCGCGCAGGCTGTGGCTCCTGATTCAGCGGCAACACTCACGTCCCCAGTACCCATCACGTCCAACCGTATCAACAGGAGCGCTTGCATGACCGCATCGGCTATTCCCGGCGAATCGATTGACCTGCAGATCACCGACCTTCTGAGCGAAGTCCAGTTTCCGACCTACAAGGACGCGCTGGTCGACGCCGCGCGCGAAGCCGGCGCGAGCAACGAAGTGCTGTCGATGCTCGACGGCTTGCCGGAACAGGATTACGCCGACGTGGCTTCGGTGACGCGCCTCATCAGCGGCAATTACGGTCCGGGGCTCGGTGCATGAGCGAGGAACCGGCTTCATCGCCGACTGGTTCGCGCCCGCCGTCCCTTCCGCTTTCGCTTTCGTCAGGGCAGAAGCGCGGTTCCGACTGGATTTATCGCTCGCCGCAGACGGCCGGTGTGAGCGGAATCGAACGGATCGAGGCATTCTTTCATCAGGCCGGCTACGCGATGCACCGGCACGATACCTATGCGATCGGCCGCACGCTGGCCGGGGTGCAGAGCTTTCGCTATCGCGGCAGCACCCGCAACAGCTTACCGGGCGGCACGATGGTGCTGCATCCCGACGAACCGCACGACGGCCAGGCCGGCACCGGCGACGGTTTTCACTACCGCATGATCTATGTCGATCCGGCGCTGTTCCAGCAGGCGCTCGGCGGCAAGCCGCTGCCGTTCCTGGAAGGCGGCCTGTCGAACGATCCGCGCCTGTTCGCCGCCACCGAGAGCCTGCTGCGCGCGATGGACAGCGCCATCGACCCGCTCGAACAGGACAGCGCGCTCTACGATCTGGCCGTCGCACTCGACACCGTCGCGGGCGCGCCGGATACACCGCGTCCGGTGGATTACCGCGCGGCGACCCTGGCGCGCGACTACCTGCTTGCGTCGCTCGATCGCGCCGTCACGCTCGACGAACTCGCCGCCGCCGCGGGCCGCGACCGCTGGAGTCTGTCGCGCGATTTTCGCGCGCTGTTCGGCACCAGTCCGCATCGCTATCTGACCATGCGGCGTCTCGATCTCGTGCGGCAACTGGTGCTCAAGGGTGTGTCGCTCGCCGACGCCTCGGCGGCAAGCGGCTTTGCCGATCAGAGCCACATGACGCGGCACTTCAAGCACGCCTGGGGCGTCGCGCCGGCGCAGTGGCTGAAGATGCTCGGCTCGCCGGCGCCCGGCGCGCGCTGAGCGAAGGCGCGCCGGATCGTACCGCGCCGCACAAGCGCGCACAAACGTTCAAGACCCGGCCCCGGCTTGCGCCGTACGCTCCTGCCTGACACAACCGCTCAGGAGGAGCACTGCGATGTCCGACGCACAGATCACTCAACGGCCGTATCAGGCCATCAACTTCGCCGAAAAACTGCGGCTCTTCAACGACCAGTGGCAAGCACGCGTGGTCGCCGAAATGAACGACTATCAGTTCAAGCTGGTGCGAATCGAAGGGGATTTCATCTGGCACGAGCACGCCGATACCGATGAAACCTTCATCGTGCTCGACGGGCAATTGCGCATCGACCTGCGCGATGGTTTCGTGCTGATTTCGGCGGGAGAAATGTTCGTGGTGCCGAAGGGCACCGAGCACAAACCGTACGCCGAACGCGAGGTGAAGCTGCTGCTGATCGAGCCGCGCGGTGTGAAGAATACCGGCGAGGAAGTCAGCGAACGGACGGCGGCGAACGACGTGTGGATTTAGGCAATCAATCTCGCAGTTCGCCGCGGCGTCGGCCGGCACGTGGCTCATCTACGAGATTCGTCCGCGCGGCTCGCGCACGTAATAAATGTCCCATTCGCTTTCGCCGGTTTTGACGAAGCCGTGGCGGCGATAAAAACGGTTCGAGTCGCTGTCGCGCAGCGCGCCTACTTTGATCGGCAGCGATTTCGAATCCGCCTGCGCGAACAGTTCGGCTAGTACCGCTTGCCCGATTCCCCTGCCTTGCTGCGTGGGGACGATGTAGAGATGGTCCAGCACGAGGTGATCGGCCAGGGACCTGAACAGCACGAATCCGGCTTGCGCGCCGTCGATCAGAATGAACCGGCAAAACGCCGGATCGAACGATGCAACGAAGCGCTCGCGAGCGCGCACCGGATCGAAGCGGCCGACACGCTCCAGGCTTTCGCGCATCGCGGCGATGCGGATGTGCACGAGCGTGTCGATGTCGGCGAACGTCGTGTCGGCGAAACTCAGGTTCATGCGGTTCGGCTCTCTGGGTAGTCTTATCGTTATCGAACTCGTGCGGCTGCACGAGGCTCGAATCGAAGAAGATAACCCAGTCGCGCACGTCTCGGCCGAAAACCCTAACGCCGCACCTCACTCGCCAACGCCCCTCGCGCGCCAAATCAAAACGGCGACGACGCCGCGATCCGCGAGCGCGCGGACTTGTGCGAAGGACGCGCAGCGTCGGCGGCCAATTCCGGCAGCGACAAGTCGTCCATGTCCGCAACAACCTTTGCCGACTCGGTCACGGAACGCGCCGGCGCCACGGTGCGCGGATCGCGCGCCTGCCGGCCCGGCTGCTGGAAATACTCGACGAGGTGATCGATGAAAGTGCGCACCTTCGCCGGCAAATGCAGGCGGCTCGGATAGGCGATCGTGATTTCGATCTGCGGCAAACGGTAGTCGCGCAGCAGCGGCACGAGTCGCCCGGACGCCAGGTCACGGCCGATCAGATAGCTCGGCAGGATCGCCACGCCCATGCCCAGCAGCGCGAACTGCCTGAGCATCTCGGTATTGTTCGCGACGATCGCATTCGTGGGGCGCACGCGGACTTCGCCGTTCGGTCCGGTGAACACACGCTCCTCGCCGCCCTGTTCGGCCGGCCGGCTCAGGCACGGATGCGAGAGCAGATGCTCGGGCCGGGTCGGCGTGCCGTGCTGCGCCAGGTAGGCAGGCGTCGCGCAAACCGTCAAGTAACCGGTGGTCAACCGCCGTGTGACGATGCTCGCGCTGCGCATGTGCCGCGCCACCAGAATGCCGACGTCGAAGCCCTCTTCCACCAGATCGACATGGCGATCCGCGAGCGTGACATCGGGCACGACATCCGGATAACGCGCGGCATAAGACTGCACCACGGGCGCGAGGCTGTGCAGCCCGAACACCACCGGCGCGACGATGCGCAAAGTGCCGACCGGCTCGTGATTGCGCGCCACCACCATCTGCTCCACGCCTTCGAGGTCATCGAGAATGTGGCGCACGCGCTCCAGATACGTCGTGCCGGACTCCGTCAGCGACAGGCGGCGCGTGGTGCGATTGAGCAGGCGCGTGCCGAGGCGCGCTTCCAGATCGGCGACATGGCGTGTGACGACCGCGGTGGAAAGGTCCAGCGCGCCGGCCGCGCCAACGAAACTGCCGAGGTCGGCCACTTTGACGAATACGCGCATCGACTGCAATTGGTTCATTGGACGACTCCTGCCTCGGTAAAGCCGGGCCGGCGCACCCCTCGCGCCTGTGTCGACCCGTGCGGCAAGGCGCGCGCGGGTTTGCCCAACGATCCGATTGTATCGACCCGATCATGTCCCAACCCTGACCTGAACATGACAATCCGGACAGGTTTGCGAGGCGTTCCCGTCACCTTCGCGGACGTATGGCGGGATTTATTGCGAGCATTATTGCGAATTTCGACTAGGTATAAACCCTAGTATTCTGGTAACATAGCGCCCGAAAGTAATCAATCGCTATCGCTATGACACACCGTTTTCAGCTTTTCGAAAAAATCGCGTTCTCGCTGGTCTGCTGGTCCGCCGCGGCCTGTTCGGCCTTCATCGCTTATGAACGCTGCCCGGATATCAAGGTGGTCCTGCACGTGGGCAAAGAAGTGCTGCGCTACAGCGGTCAGTATTCGTACGTGTGCGCGACGCCGGTTGCCGACGCCTGCACCCAGTTGCCGACCAACTGATCGCGCGTTTCAACGCGCTTACGCGTTGCGCCCGAACACCACGCGCGCGAAAAATCCCGCCAGCACCGTTTCAGCCATCTCCGCCGGGACGTTCTGCGGGTCGACCGTGTAGAAGAACTGCACGCCGTCGCACAACCCCATCAAGCCGATCGCCAGCGTCTCCGGCGGCATCAGCATCGGCGTGCCGACTCGCGCCGAAAACTCGCGAATATACGCGCTCATTTGCTCGAGCTTCTCGTGCACGAATGCGTTAAAGCGGATCCGGAAGCGGCCGTCGCGCACCGCGAGCAGCTTCGCCTCCACCCACAGCAGGAAACACTTGTTCTCGCGATGCAGGTTGCTGTAGTAGCGCAGCACGCGCTCCTCCGCTTCCTCACGCGATGCCGCGCTCGCGAAAATGGCCTGCAGCCCCGCCTGCATGATCTCGTGGTCGCGCCGCAGTAGTTCGAGAAACAACTCGCTCTTGCTGCGGAAGTTCGAATAGAACGCGCCACGCGTATAGCCCGCCGCCCCGGCGATGTCCTCGACACTCGCCGCGACAAAGCCTTTCTTCATAAAAATCGCTTGCGCAGCGTCGAGCAGACGCTCGCGCGTCTGGTCCTTGCTCTGCTCGCGTGTCAGTCGTTGCCGTTTCATGGGCGCAAGTCTAGCACTGAAAAGAATTCCAATTCACCTCAACATTCAAATACAGGTGTGTATTAGAATGCACATCGTCATTCTGAATCAGTCGCGTATGCCAATTGCATGAACGGCCAGCGCGTCTTCGCTGGCGGGCCGCTGCGGCTTGCCCTGTTCGTTCGCTGTCTCGAGTTGGGGTAATTGTGAAGCGTCCCGGTCTTCCCGCATCGTTCGCGCTGCGTCCGCAGTCCCATCGGTATCGTCATCGCGCGCGCCTGCGCCGCGCCGCATTCGTGCTGGTTCTGGCCGGCGTCGTCACGCTGGCCGCGTGTTCGAAGAAAGAAGCCGCGGCGCCCGAGCCGCGTCCGGTGGTGGCCGTCGCCGTGCGTGCGGACGGCAGCGCCATGCAGGCGGCGTCCTTGCCCGGCGAGGTGCAGGCGCGCTATTCGACGCCGCTGTCGTTTCGCGTCGGCGGCAAGATCGTCGAGCGTCGCGTGCGTCTCGGCGATGTCGTGAAGAACGGACAGATCGTCGCCCGGCTCGATCCGGCGGACGCGCAGAAGAATGCCGCGAGCGCGCAGGCGCAGCTCGCCGCCGCGCAACATGCTCTCGTGTATGCGAAGCAGCAACTCGATCGCGATCAGGCACAGGCCAAAGAAAACCTGATCGCGCCCGCGCAACTCGAGCAGACGACCAATGCGTACGCATCCGCCGTCGCGCAGCGCGATCAGGCCGCGCAGCAGGCGGCGTTGTCGAAAGACCAGTTGCAATACACCACGCTCGCCGCCGATCACGCCGGCGTGATTACCGCCGAACAGGCCGACACCGGCCAGAACGTCTCCGCGGGCCAGGCCGTCTACAACCTCGCGTGGAGCGGCGACATCGACGTGATGTGCGACGTGCCGGAAAGCGCGCTCGCCGCGCTCTCGGTCGGGCAAACCGCCAACGTCACGCTCGCCGCGCTGCCGGGACGCAAGTTCAGCGCGCGCGTGCGCGAACTGTCGCCCGCCGCCGACCCGCAAAGCCGCACCTATCGCGCCAAACTCACGCTCGAGAATCCCGGCCCGGACGTGCGCCTCGGCATGACCGCCGATATCGAACTCGCCGCGCAAGCTAACGCCTCGGCTACTCGGCACGGCTCGTTCACCGTGCCCGCCACCGCGCTGTTCCACGACGGCACGCAACCCGCCGTGTGGATCGTGCGCGCCGCGGATAACGCGCTGGAACTGCGCCGCGTGACCGTCACGCGTTACAACGAACGCACCATCGTGATCGGCCAAGGCCTCAAGGACGGCGAACGCGTCGTGCTGCAAGGCGTGCATACGGTGAGCGCCGGCGAAAAAGTCCGCGCGATCGCACCGCTGCATCCCGAGGACTTCGCTTCATGAGCACCACGCATGAAGAAGGACGCTTCAACCTGTCCGCATGGGCGCTGCGCCACCAGGCGCTGGTCGTTTTCCTGATCGCGCTCGCGACCGCCTTCGGCATCCTCGCCTATACGCGGCTCGCGCAATCCGAAGACCCGCCCTTCACGTTCCGCGTGATGGTGATCCGCACCTTCTGGCCGGGCGCCACCGCGCGCCAGATGCAGGAACAGGTCACGGACCGCATCGGCCGCAAATTGCAGGAGACGCCCGCCATCGATTTCGTGCGCAGCTACTCGCGCCCCGGCGAATCGCTGATGTTCTTCTCCATGAAGGACTCGGCGCCGGTCAAGGACGTGCCCGAGACCTGGTATCAGGTGCGCAAGAAAGTCGGCGACATTGCGGCGACGCTGCCGCAAGGTATTCAAGGCCCGTTCTTCAACGACGAATTCGGCGACGTCTACACCAACATCTACACGCTCGAAGGCGACGGCTTTTCTCCCGCGCAACTGCACGACTACGCGGACCAGTTGCGCACGGTGCTGCTGCGCGTGCCGGGCGTCGGCAAGGTCGATTATTTCGGCGACCCGGATCAGCACATCTACATCGAGATCGCCAACACGCAACTCACGCGCCTCGGGATCTCGCCGCAGCAGCTCGGCCAGGCCATCAATTCGCAGAACAGCGTGTCGCAGGCCGGCACGCTGACCACCACGGACGACCGCGTGTTCGTGCGCCCCACCGGCCAGTTCAAGGACGTCAACGCGCTCGCCGACACGCTGATCCGCATCAACAACCGCTCGTTCCGTCTCGGCGACATCGCCACGATCAAACGCGGCTACGACGACCCCGTCGCCACGCAAATGCGCGCCGGCGGCAAGGCCGTGCTCGGCATCGGCGTGACGATGCAGCCGGGCGGCGACGTGATCCGCCTCGGCAAGGCGCTCGATCAACAGATGGTGCAGTTGCGCCGTGCACTGCCCGCCGGCTTGCAACTGGTCGAAGTGTCGAGCATGCCGGACGCGGTCGCGCATTCGGTCGACGACTTTCTCGAAGCCGTCGCCGAAGCGGTGGCGATCGTACTGGTGGTGAGCCTGGTTTCGCTCGGCGTGCGCACCGGCATGGTGGTCGTGATTTCGATCCCGGTGGTGCTCGCCGTCACCGCGCTGTGCATGTATCTGTTCGATATCGGCCTGCACAAGGTGTCGCTCGGCACGCTGGTGCTCGCCTTGGGACTGCTCGTCGACGACGCGATCATCGCGGTCGAGATGATGTCGGTGAAGCTGGAGCAAGGCTGGAACCGCACGCGCGCGGCGGCCTATGCGTACACCAGCACCGCGTTTCCGATGCTGACCGGCACGCTCGTCACCGTCTCCGGCTTTCTGCCAATCGCGTTGGCCAAGTCGAGCACCGGCGAATACACGCGCTCGATCTTCGAAGTGTCGGCGATCGCGCTGATCGCCTCGTGGCTCGCCGCGGTTGTGCTGATTCCGCTGCTCGGCTATCACCTGCTGCCCGAGCGCAAACGCGAGGCGCACGAAGCACATCTGCCCGACGATCACGAGCACGACATTTACGACACGCGTTTTTACCGGCGCCTGCGCGGCTGGGTCGGCTGGTGCATCGAGCGGCGCTTCGTCGTGCTGGCGATCACCGTCGTGCTGTTCGTGCTGGCCATGGCGGGTTTCACGCTGGTGCCGCAGCAGTTCTTCCCGAGTTCGGACCGTCCCGAGTTGCTGGTGGATGTGCGGCTGCCCGAAGGCGCGTCGTTCGAAGCTACCTTGCGTGAGGCCGAGCGGCTCGAAAAAGCACTGGTGGGCCGTCCGGAAATCGATCATACGGTCGACTTCGTGGGCACCGGCGCACCGCGTTTCTATCTGCCGCTCGATCAACAATTGCCGCAGCCGAATTTCGCGCAGTTCGTGATCACGGCGAAGTCGGTGAAGGATCGCGAAAAACTCGCGCAATGGCTCGGACCGGAATTGCGCAACCACTTCCCGGCGATTCGCACGCGTCTGTCGCGCCTCGAGAACGGGCCGCCGGTTGGCTATCCGGTGCAGTTCCGCGTGAGCGGCGACGATATCGCGACCGTGCGGTCGATCGCCGATCGCGTAGCCGCGACCATGCGTGCGGACCGCGGCACCAGCAACGTCCAGTTCGATTGGGACGAACCCGCCGAGCGCTCGGTGCGTTTCGAAGTCGATCAGAAAAAAGCGCGCGAACTCGGCGTGAGCTCCGACGACATTTCGAGCTTCCTTGCGATGACGCTCTCCGGCTACACGGTCACGCAGTACCGCGAACGCGACAAACTGATCAGCGTCGATCTGCGCGCGCCGAAGGCCGAACGCGTCGACCCCGCGCAGCTCGTCACGCTGGCCATGCCCACGCCGAACGGTCCCGTGCCGCTCGGTACGCTCGGCCATTTGCGCAACGACCTCGAATACGGCGTGATCTGGGAACGCGACCGTCAGCCGACCATCACCGTGCAGTCCGACGTCGCGCCCGGCGCGCAAGGCATCGACGTCACGCATGCGGTGGACAAAGCGCTGAGCCAGATTCGCGCTACTCTGCCGGTCGGCTACCGGATCGAAATCGGCGGCTCGGTCGAGGAAAGCGGCAAAGGCCAGACGTCGATCAATGCGCAGATGCCGATCATGATCATCGCCGTGCTCACGCTGTTGATGGTCCAGTTGCAAAGCTTCGCGCGCGTGCTGATGGTCGTGCTAACCGCGCCGCTCGGGCTGATCGGCGTGGTGCTCACGCTGCTGCTGTTCGGCCAGCCGTTCGGCTTTGTCGCGATGCTCGGCGTGATCGCGATGTTCGGCATCATCATGCGCAACTCGGTGATTCTGGTCGATCAGATCGAGCAGGACATTGCCGCGGGGCATAAGCGCTTCGATGCGATCGTCGGGGCGACCGTGCGGCGGTTCCGGCCCATTACGCTGACCGCGGCGGCCGCCGTGCTCGCGCTGATTCCGCTGTTGCGCTCGAACTTCTTCGGCCCGATGGCCACCGCGCTGATGGGCGGCATTACGAGCGCCACGATCCTCACACTGTTCTATCTGCCCGCACTGTACGCCGCGTCGTTCCGCGTGCGTGTCGATGAACGCGAGCCGCAGACACCGTCCGCGTCCGGCGCGACGCATACGGGGAATTGAGCATGGCCACCTTCGCACTCTCCCGATACCCGCGCATCGCCGCGCTCACCGGCATGGCATGCGCGCTTGCCGCTTGTTCGTTCGGACCGAGCGGCGAGCCGCCCGCGATGCCGCAACCCGCGCACTATGGCGCTCAGGATCAACCGACGCAAACCGTGCCCGCACAAGGCATCACGCAACAGTTCGTGCTCGGCGCGAAGCCGGTGCCCGAATGGTGGAAGCTGTATCGATCGGACGCGCTGAACGCGCTCGTCGATGAAGGCTTGCGCAATAGTCCGACGCTCGCGGCGACGGACAAGAGCCTCGCCGCCGCGCGTGAGCAGTTGCGCGCGCAGATCGGCAGCTCGATGTTGCCGACCATCGACGCCGGTGGCCAGGTGACGCGCAATCGCGCGCTGGCGATTCCCGAGATCGGGCCGAACACGTTTCTGTACAACGTCTTCGTCGGTCAATTGCAGGCGCACTATACGTTCGACCTGTTCGGCGCGGCGCGGCTGGCCGACGCGGCGCTCGCCGCGCGCGTCAACGTTCAGGCGTATCAATTCGACGCCGCGCGTCGCGCGCTGGCCGCCAATATCGTGACCGCGGCGATCACCAGTGCCGCGCTGCATGCGCAGATCGAGACGACCGAACGGCTCGTGACGATCGCCAACGATCAGGCGCGCGACACGCAGCGGCGCTATGCATTAGGCGCGGTCTCGCATGCCGATCAGTTGAACGCGCAACAAAGCGCGGCCAGTCTGTCCGCGAGCTTGCCGGGCCTGAAGCAGCAATGGCTGACCACGCGCCACGCGTTGGCGGTGCTGCTCGGCCGCACACCGGACGCCGCGCCGGACGATCTCGAACTCGCGCAACTGCATGTGCCTGAGCAGGTGCCCGTCGTGGTGCCATCGGAACTGCTGCGCGCGCGTCCCGACATTCAGGCCGCCGATGCCGCCTTGAAAGCCGCGGCTGCCGACGTCGGCGTCGCCACCGCGCAGATGTTCCCAAGCCTGTCGCTCAGTGCGTCGATGGGCCAGGGCGGCTTTAGCTGGCCGGTGGCGCTCTCGGGCGCGGGCGCGATCTGGAGTATCGGTGCGTCGCTGTCGCAGCCGCTGTTTCATGGCGGCGCCCTGTTCGCGCAACGGCGCGCGGCGATCGACACGTATGACGCCACGGTCTCGCAGTACAAGCAGACGGTGCTGACCGCGTTCCAGAACGTCGCCGACACGCTCGCCGCGCTCGAACACGACTCGCAGGCGCTGGACGCCGCGAATATTGCTGCGCGCTCGGCGCAAGGCATCTTCGACGAAACCTCGGGGCGTTATCGGTTGGGTGCGTTGCCGATCGCGTCGGCGCGTTCGAGCGAGCAGCAGTTGCGCAACGCGCAACTCGATGAGATCCGCTATACGAGCGCGCGTCTGACGGATACGGCGGCGTTGTTTCAGGCGATGGGGAATCCGCCGGTTGAGTCGGCGACGGTTTCGGCGGTTCCAGCGGCGAAGGCGAGCGTTGCCGAATAGTCAAGCTGGATTCCTGTGCAGTTCACTGCGGACTTATCCCCACTTTTTGTTGATGAGGCTGTTGAAAACTATCTGACAAGCTGACTAACACCTTGAACTCACGGGGAATTGTGCTGACGGTACGGAATGAACCAGCGGGCGCTGCAGGGCGGTCTTTCTCGGGATAAAGCCACTGAGATGCTTCAACGTTATTCCCCTGCCAGTTGATTCCTGCTGCCTCGCACATATCAGCCCCGCAAGAAGAAGTCGTGGACCGGTCGAGGGTGCGAGCCGTTAAGCTGACGATCGCATGGAAAGCTTTCCAGCCGGCTCCTTGGGGAGCGCCGCGCCGGCTTCAACCATGCGCCCTCGCCGCCCCGCATCAATAAACACTCGCCTCACCCGCCGGCCGATTCTTGAACCGCTTGTGCACCCAATAATATTGATCAGGAATCCGTCGCACCTGCGTCTCGAGAAATTCGGTGATGCGCCGCGCGTCGACGGCCACGTCGTCGGACGGGAAATCGCTTAGCGCTTCGAAGATGCTCAGCTTGTACCCGCGATAATCCGGCAGCACTTCTGTCACGAACGGCACTACCCGCGCATTCGCCGCGCGCGCCATCCGCGAGACGGAGGTCAGCGTGCAGGCCGGCACGCCGAAGAACGGCACGAACACCGAATCCCGCAAGCCGAAATCCATGTCCGCGGCCAGCATCACCGGCTTGCCGTCGCGCAGCACGCGCAACGCTCGCCGCACGCTATCGCTGCGTGGAATCATCTCCGTGCCGAAGCGGCCGCGCTGCCGCTTGGCCATCGCGTCGAGCAGGAGATTCGACATCGGCGTATAGAGCGAAGCGACCGGATGCCGCGTCGAGTACATCATGCAGCCCGCCTCGATACCGACGAAATGGAAGCCGACGAAAATTGTCGGCTGACCCGCCATGTCGGACAGATCGATCGCGCTCTCCACTTCGACGAGGCGTGCCAGCGCCTGCGCATTGCCGAACCATTGCGGCCCGCGCTCGACATAACTGCGAATCACGTGACAGAAGTGCGCGCGCGCCAGACGTTCGCGCGCCTCGTCGCTCATGTCCGGGAAACACAGCTTCAGATTGGTATGCACGACACGCCGGCGCGTGCTGGGAATGCGGTACAGCAACGCGCCGATACCGCTGCCGATTCGCGCGACAACGCTATACGGCAGAAAGGCAAATGCGCGCAGCAGACCTGTCATCAGACAGATCAGGATTCGACTTTTCACAAGGCGGGACCCGGTGGATGCTGGATGGCAAACACGTCGGCCGCGGCAACCTCAACATTGCCAGCGGACGAAGTGGCATGCGCGCGCGTCATACCGGGTCTCGCGCGGCGCGGGGGTTCGAGAATGGACGTCTCGCTCGAGGCGAGATGCAGTGGTGCTGGAGACCGAAACCGGTTAGGGATCAGGCGTCCTTCAGGACCCTTGATAAAAGCACCGCCGGTGTGATTAGAACACACCGCGCATGCCGGGCACACAATCTGCTGGGTGGCCCACCCGACAAGCGGCGCGAAAACCGCACCGGGCGGCGCTTTCCTGCTCTTTCAAAACCTTGCGTGGGCGGGGCCGCAAGACTCACACGGCCCGCAAATCTCCGTTGCTTTCCAAGGGTATCCCCTGGAGAACATCACGGCTTGTTCGATTCGAACAGATCCATGATTTGCTTCTTCTCGTTCGACGAGACACTCGGCGGCGGCACCGCCGGCGGAGTCATGCCCGCCGGGCCCACGCCGCCGACCGCATCGCTCACGCCGGCGGTCGGATTCGCGGAATCCAGACCGATGCTGGCCACGAAACCATTGCCCGGCGTCATGTCGGTATAGAACAGCTCGCCGTCGACCGAGGTCACGCCGTCCGGCTGCGCCGGTTCGCCTTGCGGCACTCCGCGCAACGCGCGCTGCATGTATTCCACCCAGATCGGCAACGCCAGCTGCGCGCCGAATTCGCGGCTGCCGAGGCTCTTCGGCTGGTCATAACCCATCCAGGCCACTGCCACGAGCGACTGCTGATAACCAGCGAACCAGCCGTCCTTCGCGTCGTTGGTCGTACCCGTCTTGCCCTGCAAGTCCGAACGATGCAGCGCGTTGGTGCCCGCGCCCGTGCCGGCCGTCGCCACCGAATGCAGCAGGCTGTTCATGATGTACGCGTTACGCGGTTCGAGTGTACGCGGCGCATCGCGTCCAGCGGTCAGCGGCTGCGCTTTGGAGAGCGGTTCGCCGCGCGCGTCGGTCACCTCGTTGATCAGATACGGATTGATCCGGAAGCCGCCGTTTGCGAACACCGAATACGCGCCCGCCGACTGCAGTGGCGTGACGAGGCCCGCACCGAGCGCCATCGGCAGATACGGCGGAGTCTTGTCGGCGTCGAAACCGAAACGCTGCGTGACGAAGTCTTGCGCGTACTTGGTGCCGATGAACGACAGAATACGGATCGACACGAGGTTCTTCGACTTCTGCAACGCGAGACGCAGCGGCATCGGACCGTCCGGCTGGTCGTCGTCCTTCGGCTCCCACGCGTCGCCGCCCGGCGTGCTCGACGGGAAATACAGCGGCGCGTCGTTGATGATCGTGGCCGGTCCGAGACCCTTGTCGAGCGCGGCCGAATAGATGAACGGCTTGAAACTGGAACCCGGCTGACGCCACGCCTGCGTGACGTGGTTGAACTTGTTCTTGTTGAAGTCGAAGCCGCCCACTAGCGCGCGAATCGCGCCGTCCTGCGGCGTGAGCGACACCAGCGCGCCTTCCACCTGCGGCAATTGCGTGATCTGCCAGTTGCCCTTGTCGTCGGCAACCAGACGCACGATCGAGCCTGGCTTGATCTTCGTGGCCGCCGTGGCGCGCGCGCTCAACCCGCCCGCCACGAAGCGCAGACCGTCGCCGCTGATCGTCACCTGCGTGCCGTCCACCAGTTGAGCCTTGACCTGCTTCGGACTCGCGTCCGTCACCACGGCGGCGATGATCTCGCCGTTGTCGGGGTGATCGGTGAGCGCGTCGTCGATGGTCTGATCGCGGTCGTCGCCCGGCGCGGGCAGTTGCACGAAACCTTCCGGCCCGCGATAGCCGTGGCGCCGCTCGTAATCCATCACGCCCTTGCGCACCGCGCGATAGGCGGCGTCCTGATCGGCGGAGTCGATCGTGGTGGTGACGTTCAGGCCGCGCGTATAGGTTTCGTCCTTGTACTGCGCGTACATCATCTGCCGGACCATTTCGGCGATGTACTCGGCATGCACGCTATATTCGTTGCCCGGATTCTTGGTGTGAATCTCTTCCTTCACGGCCTGATCGTACTGATCCTGGCTGATGTATCTCAGCTCGAGCATGCGCCGCAGAATGTACTCCTGACGGATCTTCGCGCGCTTCGGATTGACCACCGGGTTATACGCGGACGGCGCCTTCGGCAAGCCGGCCAGCATCGCCGATTCCGCCAGCGTGATGTCTTTCAGATCCTTGCCGAAGTACACGCGCGCGGCCGCCGCGAAACCATAGGCGCGCTCGCCCAGATAAATCTGGTTCATGTACAGCTCGAGAATCTGATCCTTGGTCAGCGCGCGCTCGATCTTGTACGCGAGCAGCATTTCGTAGATCTTGCGCGTGTAGGTCTTCTCGCTCGAAAGGAAGAAGTTGCGCGCCACCTGCATGGTGATCGTGCTCGCGCCCTGCGACGCGCCGCCGTGCGCGAGGTCGGCAAAACCGGCGCGCAGAATGCCCAGGAAGTCGACGCCGCCGTGCTCGTAGAAGCGATAGTCTTCGATCGCGAGCACCGCTTTTTTCATCTGATCGGGAATGTCCTGGAAGCGCACGAGACTGCGCCGCTCCTCGCCGAATTCGCCGATCAGCACATGGTCGGCGGTATAGACCCGCAGCGGCACCTTCGGACGATAGTCGGTCAGCGCGTCGAGCGACGGCAGTTGCGGCCCCATCACCACCAGCGCATAGCCGACGATCAGCGCGCCCACCACCGCGATGGTCGCAAGCAGGCTCGCGAACCAGACGGCAATGGTCGCGCCGAGGGAACGGCGGCCGGCCTCGGCGTCGCGCGAAGCTGCATTGCGTCCTGGAGTGCGTTGGTAGGAATCCCGGTCTTCACCAGACGGAGAATTGGATGAATGCGGTCGTTTGATGATTGGCATGACTGGAGTAGTGGGCGCATGACTGAACGCCTTTCTGCATGCGCTCCTGGCGCACACATGGATCGTGATCGAGCATCGTAGCCTGAGGCGCAAACCACCGCACGGCCCTTTGCCCCCGGCCGGCCGCACGGCGCGCCTGGACCGGGCCCGGCGCAACGTAACAGCGCATTTTAAAAGAAATCACGCGCGGTCCAAGTTAGTTTTTTTGTAAGAATTCCCTTCGCGCGAAAGGAGTCTGTAGTTCCGGGCAGTCTTGCGAGCGTTTTCCACGTGGCCGGAGTTATACACAGAAAATGTTGAAAGGCCTGTGGACAAGCCGCCCGCAAACGCTACAACTCATTGATGTCACGGGATTTTCATGTCGCGCCCGTTCCGCATCGGGGCTACTCGTCATATGATGGACTCGGCGCGCGCTAACACCCGCTCGCGCCACGGCGTCCGCCAAATGCACGCTTTGAACCGCCCATGCCAACAAGTATGCGAGCCGACTATGAACAAGCCCAGCGAACGCATCGTCGTATTCGTCACAACCGCGCAGAAACGCGCGATCACTTCCACCGCCGAGAATCTGGGGATTAGCGTCAGCGAGCTGATGCGCCGCGCGGTGTTGAGCTTCGGCGCAACCAGCGAGCAGGTGAAAGCGGCGAGCATCGTCGACCGGTTGCGCGCGCCCCGCGCGCCGGACGCGCTCGACGCCGCGCTGCAACGGGTCGCGCGCGGCACGCGGCATGCGCGCGCCGCATTGCCGCCGGCTTTACAAACGCGCGGCGACCGCGCGACAGGGGCGTCCGCGGATAGCGCGGCGGGTTCCAATGCGCCGGCGCCGGCTGCGAACGTGTTGCCGGGTGCGCCAGCACGGCAAGCAGAGGCTGAACTCGCGCCGTTGTTGCCGGCAGGTCTGGCCGCTGCCCTCGCCGCCGGCATCGACGAGGAAGCCGCGGCAACCGCCGAAGCCGTCGCGCGCATGGCAGCGGCCGAAGCAGCTTCGGCGGAAGGATCCACGCCCCAGCAAACCGATCCGGAAGCGCAATTGCGCGGCGTGCTCAAACGCCCGCGCCTCGACACCCCACGCGACGACGACGATCCGCTCGGCGATCCGAGCACAAAAGGCGGCCGTTTCGCGTAGTGGGCACGTGCGCCGCATATCGCACGACGTGTGGCGACGCGTTGCATATCGTTACATCGGCGTCATTCAAAATGCGCGAGCTTTCGGCATTGCAAGCTTGGCATTCACCGAGCGATTGGCAGCGGCTGTTGCGCATTGAAAATACCGTCGGCATAGGCGTCTTTAGTGTCGTTGAATGCACGGCTACTGGACGTATTCAGCCCGACTCGCTTGCGGTGACAACGGACGCAAACACGGCGCACACGCACCGCGTCCATTCACGCCAGCGACACTTGCCGCGCGCAAAGTTGGCCAACTTGTCATCGCGCCCTTTAAGTCGGTTTTAAGAGAGCGCGTGGTGTAATATCCGCGAGCGGCTGAATGACGCGCCGCGCGATTTAACCTTTGAGCTGTTTGTCACTCGATATTCGAATCGAACAATTTACGTCGCCGCTATTGCAATCGGCGCGCACGCCCCGAACTCCGGTCCGAACGTTGCGCAGCTTCGCGCGCAGCGGCGTAAAGTAGCAGTTGAATGCAGTTAAGCGCGCGGGATTATTCAGCGCCGTTTACATTCTTTGGAGGTTTTCATGTCGCTTTTTGACAGCATTTCGCGCACGCTTAAAGGTCTCCTGAACGACGCAGCCGATTCCGTGCAGGATCCGTCGCGCGACTCGCGCCAGATCGTGCGCGAACTCGACGAGAGCATCGCCAAAGCCGAGAACTCGCTGATCGAGATCCAGGCGCAAGTGGCCACGCAGCAAAGCAAGCGCGATGTTGCCGCGGACAAGGCGAAGAAATACGAAGACGGCGCGAAACGCGCGCTGCAATCCGGCGACGAAGCGCTCGCCCGCGAAGCCCTCGGCGCGCAAGCCACGGCCGAAGCCGAACGCGATGCGCTCGCGAAGGAACTGACTACGCTGGAGCCGTCGGTGGCGCAGCTCAAGAGTCAGATCGAAGACATGCGCACGCGTCGCAACGACCTGAACGCACGCTCGAACATTCTGCAAGCCAAGCAGCAGATCGCGCAGGCGAAAGACGTGGCAGCCACGGCATTGGGCGGCATCGGCGGCAAGAATCTGTCCGAAGATTTCCAGAAGCTCGAAGACAAGGTCGCGTTGTCGAATGCCCGTTCGGACGCACGCCTGAATTCGGCTGATGTGAAGAGCGGCAAGGCGCTCGAGGACAAGCTCGCGGATCTGAACCGCGGTCCGTCCGTCGAAGATCGTCTCGAAGCATTGAAGAAGCAGATCAATACGCCGGCCCAGTAATTGCGTCGGCAGCAGTACATACCGGCGGCCTTCGTGTGAGCCGCCGGAATCGACTGAAGGAGACGGGCGCAATGCGCCCGGTCCGTAAATGAAAAAATTTCTCGCAACCGCGTTTGCCTCACTGCTGTTCGTGTCGGCCGCGGCGTTCGCTGTGCCCACCGTTCAGCAGATCGAATCGGCCATGTCGCAAGGCAACTGGCAACAGGCCGACGCCGGTCTGAGCGAAGTGCTGCAGGCGCATCCGAACAATGCGCGCGCCCACTATCTGTACGCCCAGGTGCTCGATCGCGAAGGCCGTTCCGCCGACGCGCTCGCCCAGGTACAGCAGGCCAAGACACTCGACCCGCAAATCCGCTTCACGGACCCGACCCGCTTCGCGCAAACCGAAGCGCGTATTCGCAAGGACGCGGAACGCGCAGGCGCCGCGGGCGGCAACACGACCAGCCGCGCGCCCAACCCGTTCGCGCAGCAGCAGACGGCGCCGTCCGTGCAGCAACAGTCGGCGATGGTCCCGCAAGCGCCGCAACGGCATGGTCCGGGCATGGGTATGTGGATCGGCATTCTGGTCCTCGTCGGCGTGATCGCGCTGGTGCTGCGCTGGACCTTGCGACGCGCCCGCACGCAAGGCGATACGCGCGCCGACGACGAGCGTCGCGTGCAACTCAAGCGCGCCACGGAGATGCTCAACACCGTCCGTTCGCTCAAGCTCGATGTGAAGCTCTCCACCGTGCAGGGTCATGAGGCGCTGGAGAAGGAAGTCGAAGCGACTGAAGACCAGTTGCGCGGCCTCGTCGAAACACTGTCGGGCAGCAAGAATCCGCTGCCGCCGTATCAGCTCGACGAACTCGAGCAACGCCTCGGCAGCATGCGCGCGCGCCTCGAAGGCCGGCCCGATCCGTATGCCGCGCCGGCCGCCAGCTCGCAGCAGCAGTCGCCGTATGCGCAGGAAGCCGAACGTTTCGGCAATCCGCCGCAAGCGCCCTATCCACAGCAAGGACCGTATCAGCAACAGCCGCCTGTTATCGTGCAGCAAGGCGGCGGCGGTTTCGGCGGCGGCATGGGTGGTCTGCTGACCGGTGTGCTGCTCGGCGAAGCGCTGAACTCCGGGCGTGAGCGCGTGGTTGAGCGCGATGTGGTCGTCGACGACGAAGCGCGCCGCCGTGGCAACGATGGCGGCAATGGCGGCGGCCTCGACTTCGGCCAGGGTTCGAACGACTGGAACGACAACGGCGGCGGTGTCGACCTGGGCAGCAGCGACGACTCCGGCAGCTGGAACGACAACACCTGAGCTTCGCTGCGCGGCTGAAATTGAATCAGCCGGACAAGCATGCGTCACGAAAACAGGCTCCATTACGGAGCCCGTTTCGTTTTGGCGATTCGTTTAAGGCTTCACACGTGTATCGGTGCCAACGCCCTTTCCGGCTCGTGCTGCGCCATCAACACCGCCCCCGCGAACAGCCTGACGATGAAGCGCTCCGCATACGCGATCAGCGCATCGCGGCGCGCGTCGTCCGCGTCGTCCGCGTCGATATAGTCAGCCGACAGATGAAAGAGTTGCAGCACGATCTGCGTGCAGACTTCGTCGACGGTTTCACGCGTAAGCGTCGGCATCAATTCCAGTTGCACCACGTCGTCGGCCATTTCCGCCGACACCTCGTGCAGGTTCGCGCGCACCGCCTCGCGCAATGCCCGCGATGTACCATGATATTCGGCGAGCGCGCTCAGAAACGCCTCGCGGTTTTCCAGCGCGAACGCAAAGAACGCGACGCAGGCGCGACGCGGCACGCTATGCGGTTCGTCGTGCGCGGCGAGCCAGCGCTCACGCCGCAGCATCGGCCGCAAACGGCGGCTCACGGATTCGACGGCTTCGCGCGCCAGATCGTCGAGCGTGTCGAAATGACGATAGAACGTATTGGGATTGAGCCCGGCCTCGCGCGCCAGTTCGCGCAAACCCAGGCTCGTAAAACTGCGGCCGCCGGCGGTCAGACGCAACGCGGCTTCGATCAGTTTGCGCTTGCCGGCCGGCAATTCCTGGCCCGCGGCAGCGCCGTGCTCCGCGGCGGCTGCCGCTTCCGGTACGGATGTCATGTGTTTTCAATCGATGCGCGCCTGGCGCGTTTAATAGCAGTACTCTAAACGATCTTGACGTCAGGTGCACAGTTGTCTACCCTGCGCGTTATGCTGCAGTAGACACATGTAGACGCCTGAAACTCGCCCCCTGCCGGAGACCGCCGTGACGCCTGCCTCATCCGCCCCACCTGCCGCGCCACGCATCGCGATTATCGGCAGCGGCTTTGCCGGCATCGGCATGGCGATTCGTCTGCTGCGAATGGGCATCACGTCGTTCACGATTTACGAGGCGGCCGGCGATATCGGCGGCACCTGGCGCGACAACACCTATCCCGGCGCGACCTGCGACGTGCCCTCGCATCTCTATTCGTTTTCGTTCGAGCCGAATCCCGCGTGGTCGCGCGCGTTTGGCGGCCAGGCGGAAATCTTCGCCTATCTGAAGCACTGCGTCCGCAAATATGGCGTGGAGCGTTACGTGCGCTGCAACGCGCGCGTGGCTGCGGCCCGTTTCGACGAAGCGCGCCAGGTTTGGCACGTCGAGATCGACGTGAACGGCGTGCACGAAACCATCGAGGCCGATGTGGTGATCGCCGCAAGCGGTCCGCTGTCCCGTCCGGCGATGCCGCGGATTGCCGGGCTCGAACGCTTCGAAGGCAAGCTGTTTCATTCGGCGCGCTGGGACCATGCGTATGCGCTCGAAGGCAAACGCGTCGCGGTGATCGGCACCGGCGCGAGCGCGGTCCAGTTCGTGCCGCAAATCCAGCCGCGCGTCGCGCAACTCGATCTGTTCCAGCGCACCGCGCCTTGGGTCATGCCCAAGCCCGACAAGCCGATCGACGCGCGTGCCCGATGGCTGTTCCACCATCTGCCGTTCACGCAGCGCTTCGTGCGCAGCGCGATCTACTGGCAGCTCGAATCGCGCGCCATCGCGTTCGTGGTCAATCCGAAACTGATGAAGGTGCCGATGAAGTTCGGCCTGAGTTATCTCGAACGACGCGTCAAGGACCCTGCCCTGCGCGCCAAGCTCACGCCGAACTATAGGTTCGGCTGCAAGCGCGTGCTGCTCTCGAGCGACTACTATCCCGCGCTTAGCCAGCCGAACGTCGACGTGGTGACGAGCGGCATCCGCGAGATCGTCGCCGACGGCATCGTGACCGAAGACGGCGTGCATCACCCCGCCGACGCGATCATTTGCGGCACGGGCTTTCAGGTCAACGACGTCGGCGCGCCGTTCGACGTGACCGGCGTCGACGGCGCGGATCTCAGCGCCCTGTGGCTGCGCGACGGGCCGGAAGCCTACCTCGGCGTCAGCGTGGCGAACTTCCCGAACTTCTTCATGCTCGTCGGCCCGAATACCGGGCTCGGCCACAACTCGCTGCTCTACATGATCGAGTCGCAGGTGCAGTACATCGCCGATTGCCTGCGCGTACTGCGTCGCCGCAACGCACGCACGATGAATCTGCGGCCCGACGTGCAACGCGAATTCAACGCGCGTTTGCAGAAGGATATGCAGCACTCCGTGTGGGCGAGCGGATGTCGTAGCTGGTATCAGACCCGCAGCGGCAAGGTCACCGCCTTGTGGCCCGGCTTCACCTTCAGCTTTCGCAAACGGACGCGGCGTGTGCGTCCGCACGACTATCGCTTCGCGCCCTGAGGCCATGCGCTGCGGCTGATGGACTGGGAGAGCGAGACGCCGCCAATGCAATCCGATTCGCGGCCAGGCGAACCACAAAATCGAACTGCACGGGAGACAACAAAACATGGCAAGTATCGACTCCGGCACGCCCGCCTCGACATCCCCGCTGCCGCCGCGCTCGCTCGCCGCGCGCCTCGGCATCACCAGCGTGCCGCGCGACGAATTGCGCCGGCGCTACACGCAAAGCGGCTCCAGATTCGTGAAGATCATGGGCGCCGACGTGCATTACGTCGACGAAGGCAGCGGCGAACTCATCGTGATGATTCACGGCTTCGCGTCTTCGTTGCACACGTGGAATCGCGTCGCCGATGAACTCAGGCACGAGCATCGCGTGATCCGCCTCGACCTGCCGCCGTTCGGCGTGACAGGACCGCTGCGCTCCGGCAGCGGCGAAATCGAAACGATGAATCTGCACACCTATCGGCGTTTCATCGACACGTTCCTGCAGGCACTCGGCATCTCGCGCGCGACCTTCATCGGCAATTCGCTCGGCGGGCTGATTGCGTGGGACTATGCGGTGCGCCATCGCGAAGCCGTTGAACGGCTCGTGCTCATCGACTCGGCCGGCTTTCCGATGAAACTGCCGATTTACATCGCCCTGTTCAACAGCGCGCTGGTGCGGGTCAGTTCGCCGTGGTTGCTGCCTGAAGTCATCGTCAAGAGCGCGGTGCGCAACGTCTATGGCGATCCGCGCAAGATCGACGCGGTGACGCTGCGGCGTTACGTCGAGTTCTTCCACGGTGAAGACACGCGCACCGCGATCGGCAAGATGGTGCCCACGCTCGACTTCAAGGACGTCGACACCGACGTGCTGAAGACACTCGATGTGCCGACGCTGGTGCTGTGGGGTGCGAAGGATCGCTGGATTCCGACTGCGCACGCAGCCGAATTTGCAAGCCGCATTCCGGGCGCGAAGTCGGTCATGTATCCGGGGCTCGGCCATATTCCGATGGAAGAAGCGCCCGAGCGCGTGATGGCCGATCTGCGCGCGTTTCTTGGCACGCGCGGCGCGGATGTTTCAGTTGACGAAGGCACCCGTCGCGCGCCGGCCTGACCTGGCTGCTTTCTTCCTGTTGTTCCAATCATTCGATCGATGCTTCGCGCGTGCACGCCGAGCGGATCTCGCACGCCCTTCCCTCGCGCCGCGCCGACGCGCTCAGCCGCCGCCCAGCAAACGCAACAGTCCCCAGAGAAATTTGCAGAGCATGACGATCAGCTGCCACAGGTGATAGAGCTGTTGCCAGCCCGAAACGCGCGCGAAGGAGTCGATCATCGGTTGCCGGTAAGAAACGGAAAGGTCTACGGGTAAGGCTGTGGATCACAGTTTGACCGCACATCATAACGACTGCGGGATACCCCGTATCAAGTCGCTTGAAAGTCCGCCGTAAACGCATCGAGAAGACGCTGCATCCGTTCAGGGTGGCTGCGCCAACTGAATGCGCCGAGCGCGCCATCAGCAAACTGTTGCATGGGACCAGAGTAAGTGCTTCGCATGGGACCGGAGTAACGCGCAAAGCGCGAACTCCGGCCGACAGCTAAAGCGCCAACTCTGGTCGACCGCTTTGCATGGGACCAGAGTAAGCGCTAAAGCGCCAACTCTGGTCGACAATGGAGACCACCATGACGCGTTTCAGCTTTCGCCGGGCGGCCCGTTCGCACACGGTCGTCGGCGATATTGCCGCGCAAGCCGGCAAACTGGGTATCGAGATCTGCGACGTATCGGGACACGTCGAGGAAGTGGCCGCGCGCGTGCAACGTCAGGCGCAAGTATGCCGCGCGCTGCGCGAATCGGCTGCGCAGACGCTCGCGGGCAATCATCGCATTGCCGCTGCCGCGCGGAAAATGAGCCACGTATCCACTGAAGCCGCGACCGGCGTGCAGGAATCGCAGCAGACGCTCGAAGCGTCGCTTGCCGACATCCACGGACTCGTGGAAGGCGTGACGGTCATCGAAAGCCAGATCGGCGCGCTGCGCAGCGCGTTGGCGCACGTGAGCCGCGTCTCCGAGGAGATCTCGCTGATCGCGCGTCAGACTCATCTGCTGGCGTTGAATGCCGCGATCGAAGCCGCGCGCGCCGGCGACTCCGGTAAGAGTTTCGCGGTGGTCGCGGCCGAGGTGAAGAACCTCTCCGCGAAGACCGCGCAAGCCACCGGGCAGATCGAGACGACGCTGGCGCAGCTCACGCGACAGACCGAGCAGTTGATCAGCGAAGGTTCCGTGAACACCGCGCGGGCGCACCGGGTGCGCGAAGGCACGCGCAAGATCGGCGACGTCGTGCATGCAACTGGCGATGCGATCGCGCATCTGAACGACGAGGCGGGACAGATCGCCGTGCTGACCGGCGAGATCGAATCGCAGTGCGGCGGACTCGAGGCGCAGGTGCTGGAAATGGCGAGCGGCGTCGAGGATTCGAGCGAAAACTTCGTGCAGGCGAAAGACCGTTTGGGGAATCTGCTCGGTGTTTCCGAAACCCTGATCGAACTGACCGCCGCGACCGGTGTGGAAACGGCGGATACGCGTTTCATCGAGGCCGTGCAGCACGCGGCAGCCGCCGTGAGCAAGGCATTCGAAACGGCCGTGGCGCGTGGTGAAGTGTCGCTTGAGGATCTGTTCGATCAGCACTATGTGCCGGTGGCTGGAAGTAACCCCCCGCAGTTTTTGACGCGGTTTACTGCGTTGACCGACCGAGTGTTGCCGGCTATTCAGGAGCCTTTGCTTGATCTCGATCCGCGAGTAGCGTTTTGTGCGGCTGTCGATTTGCGGGGTTATTTGCCGACGCATAATCTGAAGTTCTCTTTGCCGCAGCGTGATGATGATGTGGTCTGGAATACGGCGAATTGCCGGAACCGGCGGATGTTCGATGACCGGACCGGGATTGCTGCGGCTTCACATACCAAGCGGTTTTTGCTGCAGACGTATCGGCGGGATATGGGGGGTGGAGAGTTTGTGTTGATGAAGGATGCGTCGGCGCCTGTTTTTGTTAACGGGCGGCATTGGGGTGGGGTTCGGGTTGGGTATAAGGTTTAAGTTTTTTTGGTTTTGTTCCGGTTTGTTTCTTATTGTGTTGGCCTTCGGACAAAGTTGCACTGTTCGCTTTCCGCATCAAACAACGCGATCTGCAACTGACCTCACACGTATCGGAGAGTGACATCGAGCGGAAGGTCTGCTTGATGATGCCTGGTGATCCTACTCGTACGCCATCGTGAAAGTCGCCAGACCTCGCACCGTGCCGGGGGTCAGCGCGTCGTCCGTACGGACGTACTGAACGGTCAGCGGAATCGTCATCGAACTGCCTGACGCAGTGCCGGCAAACCATTGATTCTGATTGCCCGCCGACGCGGAGTCTGTGCCATAGGCGATAGTCGTTGATCCATTCAGCAGCTGCAGGCCTACGCCCGCCGCGGTAGAGTCTGGCGCAAGGCTCAGCGTGGTGGAACGATTCGAGATATTGGACGCATCGGTGAGCGTTACGCTGACGGCGGTGCCTTGGTCGCAATTGTTTAGTGCGATATTGAATGGCGTGGCTGTTTTCTGACCAGATGCTTTGCGCAAGGTTGTCGAATCGCACGAATCGCACGAATCGCAGGTTAGAAAAAAGGAGGGTTTCCCCCAACGTTGCCCCCGTGCGGGGCAACGCTAATAGACCGACATGAATTGAAGGAAGGCCAACACCACAAGACCAACCCCAATAAAAACCAAAAAATTCAAACCGCCATCACCGCCCGCTTCCTCTCCGCCCGCTGCATAAAATAATTAGCAACCACGACCCCAACAGTCACCACAGCAATAAACAGCGTAGCCAAAGCATTCATCTCCGGATTCAACCCCAACCGCACGCGGGAAAAAACCACCAGCGGCAAAGTCGTCGACCCAGGCCCCGACAAAAACGCCGACAACACCAGATCATCGATCGACAGAGTAAACGACAGCAACCACCCAGAAACGAGCGCTTGAGAAATCAACGGCAACGTAATAAAGAAAAATACCCGCAACGGCGTAGCCCCAAGATCCAGCGCCGCCTCTTCAAGCGAAGGATGCAACTCCTTCACCCGCGACTGCACGATGATCGCCACATAAGAAATACACAGCATCACATGCCCGATCCAGATCGTGAAAATGCCACGCCCGGCGGGCCATCCCAACCACTTGGCCATTTCGATGAACAGCAGCAGCAGCGAAATCCCCTGAATCACCTCAGGAATCACCAACGGCGCATTGATCATCCCGGTATACAGCGTGAAGCCGCGAAACCGCCCCATCCGCGCGAGCACGAAGCCGGCCCACGTCCCAATGATCACCGACGCAAACGCCGTCAACAGCGCCACCCGCAACGACAACCACGCCGCCGCGATCAGCTCGTCATCCTGCAACAACGCCGCATACCAGCGCGTAGAAAACCGCGTCCACACCGTGACCAGTTGCGATTCGTTGAACGAATACACAATCAGACTGACGATCGGTATATAAAGAAACAGAAACCCGATCCCCAGGGCAATCAACTGCAAAATCCGGTTCGGCTTCATCAGCGCCTTTCCTCCATCGCCTTCGCCTGCGCGTACTGGAAAAACGCCATCGGCACCAATAACAGCAACACCATTGCGCACGTCACGGCGGACGCCATCGGCCAATCGGCATTGTCGAAGAACTCATTCCACATCACGCGGCCGATCATCAACGTGTTCGCGCCACCCAGCAATTCGGGAATCACGTACTCGCCCACCGCCGGAATGAACACCAGCAAACAACCGGCGATAATGCCGTTCTTCGAGAGCGGCAAGGTGATCTGCCAGAACGCCTTCCACGGTTTCGCGCCGAGATCGTAGGCGGCTTCCAGCAGCGTCATGTCCATCTTCACCAGATGCGCGTACAACGGCATGACGAGGAATGGCAGATACGAATAGACCATGCCGATATAGACGGCGGTATTCGTGTGATACAGCTCGATCGGCGTGTGAATCAGCCCGATCGACATCAGGAAGTTATTCAGCAAGCCGTTGTTCTTCAGAATCCCGATCCACGCATACACGCGAATCAGAAACGACGTCCAGAACGGCAGCATCACGGCCATCATCAGCAGATTGCGGCTGGCCGGATTCGATCGCGCGATGTAATACGCCATCGGATAGCCGATCAGCAAACAAAACAGCGTCGAGATCGCGGCGACCACCACGGAATTCACGTAGGTCGCGAAATAGAGGCTGTCGGTCAGCAGAAACGCGTAATGCGACAGGTCGAGCGTGATGTGAATCGCGCCGTCCGCGAATTTGGTCAGCTCCGTGTAGGGCGGAATGCCGAGCTGCAAATCGGCAAAGCTGATCTTGACGACCAGCAGGAACGGCACGAGGAAGAACAGCAGCAGCCAGATGAACGGACCGGCCACCACCGCGGTGCGGCCGGTCAGATTGAAACGCCGCACCGGCCACGTGGCGAAAGAATTGAACGAGCGCTTCATGACGTCAGCACCACGCCGGCCGATGCGCTCCAGCGCACGTACACTTCATCGCCCCACGTAGGCGGATCGATCTCGGTCAGCGCGAGGCTCGTCACGTTGGCGATCACGGTTTTGCCGGCGCCGAGTTTCACGTGATAGAGCGAATAGCCGCCCATGTACGCGATATTCGTGACAACGCCCTTGCCCCAGTTGTACGCGCCTTCAGGCGGTTTGCGCGTGAGCGCGATACGCTCGGGGCGCACCGAAATCGTCACCGGCATACCGAGCGGACCGGTGATGCCGTGGCTCACATACAAACGGCACGGCAGGTCGGGCGTTTCGATGAACACATGATCGGGCTCGTCTTCGACGGTATGGCCTTCGAACAGATTCGTCGAGCCGATGAACTCGGCCGAGAAACGGCTATTCGGATACTCGTACACTTCGTGCGGCGTGCCGAGCTGAACGATCTCGCCTTCGCTCATCACGGCAAGGCGGTTCGCCATGGTCATCGCCTCTTCCTGATCGTGCGTCACCATCATGCAGGTCACGCCGACCTTGTCGAGAATGTTGACCAGTTCGATCTGGGTGCGCTGACGGATCTGCTTGTCGAGCGCGGACATCGGCTCGTCGAGCAGCAGCAGCTTGGGCCGCTTGACCAGCGAACGCGCGAGCGCCACGCGCTGCTGCTGGCCGCCCGACAGCTGATTCGGCTTACGCTTCGCGAAGCGGCCCATCTGCACGAGTTCGAGCACGGTCTGCACGCGATCCTTCAGCTCGGCCTTCGGCACACCTTCCTGCTTCAGACCAAAGGCGACATTGCCCTCCACCGTCATGTGCGGAAACAGCGCGTACGACTGGAACATCATGTTGACCGGCCGGCGGTACGGCGGCAATTGCGCGAGGTCTTCACCGTCGATCAGGATCTTGCCCGAGGTCACACTTTCGAGTCCGGCCATCATGCGCAACAAAGTGGACTTGCCGCAGCCGGAACTGCCGAGCAGCGCGAACAGCTCGCCCTTCTTCACCGACAGATTGACCCCTTTGACCGCCACGGTCTCGCCGAACTTCTTCACGACATCGACGACCTGGACGAAGTTCTCCGTGGCGTCGTCTGTAACGGCGTTCAGGCTCGGGGACGGCGCGACAGCCCCTGCCAGCGCGCCCGACTGGTCACTACTCATCACAATGCTTTACTCCGGCGTTTGACGAACAAAGCCCCCGGTGAACACCGAGGGCTTCATGATGATGCTTACCCGTTCACTCTGGCCGCGGGTCAGCGGCCGGACTTGAATTCAGTCCACAGCCGCGTTTGCAGCCGCTGGATTTCCGGCGGCAACGGCTTCAGCAGGAACAGGGTCTTGATGACGTCAGGCGGCGGATACACGGCCGGATCGTTCGCCACGTCCTTGTCCACGTACTTGCGCGCTTCGAGGTTGGCGCTCGGGTAGTAGACGGCGTTGGTGATCGCGGCGTGAACCTGCGGCGTTTCGATGTAGTTGATCCACTCGAGCGCGGCTTCCTTGTTCTTCGCGTCCTTCGGAATCGCCATCACGTCGAACCACACCGGCGCGCCGCCCTTCGGAATGTAATACTCGACCTTGTAAGACTTCTTCGCTTCGACCGCGCGATGCTTGGCAATCACGACGTCGCCCGACCAGCCGTACGCGAAACACACGTCGCCGCCGACCAGGTCGTTGATATAGCCCGACGAGTTGAACTGCGTGATGTACGGGCGGATCTTCTTCATCATCTCGAGCGCGGCGCGGTAGTCGGCCGGGTTCGTGCTCATTGGATCCTTGCCGATGTAGTGCAGCGCGGCGGCGAACATCTGGTCCGGCGCGTCGAGCACGGAGACGCCGCAAGCCTTCAGCTTCGAAATGTTTTCCGGCTTGAAGAGGACGTCCCAGCTATCGAGCGGCACGTTCTTGCCGAGAATCTGCTGCGCCTTGGTGACGTTGTAGCCAAGGCCGGTGGTGCCGTATGCCCAGGGCACCGTGAACTTGTTGCCCGGATCGGCCCCGGCGACGAGCGCCATCAGCGAAGGATCAAGGTACTTCAGATTCGGCAGCTTGGATTTGTCGAGCGGCGCGAAGATACCGGCGGCGATCTGCTTGCCGGCGTAGTTGCTGGTCGGCACGACGATGTCGTAGCCGGAATTGCCGGTGAGGAGCTTGGCTTGCAGCGTGTCGTCGCTGTCGTAGTTGTCGTATTTGACCTGGACGCCGGTCTGCCTTGTGAAGTTCGGGATGGTGTCCTTGGCGATGTAATCGGACCAGTTATACACGTTGAGCTGCGTGTCTTTCGCAGCAGCCGTCAACCACGGCGTCGCGCACAAGACCAGCGCCGCCACCTGCCCCACTACCCGTCTTTTCATTCCGTTCTCCAATCCTGACCGGCCCGTTGCCGACCGTCCCCACCTACGCCGCGGCACTGCGCCCGCGGCTCCCCTGAAAAACCCGAAAAGTACCATCAATTATTGCGCGCTCCAAAAAAATTGCCAGGCTGTCGCGCAAACGGTACAGCGCAAGCCGCACCGCTGGAAAATTGGCCGCAATTTTAGCGGGTTATGCGCGCGTGTCTACCCGAAAAAAACACCCTTAACGGCCGCGCCGTTATCTTGTTGTCAAGTTGACGCCGTGTAGGGCGCGCCTCGCTCGCGCAAACGGTGGTGACCGATGGCCGCATGGCGTGACTTTTATGCCGGACGGCTAAGGTCGAAGCGCACTCAAGCCGCGAAGCGTTCGACAGTGCACAATAGCTCTCGAAGGCTCTCGAAGGCCGAACGACAGCGCGCCGCAAATCGCGTTATCGCTTCCTGGCCTCGACGCGCCGCCCGCCGCACACGCAGCGGGCACGTGGCTTGCAAGAGGATGCAGTCTTGAACCTCAGGCATCGATGAACACGAATCCGTTCGCATTGCGTCCCAACCGCCGCAGGCGTCTGCCGGGCGATGGGCCGGCACGTCCGCCGCACTGGTTCTCGTTCGTCGGCGCGGGCGCGTTGATCGCGGTCGGCTATATCGATCCGGGCAACTGGGCGACCGCGCTCGGCGCCGGCGCCGGCTACGGCTATCGCCTGCTCGGCATGGTGCTGCTGTCGAGCCTGATGGCAATGCTGCTGCAATGGCTGTCGTCGCGCCTGGGCGTCGTGACCGGGCGCGATCTCGCGCAGGTCTGCCGCGAACGCACGGGCCGCCGCGGCACCCTCTTCCTGTGGCTGACCAGCGAGGTTGCGATCATCGCGTGCGATGTCGCCGAGGTGGTCGGCAGCGCCGTCGCATTGCAAATGCTACTTGGCGTGTCGCTCACGGTCGGGGTGCTGATGTCGGCGGTCTGCACCTTCGCGCTGCTCGCGCTCCAGCAGAAAGGCGGCCGCAAACTGGAAGCGGTGATCGCGGCGCTGATCGGCTTCGTCGGCCTGTGCTTCGTGGTCCAGCTTGCACTGGCGCGCCCGGACTGGCACGCGGCGCTCGCCGGCAGCGTGCCGAGCGTCGAGTTGCTGCGCAATGCGGGCATGGTGTGGCTCGCGGCGGGCATCGTCGGCGCGACGGTGATGCCGCACAACCTCTATCTGCACTCGGCGCTCGTCAAGCATCACGCGCCGGACGGCAGCGACGCGCAGATCAAGGTCGCGCTGCACGTCGTCAATCTGGATACCTTTGGCTCGCTTTCGTTTGCTTTCGTGATCAATGCGGCGCTGCTGATCGTGGCCGCCGCCGTGTTCTATGTGAGCGGCCATCGAGACGTGACCGATCTCGCGGATGCCCACCGCCTGATCGCGCCGCTCGTCGGCACGCATTGGGCCGGCATCCTGTTCGCGGCGGCGCTGCTCGCCTGCGGACTGAGCGCGACCGTCACCGGCACGCTGGCCGGCCAGGCGGTCATGGAAGGCTTTCTGCGCATCCGGCTGCCGCGCTGGAAGCGCGCCCTGCTGACCCGCGGGCTGGCGATCGGACCGGCGCTCTTCGCGGTCGCGCTATTCGGCCAGCACGGTTCCAATCAGTTGCTGGTGGCAAGCCAGGTGGTGCTGAGCCTGCAATTGCCGCTCGCGGTCGTGCCGTTGATCCGCTTCACGTCGGACGCGGCGCTAATGCGCGGCTGGCGCGTGCGCGGCGCGCCGCTCGTGCTCGCGTGGCTGTCCGCCGCGTTCATCATCATGCTCAACGGCGCATTGTTGTGGCAACTGACGTTCGGCAGCTGAAAGACCGTTTCTCGACCAGGCTGTCAATGAAGTGACTTTGTAAGTATTCTCTGAGTATCTCGCCATGACCGGCGACGCTGCCCGCTGCTGCGGCGCGCCGGCCGTGCGGCCTGTTTCCATCTCGGCTGCCGGGTTTCTTGCGGCAGCCGTTTTTGTGCCCATTTTTTGCGCCCTTCAGCGCTTCCGCGCGATCGGTCCGGTGTGCCTTGCACGTGTCGTCTTTCGATGGCTGCCGCGTCCGTTTCGCTCGCTGCCCTTGCTCCAGGACGACAGCCCCATGCGCTTTGACGCCTCGATCGACCGCCTTGCCCGCAACGCCTTCCCTCAGTTTCGTCAACTCATGGCGCGCTTCTCCCGCGTCACGCTGCTCGCCACGCTCGTCGTCTGCGCTGTGCTGTCCGGCGAGGCGCGCGCAACGGTCGCGATGCTGCAACCCGCTCGCGTGGCCGCGGCCAACGAGCCGTTGCAGATCACGCTGCTCTACTCCGCCGACGACGCCAAGCCCCTGACCATCACCGTCCCGCCGACCATTCGCGTGACGCTGAGCGCCGGCGAAGTGTCACCACAGCCGCTCGATTTGCAGCGCGAAGCGGGCGTGCCGGACACGTTGCATCTGCGCTCGGGACAATTCCGCAAAGTGCGTTTCTCGGCGCCCTGGCCGCAGTCGGCGCGTGGCGAGGTGCGCATCGACCCAGTGGGTTTCGATGCGTCGCCGGCGCTCGTCGCGATCAATCGCGGACCGCAGCAGGACGCGATTGCCCAGGCGGAACGCGCGGAAACTCAAGCGACCACGCCCGCTGAAGCCGCGGCGACGGCAGCCGTGGTCGGCGGCCCGACCGGCGACGCGATCTCGCCGCCTGGCGACTCGCTCGCGACCACGGGACGCGGCGTGCTCTCGCACCTCTCCTATTACGATCCGATGTACATCGCCTTCGGTCACAACGGCGACACGAACGCGCGGCTGCAATTGAGCTTCAAATACCGCATCCTGATACCGGACGATTTGCGCTCGAAGGCCTTCCTCGACAACCTGTACTTCGCGTACACGCAAACTTCGATCTGGGATCTGTCCGCCGATTCGCGCCCGTTCCGCGACACGACCTACTCGCCGCAATTGTTCTACTACGTGCCGGATACCGGCTGGCAGAGCCCGTTCTTCACTCGCATGGGTTTTGCGGCAGGCGTCGCGCACGAATCGAATGGCAAGGCCGGAGCGGACTCGCGCAGCATCAACATGCCATTCATCCGGCCGACCTGGGAATTCGGCGATCTGACGGCCAACCACCTGAGCGTGTCGCCGAAGATCTACTACTACCTCGGCACGAGCAGCAACCCCGATATCGCCGACTATCGCGGCTACGTCGACTTGCTGGTCAAATACGGCAGTCCGGACGGCTGGCAACTGGCGACCACGCTGCGCAAAGGCACCAAGCACTGGTACGGCAGCGTGGATACGCAATTCACCTATCCGCTCGCCAAACTGCTGGGCAGCGCGTGGGGCGGCTATGTCTGGGTGGGCTACTTCAACGGCTACGGCGAGGACCTGCTCGACTACAACAACCGTCAGCACTGGATGGCGCGGATCGGCTACAGCATCGCGCGCTGACACGAGCGGGCGCTACCGTGTCTCGAAACATGCGGCAAAACGTGCGGCGGATGCTGCCAACCGTGCGCGAACCGCAGCCATGCCGGTCGCGTACGGCGAGGCGCATCGCGCGCATCGGTTAACATAGCGGAACTTCGCTTCTCCGCCCCAAGGTTTCCGATGGCCTCGAATCTCCACGATCTTCCCGACAGCCCGTGCATCGGCGTCTGTTCCACGCTGTTCGACGACGTCTGCAAAGGCTGCGGCCGCACTGCCACCGAGGTGTCCAACTGGGTTTTCCTGAGCGACGAGGAAAAGCGCGCCGTGTGGGTTCGCATCGAGCAGGAAGGCTCGGCGATGCGCTTTGCGAACGACAAGCTATAGGATTGCTTTCCCAGCTTCCCCGGTCGCATGGTTGCGCTCGGGTCGCGCTCAAACTTGAAACCTGAAAGAAAACGCCGAGGCGCGAACCGCGCCGCGGCGTTCCTGCATGGCGACTACGGCTGATCAAGCGCGCAAGCAACGTGTGACGATCAGAACCGCATCCCGACACCCAACCCAACCACCACCGGATCGATGCTCAAGCGGCCGAGCGCCTGACCGCCGAGCGAAGCATCCGTGTGCATCCAGATCTTCTTGATATCCGCGTTGACGAACAACGACTTGGTGACTTGCACGTCGACGCCCGCCTGCAACGCCGGCCCCCAACTGTGATTGGTGATCGAGATCGGCCGGCCGCCCGCGTTCAGGCCGTTGTTATAGAACAGCGTGTAGTTGAGACCCGCGCCGACATACGGACGAATCCGCCCCGCGTGGTTGAAGTGATATTGCAGCAGCAGCGTGGGCGGCAACACATTCACGCCGCCGAGACCGCCGAGGCTCGAAGTCACTTGATGCCGCGACGTGCCGAGAATCAGCTCGACGCCGAGGTAGTCACGGATCATGTACGTCAGATCCAGCTCCGGCACGATCGCATTGTTCACACCCACGTTGAGCGTGGTCAGCGATCCGGTCGTGCTCACGTTCGGCATGATGCTGATCGCGCGCAAACGCACCAGTACGTCGCCGGCGTGAATGCCGCTCATCGTGTCGTCGCCAGCGGCATGCGCTTGCGGCGCGAGCGCGCCCGCGAACAGCAGGCTCGAAGCGATGACGGTCGTTCTGATTCTGTTTCTGGATGAGTACTTCATGTGCTTCCCCGCTTTGTTTGTTTGCGTGCGGGGATTGTCGAAGTTCTCGTCGCGCGGCAGGTTGACGCGTATCAACCCAGCGAGAATGCCCAGCGCCCTGCGACAGCCGGTCGCGTCGAGCCTGTGAGCAGCAGTTCGAGCAGGTCGTGCACGCTGCGAATCGCCGTGCCGAACGGCAACGCTTCACGGCCGCGGAAGAACAGACCATTTGCCACATCGCCGCGCAATGCCGCCGCGAGCCGTGTGTCGATGCAGAAGTGGCCGAACTTCTCGATACCGTCGCGCCAGCCGCACGCGCTGAGGCATTCGAGCGCAGTCGGACAGACGTGTTTGAGCGCGCCGACTTTTTCGCGGATCTTCGTCTCGTGGCGCAAATAGCGCATCAACCATGGCGTTTTCACGGCGCGCGCGGGCAGTCCCGTCACGCTGACGAATTCGACGATGTCCTCCGGCGTGGCTTCGGCCAGCACGCGCTTGAAGTTCGGATGCGCGTCGCCTTCCTCGGTGACCGCGAACGGAGTGCCGAGCTGCACGCCGCTCGCGCCCGCGCTCAACAACTTACGGACGGCTTCGTGACTATTGATGCCGCCCGCAACGATCAAGGGCACGTCTTGACGGTTCAGGCCGAGCGAGGTGAAGACCGTGTCGAGTTCTTCGAGGATGCGGAAGAAATCGAAGCGTCGATCGTGCTGATCGGCCAGGTTGTTGACGCCGAGATGGCCGCCCGCATGCGCCGGATGTTCGATCACCACCGCGTCGGGCAAACGGCCTTTTTTCATCCACTTCTTCAGCACCAGCGCAACGCCGCGACTGTCCGACAGAATCGGAATCAGCGCAATGTCATGGCCCTGGGTCATGTCCGGCAGATCGAGCGGCAGGCCCGCGCCCATGACGATCGCGTCGGCGCCGCTCTCGCACGCGACGCGCACGTAGTCGGCTTGCGCGCTGAGCGCTTTCATCACGTTGACGGCGATCATGCCGCGGCCTTCGCTCAGTGATTTGGCGGCGTGGATTTCGCGGGCCAGCGCGGTGAGATTGGCTTCTTCCAGCGTGGCCCGATCGGGCGACTCGCGGCAACGTTCGATCAGATCGCGATGATGATGCCGCAAGTCGATACTGGCGATGGTGCCCAGCCCGCCTTCACGGGCGACACTGCCGGCCAGCCGGTGCGCCGAGATGCCGACGCCCATGCCGCCTTGCACGATCGGCAGTAACGAGCGGCCGCGAATGACGAGCGGTGGGAAGGAATGAGAGGTGAGCATGACTGGCCCGATGGCGGATTATCAAAACGCTGATAATCGTCGGTCGGGCGCAGTCTGCGTTGCTTCAGGTCAATGAGCCGGCGAATGTCCAGGTCATGTGTGCTCTTCGGTTGACGTCGGTCAGCTGAATCACGCCTTGAACTGCATGGACTTGAGTTCGAGATACTCTTCGAGTCCGTAGACCCCGTTTTCGCGGCCGAAACCCGACTGCTTGAAACCGCCGAACGGCGCGGCCATGTTCCACGTGCCGCCGTTGATATCGACCTGGCCGGTTCGAATCCGCCGAGCGACGCCGGCGGCACGCTCGTCGCTGCCGGCCCATACCGCGCCGCCGAGACCATACGGCGAATCGTTGGCGATCCGAACGGCTTCCTCTTCGTCCTTATAGGTCAGAATCGACAGCACCGGGCCGAAGATTTCTTCTTGCGCGATCGTCGCCTTGGGATGCACGCGGCCGAACACGGTCGGCTTGACGAAGAAGCCTTTCGATAGTCCATCAGGCAAGCCCGCGCCGCCCGTCACCAGGTCGGCGCCCTCCTCGATCCCCTTCGCGATGTACTGCTGCACGCGCGCCTGCTGTGCCGCCGACGCCAACGGGCCGAGACGTGTCGTTTCATTGCGCGGATCGCCGGCGACGTAGGCCTCGGCGGCCTGCTTCGCCAGCGCGCGTGCTTCGTCGTAGCGCGATTCGGGCACCAGCATGCGCGTATGCGCCGAACAGGTTTGCCCGGAGTTCAGGAAGCACGCGCTGACCGTGCCTTTCACCGCCGCGGCAAAATCCGCATCGTCGAGAATCACCGACGCCGACTTGCCGCCGAGTTCGAGCGCCACGCGCTTGACCGTCGCCGAAGCCAGCTCGGACACACGTTTGCCGGCGCGAGTCGAGCCGGTGAACGAGACCATATCGACCGACGGATGGCTCGCCAGCACCTCGCCCACCACCGGTCCATAACCGCTCACGAGATTGAACACGCCGGCCGGCAGCCCGGCTTCGTGGATCGCCTCGGCCAGCACGAACGCATTCAGCGGCGCAATCTCCGACGGCTTGAGCACCACCGTGCAACCTGCGGCGAGCGCGGCCGCGACCTTTAGCGTGACCTGGTTGAGCGGATAGTTCCACGGCGTGATCGCCGCCACCACGCCGACCGGTTCGCGCACCACCAGCGAATTTCCGACGCGTTCCTCATACTGGAATTCGCTCGCGAGCTTCGCGTACGCGCCCCAGTTGTAGACGGGGCCGCCCACCTGAATGGCGCGCGCGAGCTTCAGCGGCATGCCGACTTCGCCCGCGATCAAGCCGGCCAGTTCGTCGGTGCGCGCTTTCAGGTTCGCGGCGATCTTGCGCAGATATTCGCCGCGCTCGGCGGCGGGCGTCGCGGCCCAGCCGTCGAACGCCACGCGGGCGGCGGCGATCGCGCTTTCGGCATCGGCCTCGACGCCTTCAGGGATGCGGCCCATGATCTCTTCCGTGCCCGAGTCGATCACGTCGATCGTGCCGGTGCCGCACGGTGCGATCCACTTGCCGTCGATATAGAGTTGCTCGTAGGTCTTCATGATGGTCGGTCCCTGTCTGTGTCTCCGGAATGGTCTTCTATTCTAACCAGCGCTGTGGGGAAGGCCGATGCGCGAGGCGCGTGCCATGAAAAAAGCCCGCTTCGAAGAAGCGGGCTTTGCGGGTGCAACGTGATGCGGCGAAGAGTGGCTCCTCGGGCCGTGGCAGTCTCAGAAGCCCAGCGTACGTGCAGACGCGGCGACGAATAAACCACGCAATCGGGTAGCCAGCCGCGCTTCGCTCGCTTACTATCCGACTTCATAAGAAAGTGCCGCCCTCCGGCGCGCGCATCGTCGAGACCAACCATGAACCCCACACGACACACCGAACTTCGGCTGATTGCCGCATTGCTTGCTATCGGTATCACGGCAAGTCCCACGCATGCGGCTGAGTCTTCGGCGGAAGCCACATCTGAGACCGAACTCAACACCACGGCAGCGCCACACTCGGCGGTTAATCTCCCAGGCGGTCTCGGTGACTTCTGCTTCTTCGCACATCTCCCGCCCGTGAGCCAGAAATACAGGATCATCAAAGATCTGAAGATCGGCAAGGGCACCTACGGCAGCGTCGAGGACATCCTGCCCAAGATGGCTGAGTACGCCCAGGTGCGCGGTGCGGACGCGATCGTCGAGTACACCGGATCGCAGCGTTTCGGCTTCTGGCCGTGGCGCATGGTCCGCCCGGTAGTGCGCGGCGTTGCCGTGCAGTGGACGGAGCCTAAGCCACCGGGTTGCGAGTCCATCGGCGGCACGAAGTTAAGCACAATCCTGTCGTCGGGTCAGCCGCCCGCGCAGTAGTGCGGCGGGTAGGGCCCCGCGATGCGTCAGTCTTGCTGCACACCCTGATTCAACAGGAAGTCTTCTTGGTTGGCGCCGAAGTCGCTGGGCCGTCGGTCATCATTTCGATGGTGCGATTAGCGAGACCGCTCACGAACTCACGGTCGTGCGACATGGCGCCAATGCATCTTCGAAATCAACCACCCAGAATATGCACGGACTCCATCAACGTGCGTGGGACAAAAAAACCGTCGGGAAATCGTTGGTACTGGATGTAGTACCATCCGGCATCGACAAATGCCAGGTCCCCGCTCGGAAAGCCCCGGCCAGGGGAAAACTTTTATGAATATGCTTTCAATATGGCCTACCCTGGTCATTCTCGGTCTCACGATCCTCATTCTGTCGCCGAAGCGGGCTTTTTCGTTTCTCGATACCGCCCCTGTTGCGCATCAACATCGACTGGATTCGATTGACGGATTGCGTGGGATTCTTGCTTCAGCGGTTGTATTTCATCACTTTGTGATGACCGCATACAACATGAAGCAAGGAACATCCGGGTTGCCGCCATCACCTTTCTATGCGTTCATTGGGCCAGGTGCAGTGTCGATTTTCTTCATGATTACCGGGTATTTGTTTTGGGGACGCCTGCTTGATCGCCAGGGAAACATTAAATGGCTTGAGCTGTATATCAATCGCGCATTCCGGATTTACCCTCTCTACCTGCTGCTGATTGTCGCGTATTTTATATTTGTCATTCGTCATGTGGGCATCGCTACCGCTCAGACGCATGGTGAAACGGTTGCACAACTCTCGCAATGGCTTTTTTTCGGCCTCGTCAATCAACCTATCCCATTTCTCAAACATCCTGAGTATCTGGGGGTAGTCGGACAAACGTGGAGCCTTCATTACGAATGGCTCTTCTATATGTCACTTCCGCTGCTCGCAATTGTCGCCCGCGAAAAGGCTACGGTTGCAATCACCGCTTCAACCTTGATCGTTTTGCTCTTTGGCAGTGGTGTGGTCGACGATCTGAACGTCGTCTTCATCGAGCACTTTGTAATCGGAATGCTCACGGCGAGCCTGCTTCGCTCATACCCCAAACTTAGGGGACATGGTGTTATTCGCTCAGTTTTCGCGATTGTCGCCGTTGCCTCGGCAATCTTCCTTTCCGGTAGCCCTTATTCGAAGCTCGGAACCGTTCTTCTTGGCATATCTTTCTTTCTCGTGGCTTCAGGTGCTTCGGTATTTGGAATATTGACCGCCTCGGGCACGAAGCGGCTTGGCAATGTGAGTTACAGCATTTACCTGTTGCATGGGCTGGTTATCAATGTCCTGATGCAATTCCCCCGTTACAACGCGAATCTTGTATTCACCGTCCAAAGATTCTGGCTCGTTACGTTTCTGACCTATGGTTGTATCATCGCTATCTCGATTGCTACCTATTACGTCATAGAGCGAGGCGGCATTCGCCTGGGGCGCCGGGTCATTCAACATCTTCCGACCGGCGCCACAAGATCGAGCAGCGTGCTGGTCGAATAGCATCGGGCCCGATGGGCCGCCAGCAATAAAAAAAAGGCGTGCAACCGTTTCGAGTTGCACGCCTCTGATAGTCAGAAAACCGACGATTTACTGCACGCCCTGGCTCAGCAAAAAGTCTTCGTAATTGCCACCAAAGTCGTTCAACGTGCCATTGGTCTTCACTTCGATGACGCGATTCGCCAGACCGCTCACGAACTCACGGTCGTGCGACACGAAAATCAGCGTGCCTTCGAACTTGTCGAGCGCGATCTGCAGCGACTCGATCGATTCCATGTCCATGTGGTTGGTCGGCTCGTCCATCAGCAGCACGTTGTGGCGGCCCAGCATCAGCTTGCCCCAGATCATGCGGCCCTTCTCGCCGCCGGAGAGCACCTTGACCGACTTGCGGATGTCGTCGGCATTGAACAGCAGCCGGCCGAGCGTGCCGCGCACCATCTGCTCGTCGTCGCCTTCCTTGCGATAGCCGTCGATCCAGTCCATCAGCGTGACGTCGTCCGGAAACTCTTCGTACGTGTCCTGCGGCATGTAGCCGACGTTCGCGTTCTCGGCCCACTTCACCGTGCCGTGATCGAGCTCCAGCCTGCCCAGCAGCGAGCGCAGCAGCGTGGTCTTGCCCGCGCCGTTCTCGCCGATGATCGCGATACGCTCGCCCGGCTGCACGCTGATGCTGAAGTCGTTGAAAATGCTGCGCTCATACTTCTTCGAGATCTTGTCGGCCACCACCGCGATGTTGTGCAGCTTCTTCTCGTACTCGAAGCGAATGAACGGGTTCTGCCGCGACGACGGCTTGAATTCCTCGATCTTGATCTTGTCGATCATCTTCAGGCGGCTGGTGGCCTGACGCGCCTTCGACTTGTTCGCCGAGAAGCGGCGCACGAAGTCCTGCAGATCGGCCACACGTTCCTTCGCCTTCGCGTTGGCGTTCTGCTGACGCTCGCGCGCCTGCGTGCTCGCCAGCATGTAGTCGTCGTAGTTGCCCGGATAGACCTTCAGCGTGCCGAAGTCCATGTCGGCCATGTGCGTGCAAACCTGGTTCAGGAAGTGTCGATCGTGCGAGATGATGATCATCGTCGAGTTGTACTGGTTGAGCACGTCTTCCAGCCAACGGATCGAGTTGATGTCCAGGTTGTTGGTCGGCTCGTCCAGCAGCAGCACGTCCGGCTTCGAGAACAGCGCCTGCGCGAGCAGCACGCGCAGTTTCCAGCCGGGCGCCACGTTGCTCATCGGGCCATTGTGGTCCTCGATCGCAATGCCGATGCCGAGCAGCAGTTCGCCCGCGCGCGCTTCGGCGGTGTAGCCGTCGTACTCGGCGAACTTCGCTTCGAGTTCGGCGGCGTGCATGTAGTCGTCGTCCGTCGCGTCGGGGTTCGCGTAGATCGCGTCGCGCTCGGTCATGGCGGCCCACATTTCCGTGTGGCCCATCATCACGACGTCGAGCACGCGCACGTCTTCGTAAGCGAACTGGTCCTGGCGCAGCTTACCGAGGCGCACGTTCGGCTCGAGCATGACGCTGCCCGAACTCGGCTCCAGGTCGCTGCCCAGAATCTTCATGAAGGTGGATTTGCCGCAGCCGTTCGCACCGATCAGGCCATAGCGGTTCCCTTCCCCGAATTTGACCGAGATGTTCTCGAAGAGGGGCTTTGGCCCGAATTGCATGGTGATATTGGCGGTAGACAGCACGGCGCGTCCCTTTGAATGTGATATCGGCGAAAAACCTAACATTCTAGCAGGTTATCGCGAATTCAACCCGCACGCGCGTCGCGCTACCGGGTTTGGGCGCCGCGCGGCGTCTGCAAAACGTCGATGAAGGCCGACAGGTCGGCCTCGCCGAGCCCCATCGCCGCGCCGAGCCGCAGCAATTGCTGGACCGTCGACGACACCGGCATCGGCGTGCCCGTCTCGTACGCGGTGGCCGCCACCGTGTCGATATCTTTCTGAAAGGTCCGAAACGCGCCGATCGGCGCGAGGCCGCTTTGCGTCATGCGCGGCACGAACGTCTGCAGCAGCACCGAATCGGCCCAGCCGCCGGCGAGACCCTCAGTCAGCCGGGAGGCGTCGAGGCCGCTGCGCTGCGCGAGGCTCACCGCCTCGGCAATCGCCGCCAGCGTCGCGGTGACGATGGCCTGATTGCACAGCTTCGCGGTCTGGCCCGCGCCAACGTCGCCCATGTGCGTGACACGCGCGGCGTAGGCGCTGAGCAGCGGTTTGACGGCCTCGACGTCCGCTGCGGCGCCGCCCGCCATGACCGCCAGCGTGCCGGCCGTCGCGCCGGCCACGCCGCCGGACACCGGCGCGTCGATCCAGCCGACGCTGCCGACCGCCTCGCGCTCGCCCTCGCCTGCGTCCGCGCGAACCGCCGTTAGCGCCGCCGCGCGCTGCGCGAAGGCGCGCGTCGCGGCCGGCGGAATGCTGGAGTGATCGACGATCCAGCGCAACCGGCCCGGTACGGGCACATCGGCGCTCAGCAGGCCCGCGGCGCCGAACACGGTTTGCTCCACTGCCGCCGCGTCCGCCACGCACAGCAGCACGGCTTCACACCGTGCGACGAGTTCGCGCGGTGTCTCGACCACTTGAGCGCCGTCCGCCAGCAGCACTTCCGCCTTGGCCCGCGTGCGATTCCAGACATGCACCGTATGCCCCGCGCGCAGCAGATGCCGGATCATCGGCGCGCCCATCAAACCAGGACCGCAAAAACCAATTTCCACTTTGGAACCTCGTCGCATGTCAGATTGAGTTGCGCGGACATGATAACGGCGGCGTCCCGCCACCGCATACCGGGCACGGCATGTGCGGCATGACTTGCTCACGCGGGGGCCGTTCGCGGCGCTTCCGTTGCCTATACTTTTTGAACACCAACGAAGATCAAAGGAGGAAGTCCATGTCCGAACACGTCTATAAACAGATCGAACTGACCGGCTCGTCGACCAAATCGATCGACGACGCCATCAGCACGGCAATCGCGAAAGCGTCGAAGACGCTGCGCAATCTGCACTGGTTCGAAGTGACGGAAACGCGGGGCCAGATCGAAAACGACAAGGTGGCGTATTGGCAGGTGACCATCAAGGTTGGTTTGCGCATCGACTGATGTGCCGGCCGCCTGGCCATCGGCGCGTTAAAAACCCAAGGCAAAAAAAGCTGCGTCCGTACAGGACGCAGCTCCTCAAAGCAGCGGTTGCTGAGACCGCCGCCTGGTCGACCTTTGGCGGCGTTACTTCGGCAGAGTGCCGTCCACGCCTTCCACATACCAGTTCAGGCGTTGCAGTTCCGGATCGGTCAGCGTCTTGCCGGCCGGCACCTTCACCGCGCCGGATTGATCCTTGAGCGGACCCGTGAACACGTCCCACTTGCCGCCCGCCAGTTCGTCGCGCTTGGCCGCGACCTGCTTCTGCGCGTCAGCCGGAATCGCGGACGTGTTCAGATCTTCCAGGTTGACGGCTTTCTGCGGAATGCCCCACCACACCGGATCGTTCTTCCACTTGCCATCCAGCACCTGCTGGATCGCCGCGTTGTAATAGACACCCCAGTGCGCGACCACCGAACCGAGGTGCGCGTCAGGACCGAACTTCTTCATATCCGAATCCCAGCCGAACGCGTGCACGTGCTTGGCCGACGCCGTGGCGAGCGTGGCGCTCGAATCGGTGTTTTGCAGCAGCACGTCGGCGCCCTGGCCGATCAGCGTTTCAGCCGCCTGCTTTTCCTTGCCCGGATCGAACCAGCTATTGATCCAGATGACCTTGGTGTGCACCTTCGGATTCACCGAGCGCGCGCCGAGCGTGTACGCGTTGATGTTGCGGATCACTTCGGGAATCGGCACCGACGCCACGAAGCCGAGCGTGTTGGTCTTCGTCACGTAGCCCGCGGCGACGCCGGCCAGGTACGCGCCCTGGTACATGCGCACGTCATAGGTGCCGAAGTTCGGCGCTTTCTTGTAGCCGGTTGCGTGCAGGAAAACGGTATCCGGGAAATCCTTCGCGACCTTCAGTTCGAAGTCCTGATAGCCGAAGCTCGAACCGATGATGATCTTGTTGCCCTTGTTCGCCAGATCGCGGAACACGCGCTCGGAGTCGGCCGATTCCGGCACGTTTTCGATGCGCGTGATCTTGATCTTGTTGCCGAACTTCGCTTCTGCTTCCTTCGAGCCCTGATCGTGCGCGAAGGTCCAGCCCGCATCGCCCGGATTGCCCAGGTAGACGAACGCGACGCCCGGCGCATCGGCGGCCTGCGCGCTTTGCGCGAGCGGCGCGGCGAGCGCCAGCGAGGCCGCGCCCCAAGCGAAAGCGGTCAGCAGATTTCTTCTCTTCATGTTTTCTCCTGTCGTGTTTATCGAATGATGTGAAAAGCGGAGTCGATGGTCGGTCAGCCCGCCGAGAAAAACGGTTTGCCCAGCGAGGCCGGCGCATTCAGACGGATCGTGTTCGGATTGCGCGAAATCAGCACCAGCACGACGACCGTCGCGACGTACGGCAGCATCGCGAGAAATTGCGTCGGCACCGGCACGCCGATCGCCTGGGCGTAAAACTGCAGGCCCGTCACGGCGCCGAACAGCAGCGCGCCGATCAGCAGGCGCCCCGGGCGCCACGTCGCGAACACGACCAGCGCGAGCGCGATCCAGCCGCGGCCCGAGGTGAGCTGTTCCTGCCACAGGTGCAGATTGACGATCGAGTAGTACCCGCCCGCGAGTCCGGCCATGCCGCCGCCGAACGCCACCGCGCCGTAACGCACACCGATCACCGGAAAGCCGACCGAGTGCGCGACCTGCGGCGATTCGCCGACCGAGCGCAGCACGAGGCCCGCGCGCGTGCGGTACAGGAACCAGCCGATTACCGCGAACATCAGGAACGCGAGGTAATCGAGCGGCGTGAGGCTGAAGAACGCTGGACCGAGCACCGGGATCTTCGAGAGGCCGGGAATCGTCCACGTGTCGATGGTCGCGCGCACCGCAGCCGACGTGTACGGCTTGCCGACGTACGCCGAGAGGCCGATGCCGAAGATCGTCAGCGAGAGACCCGTGGCGACCTGATTGGCGAGCATGGTGAGCGTGAGAAACGCAAACAGCAGCGACATCGCGAGACCGGCGCCGATCGCGGCAAGCACGCCGAGCCACGGGCTGCCGGTGATCGCGGTGACCGCGTAGCCGGTCACAGCGCCCATCAGCATCATGCCTTCGACGCCGAGGTTGAGGACGCCCGATTTTTCGGTGACGAGTTCGCCCGCGCCCGCGAACATCAGCGGAATCGCGGCGGTGACGGCGCTCGATGTGAGCGAGCTGGCTTGTTGAATGTCCATGTGGATCCGGCGATAAATCAGTGAGCGAATGTCAGAGAGCTGATCAGTGAACCTGGGCGGCCAGCGTTCGGCGGCGCACGCGGTAGTTCACGAACAGGTCGGCACCCAGCAGGCAGAACAGCAACAGCCCCTGGAACACGCCGGAAAGCGCCTGCGGCAGTTGCATCGAGGTTTGCACGGCTTCGCCGCCGAGGTACAGCAACGCCATCAGCAGGCTCGCGAGCACGATGCCGAGCGGATGCAGCCGCCCCACGAACACGACGATGATCGCGGTGAAGCCGTAACCCGGCGACCACGTGGCCTGCAACTGCCCGATCGGACCGGAGATCTCGCCCATGCCGGCGAGGCCGGCGAGACCGCCGCTGATCAGCAGCGACGTCCAGATGGTCTTCTTGTCGGAGAAGCCGGCGTAGCGTGCGGCGAGCGGCGCGAGACCGCCGACGTTCATGCGGTAGCCCGCGAAGCTCTTGCGCATGAAAACCCACACGAGCGGAATCGCGATCAGCGTGACGAACACCGATGCGTTCAGACGCGTGCCGCGCAGCCATTTCCAGTGCCAGTCGCCGGAGAAGGTCGGATAGAGCGCGTCGCCGCTGAACATCTCCGAGAGTGGGAAGTTCATGCCCTGCGGATCGCGCCACGGGCCGCTCACCAGGTAGATCAGCAGTTGCGTGGCCACATACGTGAGCATCAGGCTGACGAGAATCTCGTTGGTGTTGAAGCGGCTTTTGAGCAGCGCCGGAATCGCCGCCCACGCCATGCCGCCGAGCACGCCGGCAATCATCATGGTCGGCAAAATCCACCAGCCGGTGGCCTGATCGAAATAGATCGCGACGCCGCTCGCGGCGATGCCGCCGAGCAGCATTTGCCCTTCGGCGCCGATGTTCCAGACGTTGGCGCGATAGCCGATGGCGAGACCCAAGCCGATCAGGCACAACGGCGATGCCTTCAGCAGCAGCTCGGACCAGCCGTTCACGCTGGACAGCGGTTCGATGAAAAACGCGTGCATGGCCTGCAGCGGATCGCGGCCGACGAGGCTGAAGATCAGAAAGCCGATCGCGAGCGTGAGCAACGCGGCGATCAGCGGCACGGCGAGCTGCATGGTGCGCGAAGGCGTCGTGCGTGCTTCGAGTCGATACGGAAGAATCATGGGTAGCGTGTGATTGATATGGTTCTCGTTCTGATGCCGGGCGACGTCACGCGTATTCGCGCGACAGACGCCCGCTCAGGCATGCGCCGGTTGTTCCGCCGAAGGCGCTGCGCCCTCGCGATCGCCGAACAGCCCCGCCATCCAGCGGCCGATTTCCTCGGCGTTGGTCGCTCCCGTGGCGCGTACCGGCGAGAGTCTGCCGCCTGCCAGCACCGCGATGCGATCGCAGATGTCGAACAACTCTTCTAACTCCTCCGAGATCACCAGAATCGCCACACCGCGCGCCGACAGATCGAGCAACTGCTGGCGAATGAACGCCGCCGCGCCGACGTCGACGCCCCACGTAGGCTGCGCGACCACCAGCACCTTGGGCGCCTGCAGAATCTCGCGGCCCATGATGTATTTCTGCAGATTGCCGCCCGACAGACTTTGCGCGAGCGCTTCCGAGCCGCCGCAGCGCACGTCGAAAGCGTCGATGCAGCGCTTCGCAAACGCGCGCATCGCGCCGGCCTTGATCCAGCCCGAACTCACCATCTGTTGACGATGCGCGGTGAGCAGCGCGTTTTCCGACAGCGTCATGGCCGGCACCGCGCCGCGGCCAAGACGCTCTTCCGGCACGAAGCCGAAGCCGAGCGCGCGTCGGCCGCCTGCGCCGAGGCGTCCCGCCGCCTTGCCGCAAATCGTGACCGCGTCGGCACGCACGCCGCGCTTTTCGCCCGACAGCGCCGACAGCAGTTCCGCCTGTCCATTGCCCGAGACGCCCGCGATGCCGAAGATCTCGCCCGCATGCACGCCGAACGACACGTCACGCAGCGAGGTGCCGAACGGGTCGTCGCTTTCCACCGAGAGTTGCTTCACGTCGAGCAGCACCGCGCCCGGGTTGTGTTCGCGCCGCGTGTAATCCGGCAGCGAATGGCCGACCATCAATTGAGCGAGCGACGCGTGGGTTTCGCCCTTCGGCTTCACGTGACCGGTCACGCGGCCGCCGCGCATCACCGTTGCGGTGTCGCACAGTTCCTGGATTTCGTCGAGCTTGTGGCTGATGTAGAGAATGCTGCAGCCTTCGGCGGCGAGCCGCCGCAGCGTCTCGAACAGTTTGCGGACCGCTTGCGGCGTCAGCACCGAAGTCGGCTCGTCCATGATCAGCAGACGCGGGTTCTGCAGCAGACAGCGCACGATCTCGACGCGTTGCCGCTCGCCCACTGTCAGACTATGCACGTGACGCTGCGGGTCGATGTCGAGCCCGTAGTCGGCCGAGACTTCGCGGATGCGCTTGGACAGCGTCTTCAGATCGAACGGTTCGTCGAGTGCGAGCGCGATGTTTTCGCCGACCGTGAGCGTCTCGAACAGCGAAAAATGCTGGAACACCATGCCGATGCCGAGCTTGCGCGCCGCCGCCGGATTGGCGATCTCGACCGTCTGGCCTCCCCAGCGAATCTCGCCGGCGTCGGGCCGCACCGCGCCGTAGATGATTTTCATCAGCGTGCTTTTGCCGGCGCCATTTTCGCCGAGCACGGCATGGATCTCGCCCGGCGCGACGATCAACGTGACGTCGTCGTTGGCTCGCACGGCCGGGTATTGTTTGGTGATGCCTTGAAGCACCAACCGGGGCGCCGCCTGTTCCGGCCTGTCTGCCGGCTGCGCGGCGGCGCCGTCGCTATAAGAAGAGTCGCTCATGTGATTCCGTAGTACGTCAGTGACTGCCGGTTACAGCGCGTCCGTCCACCTTGCCGGCGGCCGATCCGTCACCACAACCGGATGACAATACCTAATTCGACCCAGTCAGTCGAGCCGCCAAAATTCCCCGCAAACCCGCGCCGCAGCGCGCTCTGCGGGTATCCCACTCTTGACGCGGCGTCTCGTTCATATTAAAAGTCATATACCCCCACGCCCGTTCGATCAGCCAGCACATATATTTCGGAGAAGTCATGAGTCAGCAACGCGAGGCGATCGATACGTATCTATTACGCGTCTTGCACACCCTCTTGATGGAACGCAGCGTCACGCGCGCGGCCGTCAAACTGAATCAATCGCAACCCGCCATCAGCGCGGCGCTGCGCCGTTTGCGCGACATCACCGGCGACCCGCTGCTGGTGCGCGGCAAATCCGGCATGGTGCCGACGGAATACGGCCTGCGCCTGCTCGAACCGGTGCAGAACGCGCTGCGCGAGATCGAACGCATCAAGTTTCAGCAGCACAACTTCGATCCGGCCACGTCCATCCGTTGCTACCGGATCGGCTGCCCGGACTACCTGAACGTGCTGTTCGTGCCGACGGTGGTCGAACGCTTTCGCCAGGCCGCGCCGAACGCGACGCTCGAGTTTCACTCGCTGGGACCGGCCTTCGACTACGAACTCGCGCTCGAGGACGGCAAGCTCGACATCGTGGTCGGCAACTGGCCAGAGCCGCCGGAGCAGTTGCACCTGTCGAACCTGTTCGTCGATCAGATCGTCTGCCTGATGAGCAACACGCATCCGTTCGCCAAACGCGGCGGCCTCACGCTCGACCAGTACCTGAATGCGCCGCATCTCGCGCCTACTCCTTATTCGGTGGGCCAGCGCGGCGCGATCGACGTGCACCTCGCGCGCGAGCGCTTAAAGCGTCATGTGGTCGTGACCTTGCCGTACTTCAATCTGGCGCCGTACGTACTGATCAAGTCCGATCTGATCTTCACGACGACGCGTCTCTTTGCCGATTACTACGCCAAGTTCCTGCCGCTCACGGTCGTGCCCGCACCGCTCGATTTTCCGCCGATGCAGTACTACCAGTTGTGGCACGAGCGCGTGCATTACTCCGATGAAGTGCGCTGGTTACGCAGCCTGGTTGCTGAAGCGACCAAGACGTTGATCGACAAGCCTTGAGTCTTTGCGTTTGTGGGTTATCGGCGGTTACGTGTCTCGTCGCCGATAACCTCACCCTCCCCGTTACGCCGCCGCTTCGTAAAGCGTCTTCGCCAACCGGTTGTGCTGCTCGATGACCGGTCCGAGTTCCAGCGTCGTCAACTGCCCTTCCTTCACGACCACCTTGCCGCCGATCACGCTGTAGCTCACTTGTGACGGCGCGCAGAACACGAGCGCCGCGACCGGGTCATGCAACGCGCCCGCGAAGAGCGGCTGACGCAAATCGAACGACACGAAATCCGCCGCCATGCCGGGTGCCAATGCGCCGATGTCGTCGCGATTGAGCACTTTCGCGCCACCGAGCGTCGCGATTTCCAATGCCTCGCGCGCGGTCATCGCATCCGGCCCGAAGCCGACTCGCTGCAACAGCAACGCCTGACGCACTTCGGCGATCATCTGCGCGCCGTCGTTCGACGCCGATCCGTCGACGCCCAAACCCACCGGCACGCCCGCCAGACGCATGCGCTTGACCGGCGCGATGCCCGACGCAAGCCGCATGTTCGAACACGGACAATGCGCAACGCCGGTGCCGGTGCGCGCGAACAGCTCGATGCCCGCGTCGTCGAGTTGCACACAGTGCGCATGCCACACGTCATGACCGACCCAGCCGAGGTCTTCCGCATACTCCGCCGGCGTCATGCCGAACTTCTCCCGGCTATACGCGATGTCGTTGACGTTCTCCGCCAGGTGCGTATGCATCGACACGCCATACCGCCGCGCCATGACCGCCGATTCACGCATCAGATCGCGGCTCACCGAGAATGGCGAGCATGGCGCGACCACCACGCGCAGCATCGCGTAACGGCCTTCGTCGTGGTATGTCTCGATCAGGCGCTGCGTGTCCTTCAGAATGTCCGTTTCACGTTCGACCACCGAATCCGGCGGCAGGCCGCCGTCTTTCTGCCCCACGCTCATGCTGCCGCGCGCCGCGTGAAAACGCATGCCGATCCGGCGCGCCGCCGCAATGCTGTCGTCGAGCCGGCTGCCGTTCGGATAGATATACAAGTGATCGCTCGAAGTCGTGCAACCGGACAGCAACAGCTCGGCCATTGCTGTCAGCGTCGAGACTTCGATCATCTCCGGTGTGAGGTTCGCCCACACCTTGTAGAGGTTGGTCAGCCAGCCGAACAATTCGGCGTTCTGCGCGGCGGGAATCGCGCGCGTCAGGCTCTGATACATGTGGTGGTGCGTGTTCACGAGACCCGGAATCACCAGATGTCCACGCATGTCCAGCACTTCGTCGGCGGTTTGCGGCAGTTCCGCCGTCGGTCCGACCGCGACGATGCGGTTGTCCTCGATATACAGGCCGCCGTCGCGCAGTTCGCGCCGGGCGCCGTCCATCGTAACCAGCACGTCCGCGTGCTTCACCAGCATCGTTTTTTTGGGCTTATTCGTTTGATTAGCCGCTTGTTCCATCGTCATTCGTTTCTCCGCTTCATTGCTTCCGTGCAAAGCCGTTCGAACGCGATGTGACGGCACGCCACCGTGCCGCCGCGTCCCGTCGAACGCCGTTGGCCCGGTTACCCAGCGTGTTTCCGCCGTCTTCGGGGTGCGTCGCGGCTGAATCGTCGTCGATTCGCGTTTGCTGCAACGCACAGACGTAACCTTCGACGGCCAAAATAATGCTGACAACTCACGCCAATGCGATACCCAACTTCACGCCGTCGATATAGTGGGCCTTTTTTGGCGCCGGTACGATCCGCCGGTAAGGCAAATGCGCTGTAATAGTCGAAGGAATCGAGTCGTTGCGGCGTTCAGCAGGCTGTCCGTCATGCGCCAGCTATTATCTTTCCTATCTCGCGCGCGCTGGACGGAACAACCTTTTTACAATGGCTGTCACGGCGCTCGCTTCAATTCGCCGACGGGTATGTAGCCACTGACGTGGAGCCTCGATCCGCCGCAAACGTATCTGGATCGGGCTGCCGCCGAAACCTCGCATTCACATAAGGAAAATTGCGAATGGGAAAGCTCACTACCCATGTGCTCGACACCGCGAACGGCCGTCCCGGCGCGGGCATCAAGGTCGAACTCTTCGCGCTCTCAGGCGATACGCGCCGCGCGCTCAAAACCACTACCACCAATGACGACGGTCGTTGCGACCAGCCGCTGCTCGAAGGCGAGGCGCTAGTTGCGGGCGAATACGAACTCGTGTTCGGCGCCGGCGACTACTTCGCGTCGATCGGCACGAAGGTGCCGGAGCCGCGCTTCGTCGATCGCGTCGTGTTGCGCTTCGGCGTGGCCGATGCCAGCGCGCACTATCACGTGCCGCTGCTCGTGTCACCGTGGTCGTACAGCACGTATCGCGGCAGCTAGGAGACATCTGCCACGAGGTGCGGGAAAGGTGTTAGACAAAGCGAGGTCGAGTTCGCGCAGCATACCGGTCGCGCTCGATTGCATTGCGCAGATGCTCATGGAGACACATGCGAGCACCCGCGAAACGCAATCGAACGCATGCGGCTCGACCCGCTTCGCCCCATACGCGACCCAACCGACGAGCCAATAAAAAATGGCGCTGTGCGAACTGAGCGCATCGCGTCTTCACCCCGCAGTCTGCGCAGTGACGTGCCGCTCGTGCTGCCCTGCCAGCGACCCCTCAGCCGGGTTTTAGAAGGCACACAACGTCATTGCGTGTACAACGAATCAGAAGTGGAGGAGTTTCATGGAAGGCTTTATCACAGACTGGTTGAATCTGGCGATTCGCTGGTTCCACGTCATCGCCGCGATTGCATGGATCGGCGAATCGTTTTATTTCGTCGCGCTCGACAACAGCCTGAAACCGCCGATCGACCCGAACCAGCGCAAGCGCGGCGTGTTCGGCGAACTGTGGCACGTGCACGGCGGCGGCTTCTACAACATGCAGAAGTACACCGTCGCGCCGCCGGAAATGCCGGACGATCTGCACTGGTCGAAGTGGCCGTCGTACACCACGTGGCTGTCGGGCTTCGGTCTCTTCACCGTGCTGTATCTGTTCTCGCCGAGCACTTACCTGATCGACAAGAACGTGCTGGATATGGGCCCGGTGGTCGCGGTCGCGTCGGCGCTCGGCTTCCTCGCCGCCGGCTGGATCGTGTACGACTCGCTGTGCCGCATTCTCGGCAACAAGGACAAGGTGCTCGGTATCTGTGTCGGCGTGTACGTGCTGATCGCGGCGTGGCTCGCGTGCCATATCTTCGCGGGCCGCGCGGCTTACCTGATCATGGGCGCGATGCTGGCGACGATCATGTCGGCCAACGTGTTCTTCGTGATCATTCCGGGCCAGCGCAAGATGGTCGACGCGATGCTCAAGGGTGAAACGCCGAACCCGATCTACGGCAAGCGCGGCAAGCAACGCTCGGTGCACAACACGTATTTCACGCTGCCGGTGGTGTTCGCGATGCTGTCGAACCACTACGCGATGACCTACACGCATCCGTACAATTGGGCCGTGCTGCTGGTCATCATGCTGGCCGGCGCGCTGATCCGTCAGTTCTTCGTGATGCGTCACCGTGGCCAGGTGCTGTGGTATCTGCCGCTGGTTGGCATCGCGCTGATGTTCGTCGCCCTCTTCTGGACCATGCCGAAGCCGATCGTGCCGCAAGCGCAAGCGGCGAATGCGCCGACGGTCAAGGTAGCCGACATCGCACCGGTGCTGCAGCAGCGCTGCGTGGCTTGCCACTCCGCGCATCCGACGATGATGGGCAGCGCCCCGGCCGGCGTGCTGCTGGATACGCCGGATGAAATCTCGCAGAACGCGCAGCGGATCTATCAGCAAGCGGTGACGCTGAAGGCCATGCCGCTCGGCAACGTGACGCACATGACCGACGAGGAGCGGATGAAGATCGCCGCGTGGTTCGAAGGTGGAGCGGTGAAGTAGTGACCGGGCCGGGCGCGTTGCCCGGCGTGGCGATGGATGAAGCTACAAACGGCGGGCTTTTCGCGCGAGCGGGAAGCCCGCTTTTCTTTGGCCGCGTCGGTGTCGGCTCCTCAAAGGCGCGTTTTGGTATCTTGTAGCCTGCGGGCTACAGGATACCAAAAACTGGTCAGAATGTAGCCCTTGAGACACAAATCTTATCGGCTGTTTTGTACCTCATGGGCTACAATAACGAACTAATTAGTCAAAATTGCTGCCGTGGGACTACAAATGACCAATCTCGCCGATGTATCGGACATGCTGAAGGCCGTGCGCCGCGAAAGCAATCTGTCGCAAGAGGAACTGGCGCACCGGGCGGGCGTCGCGCGCACCACCGTCGCGCGTATGGAAACGCTCGCCAAAAACGACATGAGCGTGTCCGTGCTCGTGCGCCTCCTCGAAGCGGCAGGTTACGACCTCAAGTTCGTCGCGCATGGACACGGGCGCACGCTCGAAGACATCCTCGCTGAACAACGCAATCCGGACGCGAACTCATGAGGCTCGACGTTCAGGTACTGGGCAAGAACGTCGCCACGCTATTTCGCGAGCGCGACGACTACGTCCTCAAATACAACCGCGACGCGAGCGCGGCGGACTTCGTCAGTCTGGCCATGCCGGTGCGTGAAGAGGCCTGGCGCTGGCCGCGCGACCTGCATCCGTTTTTCCGGCAAAACCTGCCGGAGGGCTATCTGCTGAATCTGATCCGCGAGCAATTCGGGCCGTTGCTCGACGGCACCGACCTGTCGCTGCTCGCCGTAGTCGGCGCCATGGGGATCGGCCGCGTCACCGTGACACCCGAAGGCGTCGCGCCGGGCACGGAACTGCGAGCGCTCGACGTGCAGGACATTCTGCACGGCGACAACACGGCCGAACATTTCGCGCAACTCGTGCGCGAATATGCGCGCGCGGCCATCTCGGGCGCCGTGCCGAAGTTCATCGCGCCTCAAGACGCGACGTCCGGCACGTCTACGCCGATGCCGCTCGGCAAACCGACCATCCGGACGAGCCGCCACATCGTCAAAGGCTCGGACGACAACACGCCGTTTCTCGGCTTCAACGAGTTCTATTCCATGCGCGTGCTGGAACGGCTCGGCGTCGCGCCGGTCGCGCGCACGCAGATGTCGGACGATGGCCGGGCGCTGATCGTCGAGCGCTTCGACGTCGACGCACAAGGATTACCGGCCTACGGCGTCGAAGACATGTGCGGTCTATTGGGTTTGCCGCCACATGAAAAATACAACTCGACCAGCGAGAAAATGCTCAATGCCGCGCGAGCGTATCTGCTCGATCGCAACACCATGCGACAGCAACTGGAATATCTCGGCTGGCATTTGCTGACGAACTACGTCGTACGCAACGCGGACTGCCATACGAAGAATGTGGCGTTGTTCTATACGTCGGTCGACGATGTCGCGTTCACGCCCGTCTACGACATCGTCACGACGCAGGCGTACCCACGCTACGCGGCCAATCCGCCAGGCTTGCCGATCGACGGCCGCAAAACCTGGGCGGCCGGCAAAACGCTGGAGCGTTTTTTCAACACGCGCATGGGCATCGCGCCACGACAATACGCGCAGATGGTCGAGGCGCTGTGCGATTCGGCCGTCGCCGTCGGCCATGAGTTGATCGAAGCGGCGCGCAACGAGACGCAATGGCACACCGTCGCGAAGCACATGCTTCACGCGTGGGACGACGGCATGGCGTCCTTGCGTTCGCCGAAGAAGAGCCTGCAATTCAAAGGGCTCAAACCGGCTATCGAAGCCGCGGGTTTTTCCGCGCCTGAACCAGCGGAACGCGCGCGCGAGGTGATCGGGCATTCGCCACTTCTTGCCAAACGCAGCTAAACGCAGCTAAACGCGGAACGACAGCGTCGCGCTAACTTCGCGGTTCGCCGCCAAAACAAAAAACCCACAGCACTGATGCTGTGGGTTCTTTTTAAGTCAACCGGCTCGCTACGTCAAAGCGATAAAACTCAAACAGCCACCGCGCTCAACGCATCTTCCGTGAGCCACAACGACTCCGCGAGATCCTGCTCATTGAGGTTGAGGCCATCTCCGCCACGATCGACGACGATAAAGTCGCTCACGTCGCCCAACGCGATCAGCGGATGGTGCCATACGCCCTTCGCATAGTTCACGCCCTGCCAGCCGCTCGTCACGAACGCGCGAATCTTCGACGCATCCAGTTCGCCCGCCGGCGCCACGACCACCAGATACGGCTTGTCGTTCAGTGGCACGAACGCCTGACTGCCGAGCGGATGACGTTCGAGCATCTTCAGTTCGAACGGCAGCGTGCGCGGCTGCCCGCGAAACAGGTTCACGAGCGTGCGGCCATTCTCGTCGTCGACGTCCACTTTCGCGAGATCGTGATAGCGGATCGTCGTGCCGAGATTGATCGGAATCTGCTTCGCGCCTTCGAGTTCGATCACGTCGCCGAATGCGGCGAACGCTTCCTTCGTCAACGGTTCGATCGCGAGCGTTTTCATGATGCGAGCGTACCCCACAGACGCAGACGCGACACGCCGCCGTCCGGAATGATGTTAAAGCCCACGTGCGTCACCGGACCCAGCGCTGCGATTTCGCTTTCGAAATAGTGCTGGTTGTCCATCTTCAGCTTCTGTTCGCCGAGCAGCACCGGCCAGAACATGGCTTGCGTGATCAGCGAACTGTCCGTGCCGCCCGTCACGTACGCGGCCTGAATCGAGCAGCGGTCCGGATAATTGCCCTTGAAGTGCGCGGTATCGACTTCGATCTTCCTGATCACGCCCGGTTGCGCCAGCGCGATGATCGCCCAGTCGTTGCCCGGCTCGCGACGGCGGCGCGTTTCCCAGCCGTCGCCCATGTTCACGCCGCGGCCCGGCATCAGGATCGTCGACGCAGCGCCGAAATGCTGGTTGTTCGCCGCGACCAGATACGCGCCGTTTTCCATCGCGGCCAGATCGAACTGCTCGGTGCGGCTCGCGCCGGCCCAGTCGACTTGCGGTTGACCATACACACGCAGTCGCGCGATACCGCCGTCCGGATAGATGTTCACGCGCAGGTGCGTGTACGCATTCGCGTCGCTGACTTCGTGATAGTGGTGGCTATTGCCTTGCAACGTGGTCGACGGCACGATTTCGGTCCATTGCGTGGACTGGGTCGGCGCGCCATCCACCACGCGCGCGGCTTCTACCGACGCCGCCGGCGGGAAGTTGCCCGTGAAGTGGCTGGTGTCGAGATCGAGACCCTTGATCACGCCCGGACGCGCCAGCTTCACGACGCACCAGTCATAGCCGTTGGCGCGCTTGCGGCGCGTTTCCCAGCCGTCCATCCACTTGCCGTTGTCGTCGTACTTGCCTGGAATGAAGACGGCCGGCTCCGGATTCAGCATGCGTTCCTTCGGTGCGAAGAAATCGTCGCTGGCCTCGAGCGCCTGCGCGCCCAGGCGCGGGTCCGCCAGATTCACATAGCGGCGCGTGAATTCCGGTGCGTTGGGGTCGAGAATCGGGAGTGCCATCTTTGTCTTCCTTAGTGTTTGTCAGTGCTGAAAAAAACGTTTCGGCTCGAGTCCAGCGACCCGTGATAAGACCTTACGCGTCGATCAGGTCGTCGAGCCGGAAACGTGCGATGCGGTAGATCTGATCGAGGCTCGCGCGCAGTTCGTCGGCGCGGCTATTGCTCACGCGCGCCTCGAAGTTCGCGATGATGCCGTGGCGGTCATACCCGCGCACGGCCAGAATGAACGGAAAGCCGAACTTCTCGCGATACGCGGCGTTCAGCGCGAGCAGCTTGTCGAATTCTGCCTGCGTACACTGCGCGAGGCCGGCGCCGCTCTGCTCGCGCGTGGATTCGGCCGTCAGTTCGCCGCGCACGGCAGCCTTGCCGGCGAGTTCCGGGTGGGCATTGATCAACGCCAGTTGCTTCTCTTCACCGGCCGTTTCGACGATGTTCGACATCTTGCGATGCAACTCGTCAATGCTGGCGAAAGGCCGTTGCTGCGCGGCAATTTCCGCGACCCACGGCGAGTGCTCGAAAATGCCCGACAGCGCTGCCACGAACGCGTCGGTCGAGGTGCTGTTGAGTTGGTCCAGAGTGTATTGCATCGCCTTCATGCCGCAGCCCCGCGGTTGTTTTGTTGGTAAGGATGATGTTCGCGCCAGTGGCGCGCAATATCGACGCGTCGCGTCACCCACACGCGATCGTGCTGTTCGATATGGTCGAGAAAACGTTGCAGCGCGCGGAAGCGCCCAGGGCGCCCGAGCAGGCGGCAGTGCATGCCGATGGACAGCATCTTCGGCGCTTCATCGCCTTCTTCGTAGAGCACGTCGAATGCGTCGCGCAGGTACGTGAAGAAGTGGTCCGCCGTGTTGAAGCCTTGCGGGCTCGCAAAGCGCATGTCGTTGGTATCGAGCGTGTACGGTACGATCAGTTGCGGCACTTTCGCGCCGCCGGTGACGTCAACGTCCATCCAGAACGGCAGATCGTCGCCGTAGTAATCCGAGTCGTACAGAAAACCGCCGTATTCAGCGACGAGGCGCCGCGTGTTGGGACTGTCGCGGCCGGTGTACCAGCCGAGCGGACGCTCGCCCGTCACGCGCTCGATCGCTTCCATGCCGAGGCGCATGTGTTCCGCTTCTTTCTCCGGCGCCATGTCCTGATAGTGAATCCAGCGATAGCCGTGGCACGCAATCTCATGACCGAGTTCGACGAAGGCACGCGCCAGTTCCGGATGCCGTTCGACCGCCATGCCGACGCCGAACACCGTGAGCGGCAGCTTGCGCTTTTCGAATTCGCGCAGGATACGCCAGACGCCCGCGCGCGAGCCGTACTCGTAGATCGACTCCATGCTCATGTGGCGCGCCGGAAAAGACGCGGCGCCGACGATTTCCGACAGAAATTGCTCCGAGCCGGGATCGCCGTGCAACACGCAGTTTTCACCGCCCTCTTCGTAATTCAGGACGAATTGCACCGCGACACGCGCTCGACCCGGCCAGTTTGCCTGCACCGGGTGGCGGCCGTAGCCGATCAGATCGCGTGGGTAGTTCGGGTCGAGTGACATGGTTTGACGAATGCGTGGTGACGGTACGTAAAATTCGCGTGGAACTCACGTGGCATGCACGTGAGGTTGGCGTGAGTTTGCGTGCTGAGTGCAAATGGCTCACGCGGGCGTGGGTGGAAAAACACCAGAAGCCGTACCGAAAGCAGCAGAAAAAAACCTTTCAGGCAGCCCGCGCCGAGTTGGACCAGTGTAGCGAAAACACCCGGGTGCGCCCATACACCCGGGCAGATAGTGCGTGTCAGACTGAATGTATGTGCGGCCCCGATTCTGTAGTGTTTACCCGCAATAAATCGGCCGTTCCTGCGGTTTGCGGCGCATTTGCGGCTGAAATGACAGCAGAACTTCGCGGCGTGAGCGGATTCGGATCGGTGTCGGTCGGGCTGAAGGATGCCAGCGCGCCGTCGTAGCGCTTGGCCAGCGGCCGCGCATAGTCGCCGCGTTTGGCCGTTGAAAGACGCAGCGCGACCAGCGCCTCGGTCCACTTCACAGCGGCTGTCACGCCTTCGATCACCGGTGCGCCGAGCGCGTCTTCGATCTCCGCGCACAACTCGGCCATGCCCGCGCAGCCGAGCACGATCGCGTCCGAACCGTCTTCCGCGAGCGCGCGCCGGCATTCGTCGAGGATGATGCGACGCGCCGCCGAGCCTGGCTTGTCGAGGTCGAGCACGGCGACGTCGGTGGCGCGCACGTTGCGGCAAAACCGTTTCATGCCGTACCGCTCGGCGAGGTGCCACGCCATGCCGCACGTGCGCGCCAGCGTGGTCACCACCGAGAAGCCCGGCGCCAGCACGCTGGCCGCGTGCATCGCTGCTTCGGCAATGCCGATCACCGGGCCGCGCGCCAGCTCACGCGCGGCGTATAGACCGGGATCGCCGAAGCAGGCGATCACGTAGCCGTCGCAACCTTCGCGCTCGCCGGCGGCGACTTCGGCGAGCAGGCCCGGCGTCGCAAGCGCTTCGTCGTAATAGCCTTCAATCGACGGCGGCCCCATAGTCGGATTCACCGCGATGATTTCAGTGCCCGGCGCGGCGACTTCGCGCGCGCAGCGGCCCATCGCTTCCGTCATGCGTTGGGTCGTATTCGGGTTGATCAGTTTGATGCGCATATCGACTCCTGTTGCGTCTGCAAGCTTCAGCGTGCGAGAACGCGATAGAACACCGCGGCGAGGCCTGCGCCAATGAACCACGAGAAATTCGCCATGCCGTCGAGCGCGGGCACCATCACGCAGATTACCGCGATCACGGCAGCCGGCAGCAGCGCGGCAACAGCCCGGTAGTTGACGCCGTTGCGATACCAATACGAACCGGTGGGCGCGACCGTGTACAGATCGTCGAGGACGATCTTCTGACGCTTCACCAGATAGTAGTCAACGATCAGTACGCCATACAAAGGTCCGATGAAACTGCCGAGGACGTCGAGCGTGTAGTGGATCACGGCCGGGTTGTTGAACAGATTCCACGGCGTGATGAAGATCGACGCGACCGCTGCGAGCATACCGCCCATGCGCCAGCTAATCAGGCGCGGCGCCACGTTGGAAAAGTCGAAAGCCGGCGAGACGAAGTTGGCGACGATGTTGATGCCGATAGTCGCGATCGTGAAGGTCAGCGCGCCGAGAATCACCGCGGTCGGATAGTCGATACGGCCCACGGTTTCGACCGGGTCCGTGATCAGTTCGCCGAACACCGGCAGCGTGGCCGCGGTCGTGATCACCGTCACCAGCGAGAAGGCCAGGAAGTTGACCGGCAGCCCCCAGAAGTTGCCGCGCTGCACGCTGCGAAAGCTCTTGCCGTAGCGCGAGAAGTCACCAAAATTCAGCATCGGTCCGGAGAAATACGACACCACCAGCGAGATCGCCGTGATCATCACCGGCACGACCTGCATGCCGTGATATTTGACGCCGCCCAGGTTGATGCCGATGTTGCGCCATCCCGCGCGATACACCATGTAGCCCGCGAGAATGAACATCACCACGTAGACCGCGGGACCGGCGAAGTCGATGAACTTCTTGATGGTCTCCATGCCGTGCCAGAACACCAGTGCCTGCAACACCCACAGCAGCATGAATCCGGTCCAGCCGAGCGTCGAGAGTCCCATGAAGCCATGATGATGAACATCGGCGTAAGGCAGCAACTGCGGAACGAACTTCAACACGACGATCACCAGCGCGCTCGAGGCCAGATAGGTCTGAATGCCGTACCACGCGACCGCGATCAGGCCGCGAATCACCGCGGGAATATTCGCGCCGAGCACGCCGAAGGTCGCGCGGCACGCCACCGGATACGGCACGCCGTTCGCCTGGCTCGGCTTCGCGATCAGGTTGCACAGCATGTTGACGATGGTGATGCCGACCAGCAGCGCGATCAGCACTTGCCAGCTCGTCAGGCCGAGCGCGAACAGACTGCCCGCGAACACGTAGCCGCCGACGCTGTGCACGTCCGACATCCAGAACGCAAAGATGTTGTAAGCGCCCCAGGTTTGATGACGCAACGGCGCGAGATCCTCGTTATAGAGGCGGTCGCTGTAGCCTGCGGGCATCGACGGTTCGCTGGGCGCGCCGTCATCTGCATAAGTGGGAATTGCGGGATTGCCGGGCGCTGCACTGAACTGAGCCATGATTCCTCCTTGGAATAGGGACCGTCGATAGCGAATCGAAGGACGTTGCATCGGCCATGCCAGTCGCGCCCGCCTCGTCCGTGTGAGACGAAGGGTCTTGGCGCGTCCGTCCGGCCGTGCCGCGGATGTCTCCGTACTTGAAGTACTGTGTTTATCGCACCGCCAGCAGCCGCGACTTCCCGGCGATGCGTTACTACTCGAAGCCCGTCGCCCGGCGGCGGACACGCGTGCACAAGCCGGCAGCGCTCACGCCGAGCCGCCTTGCAACGCTTGATTGGTTCAGTTCAATTCAGTGCGGCGCGCACCGGTAACGGGCGCGCGCCGGCCGCTTGCCTCAGCCTTGCGCGGACTTTGTCTTCGATGAATCTCTGGCTGCACCGTTGAGTGCGCCGAACACTTCGTGCAGATCGGCCGCGCCACGTGCGGGGCGGTCCAGCATCTTCAACTCGACGCTTTGCAGATGGCGCGACATCAAGGCCGCCGCCTCTTTTGCATCGCCGGCGTCTAGCGCGGCGAGAATGGCTTCGTGGTCCTCGAACGAGCATGGGCTGCGTCCGAGCGACTCGTACAGCGCGGAAATCAGCGTGGAGCGCGCCACCAGACCGTTCAGGCAGTCGCACAACACGGCGTTGCCGGTGAGTCCCGCCAACTCGGTGTGAAACTCGCCCGACAGGCGAATCCACGCCGGAAAATCACGTGTCTCGAACGCTTTGCGTTCCCGGCCGATCATGCTGCCGATGCTCTTCAAACGCCGCATGCCGTGACCGGTGCAAATCTTTTCGACCACTGCCAACTCGATGATGCGACGCATCTCGAACACTTCGTGCACTTCCTGCAGCGACGGGCTTGCTACGAACGCTCCGCGATTCGGTTCGAGGTCGACGAGGTGATCAGTCGCCAACTGCGCCAGCGCCTGCCGGATCGGGCCGCGCTTCACACCGAATACTTCGCACAAACGCGCTTCTGTCAGCTTTGAGCCCGGCGCGAGCCGATGCTCGAGGATCGCGGCGCGGATGCGCTCGGCAATCACTTCGGGTTTCGAACTATTAGCGGCTGCGGACTCTGTGTCGGACATGATGTTCGTCTCGGTATGTAGGTCATCATAGGATGGACATAAAGATTGTCAACAATTTTTGCTTAGAATTTCGACAATCTTCGCGGTGACGGCGGGCTGGCGGGCTGCCGGCTCGGCTTGAGTGCCTAGTGCCGCCTCAGTACGAGGTTAATTAGGTGAGGCTGGGGTCGTCTATTGGTGGCGGATTTTGTCAACAAAATCGAAGGACCTGCACGAGTCGTTCTGTGGGAGGTGGTCGATTAAATTGACCGTTAGTTGCGTTAATGGTCTTAAAAGAAAGCGGGCAAACGCCCGCTTCCCTCCTCCGCCGGTTCAGGCGAGGTACGGATAGCCCGACAAACTCAGTTTGAACCCGTGTGCGTCGGCGACGAGATGCGCGTCCGCGCCCACCGGCAGCGTCAGCATGTTGCGGACATGCCCGAATTGGAGGCCGGTGACGACCGGAATACCGATCACCGACCTCACCTGCTCGATCATGGCGTGCAGGTCGTAACCATTGTCGTAGTCGTAGGGTTTGGCGCCGGAGAAATCGCCCAGCACGAGCGCCTGTTGCTGCGCGAGGATGCCGGCCAGGTGCAACTGATAGATCATCCGCTCGACCCGGAACGGTTGTTCGTTGACGTCCTCGACAAACAGGATGCCGCCCTGCACCGGCGGCATATACGGCGTGCCGATCAGCGATGCCAGCACCGCCAGATTGCCGCCCCACAACATGCCCGAGACGTCGACCGGCTGCGCTTGCGGCGTGTTGCTCGAGACCGTCATGGTCGGCTTCGTCAACGCCGACCAGAAGTGCTGCATGGTGAATTCGCTCAGTTCGTCCGCGCCGAAGTCGCTCATCACCATCGGGCCGCCGAAGGTCTTCACACCGGCGCGCGCCAGCAGCGCAAGCTGGATCGCGGTGAAATCGCTGTGTCCCACCAGCGCGATCGGCTGATCGGTCAGCCGCCGCTGCAGCCCGTCGTAGTCGAGCCCGTGCAGGATGCGCACCGCGCCGTAGCCGCCGCGCACGGCCAGCACGATGTCCGGCAACTTGCGCGACGGGTCGGCGAGCCGGTTCAGATCGGCCGCGCGCTCGCCATCGGTGCCGGCAAAGCGCTGATAGCGACGCCGCGCCGCCTCCACGCCCTCGACGTGATGCCCTTGCGTATGGAAGCGCTGCAACGCGCGATGCAGCACCTCGGGATCATGCGGATACCCGGACGGCGCGATCAGTTCGATGGTGCGATGGACGGCCATTGGCAAGACCTTGTTGGACGTTGTTGTTTTAGAGCGACTCAGCCGGACCCGGTTCGTTGTCCGGTTCGCTGCCTGCGTCGGCGCGTGCCGCCGCGCGTGCTGCGCGGCTCGCGCGCCGCCGCTCGGCAAAAAACGACTTGAGCGCGGCGCCACATTCATTTTCGAGCACGCCGCCGACCACCGTGGTGTGATGATTCAACTGCGGATTCGCGAAGGCATCGACGACACTGCCGCACGCGCCGGTTTTCGGATCGCGTGCCCCGAACACGACACGGGCGATGCGCGCGTGCATGATCGCGCCCGCGCACATCAGGCACGGCTCGAGGGTTACGTAGAGTTCGCAGCCCGGCAGACGGTAGTTCTCGACGGCCTGCGCCGCGGCGCGCAACGCGGCCATTTCCGCATGTGCCGACGGGTCGTGCCCGCCGATCGGGTGATTGAAACCCGTGGCGATGACTTCGTCGCCGCGCACGAGGACTGCGCCGACGGGCACTTCGCCGGCAGCGCGCGCCTCTTCGGCGGCGGCTTGCGCCAGCGCCATGAAGCGACGATCGCGCTCCGGGACTTCGGGAACAGCGGGAAATATGAACGGCTCGCCAGGCGTGGGATCTGAACTCGCCGAGGCGGCGGCAGCGCCCGGCTCGGCCGTAGTCAATTCAGCGACACCGCTGATCGAGGCCTGAGAACCCTGCGTACTCAGCACATCGCGAGACTCAACAGAATCCGAATCCGGCAAGGCGGCGTGGGCAAGCGGCTCGCTCACTGCGAACCCGCGTCTGCCGTATTGAGGTTGCCGGCGCGCTCGGACAGCCGCTCGGCAATGCGCCGGCAGTACTCGCGCGGCAGAACCAGCGGCCCGCCACGCAATGATTCAAGTGCCATATCCAGCGCCAGCATGCGCGCCTGGAGACGGCAACGGGTAGCCTGGTCGCTCACGGCATTCAACTCCGCTTGCAGGTCGCGCAACGCGCGCAACTGCTCGACAGCGGGCGGCACGAAGCCCGCATTCTTCAAAATCCGGTTGGCGACGCGCACTTCTTCGGGAACCAGAGCATCGTCGTCCAGCGACAGCGGCGCGCCCGCGCCAGGTAACTCGTCGAATTCGCCTCGCGCGGCGGCGGCGGCAATACGCTGTTCGACTAACGCATCAAGCAATTTCATCTGCAATCCACTACGTTGCGGCCCAAGCATTCTATCAGGGAGCGCACGATCGTTCCGCTTCTCGAACCGACGAAACCTCCTACGTTTTCAGATTCTGCGTATTTGAGGGACATAGGGTCGTGCGCTAGCCTCAGCGATTCGCGGCCGCGCCGCATGCCGCCCCTTTTTCTCCGCACAAACCTGACAGAAGACTTGCGACGAACGACGCCGTTCGCGCCTTTGCTCTCCGCTCCCCTAAGCCATTGACGTTATGAAATCCCGAATGACCAACTCAAGCCTTACCTGCGCCACCATCGGTTTCGACGCCGGCATCAGCCCGCATGCCGCTCCCGATCTCGCACACCTCGGCGAACGCATTCTCAAACCGAGATTGCGCGCAACGCTGGCCGCCGTGGCGATGTCGCTCGCGCTATCCGGTTGTGGCGTGTTCTGCGGCGGCGCGGGCGGCAGCGGTGGCGGCTTCGCCGGCGGTTGCGCGACGGGCGTGCGGTTCTAGCCCGGCGCGTTCGACACGCCGCCGTCACCTTGGGCGACGCGCGCTATGACTCGGCGCCCGCCAAAGTCCATCGAGCCAACGCGACATGCCGCGTACGCCCGAGCAAACTGTGCATCAACGCAAACTCACGCACGTTCCAGCATATCGGGTCAACGGGACGCGCCGCGGCCCATGGCATACCGTACGCCAGTGTGACATGCGGTATGTAGCGCGCCGCCGATGAGACGGCGTGGTCCCCCAAACCAGCGTCCTGCAATGCATGGCCCAAAGCGCCGTGCAGCATGTGCAGGCCAGCGACGCCCTTGCCTCCGCCCAGCACCAGCGGTCCCGGTCGCGGCTTCGACGCAAAGCTGACCGCCGTGTCGAATTCGACGCTGAACGGCTCCATTTTGATCGAGGCGGCCGCCTGCATCGCCGCGTCGACTCGCTCCTGCGGCAAACCGCCCGCGAAATTTCCCAGATGATGCAAGGTGACATGCAGACGGCCCGCCGCAAGCGGCTTACTCCGCGCGCGCGTCTCCCCGCAAAGCTGTTGCGCGAGCTTCGCGATGCTGGCCGCTGTCGTGGCATCGGGAAACACGGCGAAGAACAGACCGTCTGTGGGCGTTGGCGGCGCCTCGAGCCCAGGCAGCCAGAGTTGTTCAGGCATGGCGTTCCTGACCGGATAAAGCCGGCATGTAGATGAATCTCCGTTCATTGTGCGGGCTCACCCGCGTACTTGATCTATTCAGACCGCTCGCCGGTGCGAGGTTCCGCGATCGTCTTGTTATTAATCCCATCGCGCCGCTGGAGCTGCAAGCAAGCGCAACGCCGTTCGGCATACACCCGATTCCCGTTGTATTGCTTCAGCTCGCCCCGTTTGTTCACCGGGCGCGCCCCCGTGGAACAACGCCCGCTTCTCATTAAAAACCGCTTGCAGTCACGACCCGCCCACGTACAATACTGTACATCCATACAGTATTGGCGGCAACGTGGAACTGCTCAAAAAGCTGGAAGTATTGGCCGACGCGGCGAAGTACGACGCGTCATGCGCAAGCAGCGGCGCACCCAAGCGCGGCTCTCGCGGCATTGCCGGTCTGGGCGCCAGCACCGGCGCGGGCATTTGCCACAGTTTCACGCCGGACGGGCGCTGCGTCTCGCTGCTGAAAATTCTGCTCACCAATTTCTGTTTGTACGACTGTCAGTACTGCGTCAACCGGCGCTCGAGCAACGTGCCGCGCGCACGCTTCACGCCCGAGGAGGTCGTCGAACTGACGCTGGATTTCTATCGGCGCAATTACATCGACGGACTGTTTCTGAGTTCCGGAATCATTCGGTCATCGAACTACACGATGGAACAGCTCGTGCGCGTCGCCCAGTCTTTGCGTGAAGATCATCAGTTTCGCGGCTATCTTCATCTGAAGACGATTCCCGACGCCGATCCGCAATTGATTGCGCAAGCCGGGCGCTATGCCGACCGCTTGAGCGTGAACATCGAACTGCCCACCGACGGCAGCCTCGCGCGGCTCGCGCCGGAAAAGAACGTCCGCACCATCAAACTCGCCATGGGTTCGATCCGTCTTGCGCAGGAAGAGGCGCATAGCGACGCCAGAGCGCCGAAGTTCACGCCAGCGGGTCAAAGCACGCAGATGATCGTCGGCGCGGATCAGACGAACGACAGCACGATCTTGCAAACCGCCGCGACGCTCTACGGAGCGTACAAGCTCAAGCGCGTGTACTACTCCGCCTTCAGCCCGATTCCCGATAGCCCTTCCGCATTGCCCGCTCAGGCACCGCCGTTGTTACGCGAACATCGCCTGTATCAGGCCGATTTCCTGATGCGCGGCTACGGCTTCAGTGCAGGTGAGCTGTTCGAACAACCCGGCAACCTCTCGCTCGATATCGATCCGAAGCTCGCGTGGGCGTTGGCGCATCGCGAGCAGTTTCCGGTCGACCTGAACCGCGCGCCGCTGCACATGATCGCGCGCGTGCCGGGCATCGGCATGCGCAACGCGAAACGCCTGATCGAGTTACGGCGTTCGCGCCGTGTGCGCTACGAGGACCTCGTGCGGCTGCGTTGTCCGCTGGAGAAGATCAAGCCGTTTGTCGTGACGCAGGACTATCGCGCGGCGCTGCATGACGCGTCGTCGGCGCGATTGCGCCGGGTGTTGGCGCCGCCGGTGCAACTGGCGTTGTTGTGACGCGTCGCGATGCGTTCCATCGTTATCGAAGATCATTTCGTCGCGTGGCGCGCCGCGTCGCTTGGCGCTTTGGGCGAAGGCCTCGCGCCGGAGACGATCGAATGGCGCGTCAAGCAGGAACCTGAGTCGTCGCAAGAGCAGGCGCTGTTCGACTATGGCGCGACATCCCAAGCAGCGGAGCCCCGACTCTCTGCCGTGCATGTTTCAAAGGAACTGGCAGCGCTATTGCAAGACGCCGCGCTGTATCGCGAATCACAGCGCTGGGCGTTTTTATACAAGGTGCTGTGGCGTTGGCAGCACGGCGACCGCTCGGTCGCCTCGCCGGCAGACGCGGATGGAGCACAACTCCATCGCATGGCGAAAAGCGTGCGGCGTGCCAAGCACGACATGATCGCGTACGTGCGGTTTCGCAAGCAGACGTCAGCGTCGGCGTCAGCGGTGCAGACACCCGAATACATCGCCTGGTACGAGCCCGAGCACGATGTCCTCGCGTGGGCCGCGGAACATTTTGCGCAACGCATGGGACGCTCGACCTGGATGATCACGACGCCGCGCGGCGCGGCCTTCTGGGACGGTCAGCAACTGCATCTGGAGCAACGCCGCGCCCTGCCCGGCGACCATCGTCGCGATACCGCGGACGAAGCCGAGGCGTTATGGCTCGCCTATTACCGCAGCACGTTCAATCCGGCGCGCCTGAACGAAGCGGCGCTCGAGCAGCACATGCCGGTACGCTTCTGGAAAGGCTTGCCGGAGGGCCATCTGATCCCCGCCATGATCAGTGAAGCGAAAAGCGGCGCGCGCCGCGTGGCGCAGGCGAGCGGCGTCGGCGCGCTGGCCGGCAAAACCATTCCGATCGAAGCGGACATGGCGCAGCCGGTCCGCGATCAACCTTCGTCGCTCGATGCATGCCGACGTTGCGACCTGTGGCGTAATGCGACGCAAGCTGTCGGCAGTTCGGGGCCGAGCGGCGCGCGCATCATGCTGATCGGCGAGCAGCCCGGCGATCAGGAAGATCTGAGTGGTCAACCGTTCGTCGGGCCGGCGGGGCAATTGCTGACGATAGCGATCACGCGCGCCGGGCTATCGCGCGACCAGATTTATCTGACCAACGCGGTGAAGCATTTCAAATGGGAACCCCGCGGCAAACGCAGGTTGCACAAAACGCCGGGACAGCGCGAGATCGAAGCGTGTTCTTACTGGCTCGAACGTGAGTTGCGCACGGTGCGCCCGGCGGTGATCGTCGCGCTTGGCGCTACGGCGCTCACCGCCCTGTTGCGTGGCAAGGTCAGCCTGAGAGACCATCTTGACGCGCCGTTCAAAGTGGAAGGCGGCTGGGGCATCGCCACCTATCATCCGTCGTTCGCGTTACGGCAGCAGAACGACGCGGACCGCGACAAAGTATTGGCCGACATCAGCAAGGCGCTCATCCGGGCGCGTGAGTTGGCCGAATCCGCCACGCCGGCTGGCACTAAAGAGCAGTAAACAAAAAATGACGCCGCGGCGCCCTCTTTCGTGCTGTTGGACCACTGAATTTATTCCTGCTGGAACGTCATCGAGCAAAGAATCCTCGACGGTGGCGACAACCTCTGAGAATCTTCTCGCAGCATCACGATTCCCCGGCATCATCCTGCCGCACCAGCGCGACGACATTCTCGATTCCCTGCCGCGCCATCTTGGTGTAAGGGCAAAAGCGTTCGGTGTTGCGAACCAGTTCTTCGGCGACAACACGCCCGACACCTGGCAATCGAACACGGGTCTGCGCGCTCAGAATGAACAGCCCGTCCATCGGGTCGCGGCCAAAATCGACGGTGACTTGCACCGAGGCATCGGGAATCGGAATGCTCGCCTGTGCCGCAAGCAGACTCAGCGCGCCATGAAAGCAGGCCGCGTAACCCGCCGCGAACAACTGCTCGGGATTGGTGCCGCCGCCGGGCCCGCCCAGCGCCTTCGGCAATCGCAAATGGACTACGAGATTGCCGTCGTCAGAACGGGCGATGCCCGACGCGCGCCCGTGCCCCGCGTCCCCGCCTGTTACGGTGACGGTGGTCGAATACAGCGTTTGGAGGTCGCGCCCGTGATACTTGTCGAGCAGCGTCAGCGGCGGTGGACGCAACGTGGTCATGGCGCGTCTCCTAAGCTCGTGGCTTATTTCGCGGCTTGCGTCTGGGCGAACCACGCCTCGAAGGTCATCGTACCGAGACGCGGGTTTGCGCCCGGGACGAGCGTGTCGTCCTGCAACCTTGCGCCGAAATAACGGGCCTGTGGGTCTTCGACGACCTTGCGCGAATCGTGCGTCGCCACAAGGAAACGCTGCACCATGTCGGCGAGCCGCACGCGTTCCGGGCCCGCGATCTCCGCGATGCCGTTGCGCGGTTCGCCCGCCGCAAAGTCCGCGACGGCTGCCGCCACATCATCCGATGCGATCGGCTGGAAGAATGCCGGAGACAGCCTGATGGTCTGGCCGTCGCTACCCGATTGCGCGATGCCGCCAAGAAACTCGAAGAACTGGGTCGAATGGACAATCGTGTACGGCACGCCCGATTCGCGGATCAGCTTTTCCTGAGCGATCTTGCCGCGGAAATAGCCGCTTTCCGCAAGCCTGTCGGTGCCGACGACAGAAAGCGCGACGTGATGCTGTACGCCGGCGGCAATCTCCGCCGCAAACAGATTGCGTCCGGCCGTCTCGAAGAACTCGAGCACGGCGGCATCTTCGAACGACGGGGAATTGGCCAGATCGACCACGACATTCGCGCCCGCCAACACCTCCTTCAGGCCTTCGCCAGTGATGGTGTTCACGCCCGATGCGGGCGACGCGGCAACGACCGCATGACCGCGCGCGCGCAGATTCTTGACGACTTTGCTACCGATGAGTCCCGTGCCACCAATCACGACGATCTTCATGATGTCTCTCCATGAGCTTGTGCGCGGCTCTCGCGCCGCCGCCAATTGTTCGACTCCGGCTTTGCATCGCAGTGCGGAAGGTGCGGATGGGTTTGCCGGTGCTGTGCCGGACGGGCCGCGATTCGCGTGCCGTCCGTACAGAAAGCATGGTAGGCATGCACTGCGTCATGCGGTAGGGCCGCAGCGGGACGCACCGTGTTGCATGACGAGCATCAATCAACACAAGGTCGTTCGGATGCCGTCATTCGACCGTGGATAACGACGATCGCGTCGTCATCGTGGTCAGACACTGCAGGTCGAGCGCTCTCGTATGCTCGGTCATGTAGTCGACGAACACGCGGACCCGCGCGGGAAGTTGCTTGCGGCTGAGATAGCAGATGTAGTGGCCGCCATCTTCCGGCGCGTGCTGCGCAAGACAACTGACCAGCCGCCCATCGCCCAGCAGGTCGCAGACCTGATACGCAGGCAACTGCGCAACGCCCAGCCCGTCCAGCACCGCCTGCACGATCAGATCCGGGTCGTTGAATATGTGCTGTGCGACGGGTTGGCGCCGCTGCGGGAGCCCGTCGACCTTGAACTCCCACTCACTGATGCGGCCTGACGCGGTCAGGAAGTTGATGCAGCGATGATCCGCCAGTTCATCGACATGCCGCGGCAACCCGTGTTGTCGTGCATAAGCCGGCGACGCGCACACGAGCATCTGCATCGGAATCAGCTGGCGCGCCACGATCCCGCTGTCTTCCATGCGTCCGTCGTGAAACGAAACGTCGACGCGATCGGCCGTGAAGTCGGCGGGCCGATCGTTCAGCAGCAGTTCGAGGGCGATCTCGGGATAGCGCGTATGAAAGCCCCGCAGCAAGGGCGCCACGATCTTGCGGCCGAAGCCCGGCGTCGAGACGATGCGCAGATGGCCGCGAGGCGGTCCGTTGCGCAGTTCCCGCATGTCTTCCAGCGCCTGGGCGATGCGCTCTATGGCAGGCTGGCAGTTCTCGTAGAAGAGCTCGCCCTCGCGCGTCAACGACGTGCTGCGCGTTGTGCGCAGGAAGAGGCGCGCGTCGAGCTGGGCCTCGAGCTTCTGCACGTTGCGGCTAACGGAGGAGCGGCCGATACCGAGGCGATCTCCCGCGCGGGCAAAGCTGCCTTCGTTGGCAACAGCGAGAAAAGAAATGACGCCGGCGTAGCTGGTCGCAAAACTGCTTGCGAACGGGTCGGCGGCGCCGGCGATGGGACGGCGTGGCGGGTTGTCTGACATGGAAGCGCGGTTCGTGAAGTCCATAGCGACTAGACGTATCAGCGCTGCCGTTTGTGACACGGTCCACCATTTTTTTTAAACCGGATGCGGCGCCCAGAGGCGGCTATTTCTCCGGAATCAGAACGGGCGCGCCCTTATCCTTCAGCAATAGCACGATGAACCTGGCCGGCTTGGTCTGGCTTGCGTTGCGTCCAACCGTGTGAACATCGTTCGGACCTTCATAGAAGGTCTGTCCGGGCGTCAGCGTGACGGCCTTGCCGCCCTTGACCTGCATCACGATCGTTCCTTCCAGGACATAGATAAAACCGTGCGCATGATGTCGATGGACAGGATCCGCCGCTCCCGGCGGGTACTCGACGCTGATCATCAAGGCTTCCTTGCCCGGATAGTCGTCGAGCGGCTGCGTCATCAGCGGCGTGACGATTGCGGCGGGCGCCTCGGCGCGGGCCACACCCAACGACGCGCCCACGACGACGAGCGCGGCCAGAGCCGTATTTCTCAAACGAAGCATGATAGTTTGTCCTCAAGTAACGCGGCCCGCCGGCGCGGGCCTAACTGAAGAACCAGCGAAACGCTTCCGCTCAGACGAGGTTCGCCTTGTCCAGACCGAATGCCTTATCGGACGAACCCGGCACCGTCTTGAACGCGACATTCGCGCGGTTCCATCCGTTGATCGCCATCACTTCGAACGTCAGGTCCGAGAGTTCCTTTTCGGAGAACTGGGTGCGCACGCGCTCGTAGATATCGTCGGGCACGCCGTGTTCGGGAAGCCTGGTCAGCACTTCCGTCCACGCCAGTGCGGCGCGTTCGCGCGGGGAGAAAAGCGTCGACTCGCGCCACGTCGCGAGGTGATGGACGCGCAACTCGCGCTCGCCGTGAAGGCGCGCTTCCTTCACGTGCATGTCCAGACAGAATCCACAGCCATTGAGTTGCGACGCCCGGATCGATACCAGGTCACGGATCGATTCTTCGATTGCGCTGTCTTTCAGCAGATTGCTGAGTTCGAAAAACTTCTTGAACAGTTCCGGCGATTGCTGCACATAGTTGATACGCTGCGTCATGTTTTCTCCTGGCGACGTTGAGTGGCCACCCTGCCTTGCAGGTGCCGTTAGCGGCAGTGAGCCGCACGAATTCATCGTAGGCCAGGGCGGCGTGTCACGGTAGGCCGGTGGACGCGCTCACGGTGTTGCCCGCGAGACACCAATCGACGCGCCGCAGAGAGACCGGCGTTCAGCCGTTGGCGTGTGCCGACGCGATGCGTGCGAGCTTGTCAGGGTTGCGCTGCACATGGATGCGAACGATGCGCTCGCCGTCCGTTTCGAACGACTGTGCCGATTCGAGTTTGCCTTCGATAAAACGCAACAGTGCCCATTGACCGTTGAGCACCACGAGCTTGACGCTGAGTTCGTCGCCATAGCGCCGCGACGACGCGTAGAAAAGCTGCGCGATGCGCCGCCCACCCGCCATCGGCTTCGGGAAACTCTGGACTTTGCCGCCGCCGTCGCCGATCAGCGTCGCGTCTTCGGCCAGCAACGCGTTGATCGCGTGGAAGTCACCGCGCTGCAGCGCCTGCGCGAACGTTCCCAGCAAACGGAGATGCGTCTCGCGCGGGACCACATAGCGCGGACGATCGTCACGTAGTTGCGTTTTTGCACGGCTGACCAGTTGACGGCACGCCGCCTCAGTCTTGCCGATGGCTTGTGCGACTTCGTCATAGTCGGCGTCGAATACCTCGCGCAGCAGGAACGCCGCCCGTGCTTCCGGCGTCAGCCGCTCGAGCAGCGCCAGAAACGCCACGGAGACGTCGTCGGCGCGCTCCGTGGCCTCCTCTGGCGTAGCCGGGAAGTCCGTCATCTGTGGTTCGGGCAACCAGATGCCCGCATAGTGTTCGCGTTGAATCTTCGCCGCGCGCAAACGGTCGATGGACATGCGAGTCGTAACTGAGACCAGCCACGCTTCCGCGTTATCAATGGCTTCACGGGCTGTCGCATGCCAACGCAGCCAGACGTCCTGCACGATATCTTCGGCCTCGGCAACCGACCCCAGCATTCGATACGCAATCTTCTGGAGTCGCGGGCGCAGCCCGTTAAAGGCACGTGCATCTTCGTCCATGCACAGACTTCCTGTTATGTTGAAAGGACAAACGCTGCCCGAAGAGATGCTGGCAGCAAAGTATTGCCACGGATCGGACAAGCCTGATACGCCGGGCATTGTGTCCTTTCGATCTACAGAAACTGGAGCTCACCGCACACACTTGCAGAGCGCGGCTTCGTTTCAGGTAAAAATTTAAACTCCTTTTTCCCGCAGCGACGCGACATATTGCTTGGCTGCTTCGTTGCCATGCGCGAGCGCCCGTGACGCAAGAGAAAAACCCACCTGAGTTTCATGGGCGACTGCGCTGCGGTCTTCATCGAAGACTTTTGCCGCGCGCCGCAGATGTTGCGCCGCCTGCCCGTGAAGCTCCGACGCCGCCGCATGGTGTTGCGCGGCAGTCAAGCCGCTTTCAACGGACCCGGCCGGCAATGGCGCGCCTGAATGCTTGGCGGCGAGATTGGACTCCTCGATGGCGAACAGTGCATGGCCTTGCGCCAACACGGCCTGATGAGCCGCGTGATCGTAATTCTTGGCCGCCTCGTAGTACTGCGATGCCTCGCGGTGAAATCGCGCTGCTTGCTCGTGATGCGATGCAGCAGCATCGAGATGTACTTTTTTACCCTGCTTCGTATTCATGGCAGATCCTCCTGGAGCGGCTGCGCTTCGGTGGTAACCGGTTGCGGTACCTTTGTATAGCCAAACTCTTGCGCGACATGTCAGCGAACTGAACCGTCCGTGCATCGTTTGTGAATATCCTGACGTCCGGCATCGGCGCACACCTGCGCCGCTTCGCTCTGCAGTAATGCCAGGGACACCCGAAGCTGATTGGTACAGGCCTGATTGGCAAAAGCGTCTTGCGTCGAATACATGACTTGTTCTAATCGACGCGCGATTCACCGCGAACAAATACTACCTGAAATGTGCAGACCGCTCGGCCGCATCAGCGTTCGTTATGGGCGTCACGTATCCCTCTGCTCTTGTGCGTATTGAGTCGGCGGTAGTCCGACATAGCGAGTGAATGCAACGCTGAACGCACTCGCCGAACTGTAGCCGACGCGCTCCGCTATTTTCGCGACGCCGCTATCTTTCCGTCGCAGCAGGTTCTTGGCCAGGGCCATGCGCCAGGACAACAGGTACTCCATCGGCGCGACGCCTACCGCGCGGCTGAAGCGTTCGAAAAATGCCGAGCGGGAAAGCGCGGCTGCCGTCGCCAGTTGCGCCACCGTCCAGGACTTGTCAGGACGTTCGTGCATTTGACGTATCGCCAGCGCAAGGCGTCCGTCGGCGAGCCCGCGCACGAGGCCGGGCGACGCTGCCATTCCCGTCGACCGGAGCGCCTCGATGAAAAGAACTTCGAGCAGGCGCGCGAGCACGACATCCCGCGCGGGCCGCTGCTCGCGAGACTCCTCCCTGACGAGCTTCACCAGGGTGGCCAGCCTGCGCTCGCCGCGAACGTGCACGAGTTCAGGAAGAAGCGACACCAGCAAGGCGGCGTCCGGCGAACCGAACACGCAGTGGCCGACGAGCAGTTGAACGTCGGCTGGGTCGCCCTCGACGCCCAGCCTGAATCCGCCATCGAGCAGCGCGACGGGCGAGGTATCGGTGTCCTCCGGGTCGGGCGGCTCGAGGCTCGACATCGTGAAGCCGCATACCTCCGGGATCAGAACGAAATCATCTGCCTGAAGGATGACCGGTTCGCGCCCGTTCGTGACGAGGCGGCACGAACCATCGAGGATCGCACAGTAGAACGGCTGCCCGGCGTCCGAGCGGCGAACACGCCAGCGACCGGCGCCGCTGACCACCTTCGAGAACGTGGCGACCGGCTGTAGCAGCGTGACGATCTCGGCGAGAGGGTCGACCATAGCCGGACTCCTTCGAATGAAAACTGGACGTTCGATTGTAGCAAGTCCACCAAGGGCGAATTATCGTGTCGGTACTTCGACCTTCTACAGGAATCGCCATGAAAACCGTCCTGATCACCGGATGCTCGTCCGGATTCGGCCTCGAAACCGCCCGCTATTTCCTCGATCACGACTGGCGCGTCGTCGCCACCATGCGCACGCCGCGGGAGGAGGTTCTGCCGCGCTCCGAGCGTCTGCGCGTGCTCGCCCTCGACGTGACAGACCCTGAAAGCATCCGTCACGCCGTGGACGCGGCCGGGCCGCTCGACGTGCTCGTCAATAACGCGGGGATTGGCGTGCTGAACGCCCTCGAAGGCACGTCGATGGACATCGCTCGCGAAGTCTTCGAAACGAACACCCTCGGCACGATAGCGATGACCCAGGCGGTCCTGCCTCAGTTTCGGGAACGGAAAGCAGGCGTCGTCGTCAACGTCACCTCGAGTGTGACCTTGAGGCCGCTGCATCTGCTTTCCGTTTACACCGCCAGCAAGGCGGCGATCAACGCGTTCACCGAATCCGTCGCGCTGGAACTCGAGCCATTCAATGTGCGCGCGCGCCTGGTCCTGCCGGGACGCGCGCCGCAGACCCGCTTCGGCGAGAATGCGCAGTCCCGCATGCAGAGCGGCATTCCCGAAGCGTATTCGGATCTGGCACAGCGCGTTTTCACCCAATGGCAGCAGGAGTCGGCAATCACACGCTCGCTCGACGTGGCGGAAGCCGTGTGGCGCGCAGCGAACGATCCATCGAGCCCGCTTCGCATCGCCGCCGGTGCCGACGCTATCGCGTGGGCCAATTCACGGTGAAGCGGGAAGGCAAGCGCCGAGGTTTGTCGTCGCCGTGAGCGTTCTTCGTGGCGACGACCGGCTATAGCCTTCGATTCGAGGCCGGTGGCACATTCCGTTGCGTTTGCGTTCGAAAGGCTGCGATTGGGGATGCTACTGGCCAGCTAAACCGGACGGCGCCGGTTAGCGCACAGCGTTCTCCCCTTGCCCAAGCGGCAACATCGTCGGCACGAAATCGCCCTTGGCCAATACGGGCTACTTCTCAGCGCCAAACTCCCTGCTGACCGTAAAAGGGTCGCCGATCAGCCAGCGCCAACTGCCATCTTGTTGACGGCGCGCAACCTCGATCGCGTACACCTTCATCGGCTCCGGTCCGGAGACTGTCCATTCCGTATGCATCAGCGCAATGTCTCCGGTCTCGATCACCTGTTTGACCTGGAAGTCGAAGCGAACCTTCATCGCCGCGAGCGGCGCCAACTCCTGCCTTAAACCTTCCCGGCCCTTGCTGACGTCGCGCGATTGATTCAAGAAGACTGCGTCGGGGTCGTACACGCTCAACGCTGATTCAAGATCGCCCTCGGCCATGTACTGCTGGAACAGGCGACAGATCTCTTCAGGATTCCTGGCGGGCATGATGCTGCCTCCTATCTTTTCGGCCCGGTGGGCACTTCCATCGGGCACCGGGTTGGACCGGCCGAATGCGGAATGACGCCCGCATGTTGGGTGCCTTCCGCACAAAGGGGGATGGTTAGGATGCCGATCGTCGTTTGTGTACTCACAGGTAAGCCGGGTGCCGTCATTCAGGCGGCGAAGGCCCTCCGTTCCAGGATGATGCACTTGTTCTGGCCTTCCGTCCTCGATCGACGCCCGTGATCGGCTGTTGCGGCGCATCAACCGTAAGACCCACTCCGGGTGCGCGGAAAACTACACGTCCCGCCCTTTCAGCGCTCGTCCGCTACGCGTCGTCCAATCAAATTTGCATGGATTTTCCAGGGTTAACGTTGCTATCCGCGCGATTTCCGACACTTTATGCTGCACCTCACTTGCCATACCGACCGGTCGGTTAATTAATAAAAAACAAGGGCTTTTTGTCCTCAACCAGGAGATATCAATGGCAAATGAGAACGTCACGCGCCCAGACGGCGCGCGCACGCGGGTCACCCGGTCGTGTTTGGTATGGGGCATCGCGAGTCTTTGCAGCGTATTCGTCGCTGCCTGCGGAAGCGATGACGTGACAGCACCCACTGTCGCCAAGACTAATGCTTCCAGATGCGCCACGCTCAACGGCCAAACCATCGGCGGGATCCAGATTACGGCCACGAAGCGCACCGAAGCGAACGGCGACGTTCCCGCCTACTGCAAAGTGAGCGCGACCAGCGTTCACGGCACCACGCTCGACATCGAGGTCGATCTTCCGGATAACTATGCGAACCGGTTGTTCCATCAGGGCGGAGGCGGTTTCGACGGATCTATTCCGACCGTCGAATCTGTCAATCAGACTTACCCACTGACCAAACCGTTGCAACGCGGCATGGCCTTTACGGGCTCAAACGGTGGCAACCGGGACGGCAATCCTGCCGATTTCATTAGCAATGCCACGCAAAGACAAGACTACTCATACGCGGCATCGGGCACCACCGTGCATTTCGCCAAAGCGGTGGTAACCGCCTTTTACGGTCAAGCACCCAAGTACACCTATTTCCAGGGTGCATCGAACGGCGGCCGAAACGCTTACCTCGTCGCGCAGGATTGGCCGGGTGAGTACGACGGCATCATCGCTGGCGCCGAAACCATGAATATGGCGACGCAGACCATGGCATGGCTGAACATGGCCTCCAGGATCGGGACGCCCGCCATGCCAAGCAGCGCGCAGTGGACGGCAGCCTATCAGGCAGCGTTGCAACAATGCGGGAACGCAAACGGCGTGATACTGAACCCGGACGCCTGCACCTACGATCCCGCTCCACTTCAATGCGGAACGGCGGGCGCGCCGGTAGCGACCTGCCTCACACCGGCTCAATTGCAGACGGTCCGGCAACAGATCGGCGTGCTGAACACAGGTGGCGGAACGCTGCTCTATTCCGGTTACTACTGGGCCGACTTCGGCAGCCCGCTCGGTGTCGGCGCGTACGGCACGCTGGGAGGCGGATTCGCCGGGATCGCGACAGGCGATGGCAACTGGCTCTTACCGGCACCGACCGCAGGAAGTTTGCAGGCGACCTTCAACGTCGATAACGCCTATCCGATCATCACCGCAGGTTTGCAAACCGCGGGCGCCGATCACAGCCTTCAGGCTATCGCGCAGTATCTGGTTGCGGGCAAAAAGCTTATCTCGTTCCACGGCGGCGCCGATCCATTGCTGTCGGCTCGCGACCATCTCCGCAACTGGCTGACAATGACGCAACTCGCGGGATCGGCGGCCAATAACGCGCGGTTCTACCGTGAGCCCGGTGTAGGTCATGTACAAGGCGGTAATGGACCGGATCAGTTCGACTACATTGGTCCCATGATCGCCTGGGTCGAGCAAGGCGTCGCGCCTGGTCAATTGACCCTGACCAAACTCGACGCGAACGGCGACGTTACAGCGACACTTCCTGACTGCCCGTATCCGACGGTGCCCCACTACGACGGCTCGGGAAACATCAATCAGGCAGCCAGCTATAGCTGCGCAAGCAGTTAAAAGCGCAACGACCCGTGTTGCGGACGAGAGCGGGTCACGAGCGTTGTCACGCGTCCGACGCATGGGTCGTTTCCGGTTGTCAAGGTGGTTCGCGCCAAGGTCTGGGGACTCCTCGGCCCCGGCGTACCGGCATATCTCTACGCTGCGTTGCGCCAACCTCTTGCCTCGAGTGGGCTGTCACGACTTCTTCGTACGCGGCAGCGCCGCATTCAGAAACGGATTGAAACTGCTCGACTTGGCCGGCGTATCGACTTTGTTCGAGCGACGTCGCTTGCTGGGTTGAGCGCTGCCCGATAATTGCGCCAGCAGTTCGTCCGCGCCGGTGTCTTCGTCTTCGTCTGCGTCGGACGTTTTCTTGCTTCTGGTACGCCGTGGTTCAGCCTCTTTGGCGGATTTGCTCGCAGCGCTAGCCGAAAGCACGGTTTCCGCGATGTGTTCGACCACCGTCATGAACGACGTTGAAGCCGACTGCAGGTCATCGCGCGGAAGCATTGTCTGTACGACGATTTCATGCAGCGAGCGGCCGTCCACTGAACGGCCAGTGGAAGTGCCATGCCAGTCGGCACCCGCCTGCGCGAACGCGCCAATGACGCGCTCTAGCACCGCTGGCGACAGAACGCCGCCGTCGTAAAGGCTAATGACCACCCGCTCGAAAATTCCAAATGCAGTTGATGGAGAGGCTTTCGGCACGAGTTCTTGCTCCTTGATGGTCCCGTTGTTAAGCGCCTCGCAATGAGGCGGCCCATACCTCATGAACTGCACTCTGGAATGTACCGCCATCACGGGAACAGGCGTTGCTCGCTTCGTCTGAATTCAGTCCACGCATGCAATCGCTCGATGTACCCATGAAACAAATTGGCGACGTACGCATAGGCATTTCCGGTTGGCGCTACAAGGGATGGAGAGATAGCTTCTATCCCCATGGGCTAAAACAGGCCGCCGAATTGCAGTTCGCGTCGTCGCTTTTCCAGAGCATTGAAATCAATGGTACGCATTACAGCCTTCAGTCGCTCGACAGTTGGCGGCGTTGGTATGCCGAGACTCCTGCCGACTTTGTCTTCAGTGTGAAAGGCGCGCGGTATCTGACGCACCTATTGCGTTTCCGCGACGACAGCGCGCGAGTCGCCAGTGCCAACTTTTTCGCGCAGGGCCTCCTCTCGCTGAACGAAAAGCTCGGGCCTATTCTGTGGCAGTTCCCGCCTTCGTTCCGCTTCGAACCGGCGGCCATGGAACGCTTTTTACGTTTTCTGCCGCGCGACACCGCCGCCGCGCTCTCTTTGGCGGAGCAACACGATGAGCGCGTCAAGACGCCGTATCTCGCGATGGACCGCAAGCGGAGACTGCGCCACGCCATCGAGGTACGCCACGCCAGTTTTATGGACCCTGCCTTCGTCGATCTGCTCAGGCAGTACGAAACCGCGCTGGTTGTCTCCGACTCGACCGAACCGTGGCCGCTGGCCGAAGACGTTACCGCTGACTTCGTCTACATCCGACTGCACGGCACCGAATCGCGGTATTCCGGCGCCTACGCGGACGAAGCGTTAGACGACTGGGCCGCCCGGATCGATGCATGGCGCCGCGGTTCGCAGCCAGCCGACGCGCGGCTGATCGCGCCGCATCTCCGTCCACCCACTCGGGCGCGGCGAGACGTGTACTGCTATTTCGACAACGACGCCAAAACACATGCGCCCTTCGACGCGCAACGGTTGATGGAACGGCTTGGCTTACAGGCAGCGCAATCGGCGGCGTGAGCGCAAGGCGCTCGGTCCAGCGTGGGCTACGGCATCAGTTGGACCGCTTGTGCTTGCGACTCAGCTTGTCTGCGTCCTGAAGGGCCGAGACAATCGCGTCATACGCGCGTTGCCGCGTTGCGGCATCCGGCGCGCGCAATGCAAACGACGGATGATACGTCGCAACAACCGTCCGCTCGCCGTGCTCGATCGTTTTGCCGAGCGTGTCCTGTAACCGCGCGTACGAATCGTTCAGCACCGCCTTTAGCGCAGTAGCGCCTAACGCAACGATCACGAGCGCCGCTGTACTCCGCAGTTCCTGTTCGAGCCAGTATCCGCACGCTTCGACCTCCCGCTGTCCCGGCGTTTTGTGCATGCGACGCTTGCCGCGCGGCGTCCACTTGAAATGTTTGACGGCGTTCGTCACATAGACCTTTTTGCGTTCCAGCCCGGCCTCTTCGAGTGCCTTATCGAGCAGTGCTCCCGCTGGTCCGACGAATGGTCTGCCCTACAAGTCTTCGGCGTCCCCCGGCTGCTCGCCAATCAACATGATTGCCGCATGTTTCGGCCCTTCGCCGGCCACCGCTTGTGTCGCATTGCGCCATAGCGCGCAACGGCGGCATTCGTCTAATGTCGCCGGTTGCTGGTCGCGCTCGACATCTGGGTCGGCCTGCGTGCTGCCGCGCGGACGGCTCTTCGGTTTGTCTTCAGACATGGTCGGTTGTGGGGAGCCGCAAAACGTTGCGAGGCGTCGGAGGATGCAACGCCTGCTGTTGAATTGCATACCGCTATGGCTCGGTCTGGAAGCAAAACACAGGCCCGGCTGATGGATGTTCACCGCATGGCGCGCCAATGCTGGGGCATCGGTAATTCCGCCTGTATCCTGCCCTAGCGCCCGACGGTATGCATCTTGCGATAGGTTCAAAACATCCGCCAACTCTGGTCGACCGCCCTGCACGGAACCAGAGTAGGCGCTGAAGCGCCAACTCGGGTCGACAGGAGACCGGCATGACCACTCTAAAAATCGAACGCCTACGTCCCACCCAGATGACACACGGCGCACGGGAGGTCCGCGAAAAAATCAAACAATACAAAGCGCTGAGCGGGCACGATCTGGAGATGGCCATCGCAGAGAAACCGATACCCGTGGTCTACGGGCCGAACGACGCGCCGTTTGCGATCGATCATCATCACGTGGCCGCCGCGCTCTGGCACGTGGGCATCAAGTCCGTGCCGATTGTTTTGGTCAGGGATCTGTCCTCCTATTCACAGGCGTCATTCTGGCTCAGCATGGAAAACAAGCGATGGACATTCCCGTACGACGCCGAAGGCAGACGTCGGCCGTTTTCCGATTTACCGGAACACATCTGGGCGCTGGGGGATGACGAGTACCGCAGCCTCGCAGCGGCAGTCCGCGATGCCGGCGGCTATGAAAAAACCAGTGTCCCTCTGGAAGAATTCCGATGGGCCGACTTCTTTCGCTCGACTCTGCCGCGGCCGGACAGCGACGAGACATTCGCCGCGCTAGTGAACGAAGCGATCAGACTGGCAAAGAGCAACGCGGCACTGGGATTGCCCGGCTACCTCGGTCCGGACACGGACGGTTAGCCTCTGCACCACAGGAACCCGCGGGCGTAAGCCGAATGGAGATGAAACCGCCATGGAACTCGTCAATTGGAATGTTCAATGGGGACGCGGCGTGGACGGCAGGGTCGACCTCGCCCGAATCGTGAGCGAAGCGCGCGCGCTGTGCGATTTCGACATTCTTTGCATGCAGGAAGTCACGCGCGGTTTTCATGAGGACCCGATGTCGGGAGGTTTGGCCGGCCGCCCCTCCGCCGATCAATTCGCCGAACTGGCCGCATTGCTTCCGCAGTTCACGGTGCTCGACGCAGTGGGCTCCGATCTTCCAGCGCTCGGCGCGAGCCACCATCGGCGTCAGTTCGGCAATGCGATCGTGACGCGGTTGCCCGTCAGGCAGGTGTTGCGCCACGCCCTCCCGTGGCCTGCGGATCCCGCCAGACCGTCGATGCTGAGAGTGGCGCTCGAAGCCGTGATCGAAACCGATATCGGCGCGATACGGGTGGTCTCCACGCATCTCGAGTTCTATTCGGAGAAACAGCGGCTCGCGCAACTCGCCCGATTGCGGGAGTTGCACAGGGAAGCATGCGATCACGCACGAGCGCCCGCCAAGGCGGAAAAAATCGACAGCCCGTTTTCCGACACCGCGCGGCCTATGAGCGCGATTGTCTGTGGCGACTTCAACAGTGCGTTTGAAAGCAGCGCGTATTGCCGGATGCTTGAACCGATCGCCGATGCCCCTTGTTTTATCGATGCGTGGGCCAGCGCCCACCCTCGCGCGCCGCGCGCCCCGACGGTGGGTTTATATGATCACGAGCAGTGGCCGGATGGTCCATTCGCCTGCGATTTCATTTTCGTAACGGACGACCTGACATCACGCGTTGCGGCTTGCGAGGTCGATCCGGACAGTCAGGCCTCGGATCATCAGCCAATGTGGCTCGAATTGCGTTAGGTCGTCCATAGCTAACGAAGTGTGTGCGGATCGGACTCGTCGTTGAATATTTGCGCAGCGCCTCGAAGAAGACTGAGTGCCTGACGTCCGGCGGCTCGGAAATTGCTCGACCTCTGGACACTTAAGGCAACGAGCCGACGGGAGAACAGCATGGAATATCAGAGACGCAACGCCGGCTCCCGATCCAGCCGAGCAGGCAACGCAGTGGCCGTCATGAGGGACGCCGTCGAACGATTTTCGTCGGACCGGTGCGCGATGATGGGCGCGAGCATCGGCTTCTACTCCGCGTTTTCGCTGGCTCCGACTTTACTGATCGTTCTCGCGATTACGGGCTGGTTCGTCGGCCGCGACATCGCGCAGGGGCAGTTCTTCGGCCAGATCAGGCAGTTGCTCGGCAACGAGGCTGCCACTGCGATGCAGGCTGTTGTCGAACACGCGCATCGTTCGAGTGGCAGTGGCGTGGCTGCGGCATTCTCTGTCGTGCTGCTTCTCATCGGTGCTTCGGCGACGTTTTCGTGCCTGAATACAGCACTCGATGTGGTCTTTGCGGCGAAATCGCCTAGAGGCCTTGCCGGCCTGGCATGGGTGATACGGGCGCGACTCGTCTCGCTCGGCCTGCTCATGGGACTCAGCTTTCTGCTGGTGGTCTCACTGGTCCTCGACGCCGCGATACAGACAGCGGGCCGTGCTGTATTTGGCAGTTCGACCCTTAGCGTTCTTGCCGACGTCGCGCAGTCTATTTTTGGCCTCGTGATACTGACTTTCGGACTAGGTGCGCTGATCAAGTGGCTACCTGACAAGCGAGTCAACTTCCGCTCCGCGTTGATAGGCGGAGCCGTCGCGGCGGCGCTGTTTACCGTGGGCCGGCACCTGTTTGGGCTATACCTCGCGCACGCAGGAACGGCAGGCGCATTCGGCGCAGCGGGCTCGCTTGCAGTGCTGATGATGTGGCTATATTTTTGCGCCATCGTTTTTCTTTTTGGCGCGGAGGTCACTGCTTCGCTGGGTCAAACGCCGAAAGACGGCAACGCCGCGGACGTCAAGGCTCGCTTGAGCGCAGCGCATTGAATGACCAAAACAACGACCGGTGAAGTATCCAAGGCCGCGAGCGTCCTATATCGACGCTCTAGCGAGTGAGCCGCATCTGCGGTCGCTCGCGCCCGCGCAACGCCGGCGCTACCGTTTTTCTTTTCCTGCCGCATCCGCATCGCCGCCAGGCATGTCCTGCAGTTGCTCTTCCGGCGCAATCCGGCCGCCCCGCTCCCGATCCGCCGATTGATCGACGTTGGGTTCTGGACTGCCCTGCGCATCATCACCCTCGGCTTCGATCTGCCGGCGCGCTTCCTCCCAGTGCTTTTCGGCGTTGCTGTCCGGCGACGGATCATTTTCCCAGAGCTGATACGCCCGGGTGCGAATGCGAGCTTCGAGATCGTTGTCCATGCTGCGTTTCTCCATAAAATGCGGCGGCACCGCGCTACAGATGGCGTGCGGCGATGCGCGCCGATATCGCTGCCTGTCCGGCGCCTTGCTGTCGTTCGCAATCGACTCGTGCGCGATGGCAATGAAGGTGAGCCGCGCGCCGACCAGAACTACTGGCTCGCGCCCGAGGCGCCGCCGCTCATGCCACTCGCGGCAGACGGAGCGCTCATCGCTCCCGTGCTGCTGCCGGCATCAGCAGCTGCACCGCTGCTGTTGTCGGCGCGCTTGCAGCCTGCGCCAACCATCGTCAGTATCGCGATTGCCGTGATCACCATGACGTTCCTGAAGTTCGGTTTCATCGCTGAATCTCCTGCATGGTTGGAGTCGCGGCCAAACAACACGCCGCCCCTCCTCGACGGCGCAATAAGCATGCCCATAGATGCGTCGAGAAGATGCGGTTTTCATACGGCCTACGACGCTTTGCACAAATTGCAACGCAGCGTAAAAATTCGCGGGCACACGTGTTTCTTCTATAAACCGCTAAGGGCTTGAGCCCAGCGAAATCGCCGGTTGCCCTCTCTCGACTGAGCAGTCGCAGCATGGCAATGACATGCACGCCCTAGTGCGCAGAATATTGTCGATTTCGACGCGCAATCCTAACGTTCGATGAACTCGCGGACTATAACGATACTCATACAGCGGACGTCCTGCGAGCGGCCGATCGGCTCTGGCTCCTGTCCCGCATGACCGGCCATCCGGAGTTCAGTATGCAATCGACCGACGAGCAAATCGAAGCGGCACCGGACGATCCCGCCGTGCAGGGGATGACAACCCGGGACAGCGCACCGCTCCAGCACGATCGTTACCGGCTCACCGTGCGTGCAAAGGCAGGCAACTTGAGGGTCGTTGCCGCGTGGCAGGTTCTCGGTTGCGAGGCGCCCCAGGCGGACCACGTTCGGATCCGTGTGGATCGCCGTCACAGCTTCGAAGAAATGACCATTACGTTCGCGGCAGTGTCGCCCGATACACTCGCGACGATGGTGGGCCGCCTGGTCGCACTACCATGGGCGCTTGATGCGTACTTTTGCCCCTGCGCATTGCCTCAGGCGTAAAAACTTTCCTGCTCGCTTCCGCCGCCCGACGAGTACCCTGCGCGCACGCGTGCCGCGCTCGACGGATCACCTGGAGAACTCAGGAATCCGTGTCCGCCCTCGGCGATGACGCACTGTTGCCAATGCCGTTGTGTCCACCCGGAACACCGATTCCGCTGTCGTCCTTGCGCGAGCATCCGCTGCACGACGCGGCAATGACAACGATGAGAAGAATTTTCGTCAATGTGCTGACCATTGTGATCTCCACTCGCATAGCGCACGGGATATCGCGCGTGCGGCCCCTGACCATGCGCGGGCGTCGCAGCCTGCTCACGGACAGATGCATCGGACGGATTCCTCGCAGGCGCTTCGGATGATGTCCACGCCCACGCCGACTCACTTCCCTTCGATGTCGCCCCAGCCCTGAGCACCAATCAACGGTACAAAACGCACGAGGTCGAGCATTTCCTCGTGGTAAGTCGTGCTGCTGTTACGAGTCAGCCGGATCAGCCGCTGATGTTCCGGGCCCGGACCCACCGGCATCACGATCCGGCCGCCAATCTGCAGTTGCGCGCTCCACGCCGGCGGCACGCCCGGGCCGGATGCGGTGGCGACAATTGCATCGAACGGTGCATGCGCCGGCAGTCCGAGTGTGCCGTCCGCGGTGTAGACGTTCACGTTGTCGTAGCCGAGTGTGCGGAGCCGGTCCATCGCGCTCTCAGCGAGTTGCGGATGACGCTCGACCGTATCGACGTGTGCAACGATTTCCGCGAGCACGGCCGCCGCGTAGCCGGAACCTGTGCCGATTTCCAGTACACGGTCGTCCGGCTTGAGCCGCGCCGCCTGCAGCATCCGCGCTACCATGAACGGTTGGGTGATGGTCTGGCCGGCTTCGATCGGAAGGGCTGCGTCGGCATAAGCCCATGCGCGCAGGTCGGGACTCAGAAAGGCCTCGCGCGGCACGCGCCGCATCGCGTCAAGAATGCGCGGCTCCGCAATGCCGCGCGCAATCAGTTGCCGCTCGACCATCGTTTCGCGCGACACCGCCAGATCTTCATGCACAGTGCTTCTCCCCTTGTTGTGCAGCGGCTCGCTGTCCCGGGGGCTGCCCAACCATACATCACCATAGCGCGGAAAATGCCAAAAGACATGACCTGAGAAAGAAGACAGGTGTGTTCACGGCAGAATTCCGATTTTGATTCACACCCCTTTATCTTTTTTTCAGCAACTGACGTGCCTCAGGATCGCTTGCACGTGCAGCTCATCACGCCCGGCTACTCAGATGGAAGCGCCGGTCGACATGGGCGAGAATGCTGCGCGACAGACGTGCCGCGCGTCCCTGAATCATGCGGTCGGAGGCGCGCGAGAACGCATACGACGCGGCGAGCACGGCCAGCACGGTCGCGACGAAGAGCACAAGCGACGTCTCCCGGCCACTCTGCCCGAACACGCCTTCGAAAAAGTGCAACGTCGCGTAGACGCAGATGAAGTGCCACAGGTAGATGCCGTAGCTTTCGCGACCCAATGCGTCGGCACAACGGCGCATGTATGTACCGCGAGCATCGCCGCCCGGCGCGGACCGGTTGCGTGAGCAGACGAAAAGCAGAAACGCGACTGCGCTGCATGCGGCGAAGACCGGCGCGAGTTCGTGCGCTTTCGCGAGCCACACGCCGAGCGCCGCCGTCGCGAGCGCGAAACCCGAGGCGAGCGAAAAAATCAGCCACGTCGTGCGCCGCGTCACGCTGGATCTGCCCGTCAGATGCGAGCGGAATGCGTACCACGCCCACATGCCGACGATGAAGCATGGCCCTTGCACCGGCGGCCAGAAATAGCTGAACGAGTTGTTCGTTACATGACAGTCAAGCGTGCCGTGACAGTCACCGATCGACAATGCCACGACCGACAGCGCCAGCAACGACACCGTCGCGATCAGCAAGCGCGTGCGGTTCATCGCGACGAAAAACAGCAGCGGCGCGATCAGATAGAACAGCATCTCGACACCGATCGACCAACCGCCCGGCACCACGTTGTTGATCGCAGTCGGCGACAGCGCATGCAGAAACAGCACGTTGAGCAGAATATCCGTTGCGCCGTGGGCACCGAGCACCCATGCGGGTTCGTAGCCTGAGCGCGTCGCGCCGTAACTGATCAGTCCATACACGGCGATCGCGGCGTAATACATTGGGGCAATGCGAAAGAAACGCTTGATATAGAAACGCAATGTCACGTGACGTGGGCCCGCGCAACGTTCGTGGTCCGCTTCAAGCGTCATGAAAATCGTGATCGCGCTGATCACGAAGAACAGCTGCACGCCGTATTGGCCCATGCGCGCCAGCAGCGTGACGCTGTGCGGCAGATTGGGAAACTGGAACGACAGGTGTACAGCAACGACACCGACGATCGCGAGCGCCCGACCGACGTCGAGCGCGGCAACACGTCCTTTTTCCATCGATACGTCCTCCTCGCGGTTCATGCCGCCCGCTCAGGCGGGGGCGAGCTTCGTGGACAAGGCACGGTTCGCGGAAGTTCCTACTTTTTTCGCTACTGAATGGCGCTTGAGAGTTCGTGCAATCGATCGGGTTTCTGATCGTGTCGCGATGAACGGGGTCGTGAACGGCGTCGGCGTTGCGCTTGCGCTCGCGGTTGTGCGGTTCCTGTGGCGTGCGTGGCGTCCGCGGTCGCGTCGATCAGATGAAGGGCTATCGCGACGTCGCCCGCAATCCTGAGGGCCGTTGCGTTCCGGGGCTCGTCATGCCGCGGTGGGATGCCACGTTCTTCTTCGCCAACACGGAGATTTTTCGCGAGCGCATGCTGCAGGCCGTGCGCGAAGCGGCGACAAAAACTTCATGAATCGCCCTCGCAACACTTCTTTCCTACTGTCGGACGGGCGTTAAATCGCTATCTGGAGTCGCATCCGGTCGGATGGCACGAATGGGAGGATCACGCCTACGCGTGTCGCGTTACAGAAGCGGCGTGGTGGCGGTTGTCTTGGTATGGAGAATTCTGCTGGTCGAGCTGACCAGCAGAATCCGCGGGCGATCACCGCGCCTGCAAGCGCGGTAGCGCAGCTCAATGCCGGGCGCTGCTCCAATGCCGCCAGTAGTGATGGTGCCCCATCTGTCTGAGTCGTTTTCGACGCATTTGCTCCTGGTGATAGTGAGCGGCGACGAATACGGCTGCCGTCGCCATCACGAACGAACCTACGACGATTGCCACTGCTTCATTCATCGGAACCTCCGTTGCCGACTATCGGCTTCATTGCAGGTGTTGCCCGCCGTTGATGGCAATGTTGGCTCCGGTCACGAAACCGGCTTCGCGCGAGCACAGGTACAGCACGAGTGCGGCGACTTCGTCGGGCTGTCCAAGCCGGCCGACCGGAATCTGCGGAATGATCTTCGTCTCGCGGATCTCCTCGGGCACCGCCATCACCATCTTCGTCGCGATGTAACCTGGCGAGATAGTGTTGACCGTGACGCCTTTCTTCGCCACTTCGAGCGCCAGCGATTTCGTGAAGCCATGCATGCCGGCCTTCGCCGCCGCATAGTTGGTCTGCCCGAAGCCGCCCTTGGAGCCGATGATCGACGACACATTGATGATGCGACCCCAACCCCGCTCGACCATGCTGTCGCACACCGGCTTCGTCATGTTGAACACCGAATCGAGGTTGGTTCGGATTACCGCGTCCCAATTGACCTTGTCCAGCTTCTTGAAGCTTGCATCGCGCGTGATGCCGGCGTTGTTGATCAGGATATCGACCGGTCCGACTTCTGCCTTGATCTGCGCCATGCATTTTTCGCACGAGTCGTAGTCGGCGACATCGACCGCGTACGCGCGGAACTGTCGTCCCTGGGCTTCCATCCGTGCGAGCCACTCGTTCGCGCCGGTGTTGGCCGGCGAACAGGTGACCACGACTGCATACCCGGCGTCATGCAGCTTGACACTGATTGCTTCGCCAAGTCCGCCCATTCCACCCGTCACCACCGCGATCTGCTTTGCCATCGAATCGTCCTCGCAAAAAATTGGCCTCGTAGATAACTTGAGCCACACTGCATTCAGTCAAGAACTTGATGTATTGGAAAAACCGGATTCCGCCACTCCCTAAGTATTCCTTCATATAAATCGAGTGCGGCAACGCGGGCATCGCTGCCCGCGTCGGCCTTATCCCTTCGCGCCGGCGGCTGCGGGAACCTGCTCGGCGTTGCGTCGCGCGGCCTTTGACGCTGTGGCTGTTACCGCATCGAAATTATCTCCGGCGACCAGCACGGCCTGTTGCCCGGTCTTCTGTAGCGTTTCGTACAGAGTCGTGGTGGCGCCGATCGCGGATTTCCACGCAGCAATCGCCGCTTCGGAACCTGCCGGAGCATTCTTCGCCGCTTCCTCGACGAATGCCTGCACACGGGCGTTGTAACGCTCGTACTGCGCCTGTGCGAATTGAGTGACTTCAGCCTGCGTAGTCGATGCGATGTCGAACACTTGCCGGCCGTACGACAGCGATTTTTCCGTGAAAGGTCCGGTGAAACCTGATTGCAGCGCGAACCACTGCAGCGGGTCTGTCGTGCCGGGCGCCTTCGTCATATTCTCCTGCGCCTCGGCCAGCGTGGACCTGACGACCTGCAGGTTCAACGCGGCCAGTTTTTCAGCGCCTTCAAAGACCTTCCCGGTCAATCCGAAGAATGCGTCGAGGCTGGCCTTGGCGGCAGCGGCTTGCTCGGGACTCGATAGAGCCATGGTTGAATTCCTCAAAATTCGATCCGATGCACGAAACCCCCGGTCGGACGGGTGTGTTGCGACGGATCGCGATGGTGGATAAATCAAAGCGCAAGGACGCCTGTCAGGCAGAATGCGTCGCGAGAACTTCGACGGTCGTTACATCAACAGGCACTACAAACCAACCCGCAACTGAGACGTTTCGTTCATGACTGTTTCGTCGGCGCGTTCGCCGGGAGGCGCACGCCGCAGATGGCTAGCGCATCCGGGCGACGGCCTTGAGAATGGAATCGCCGTCGCTTGTGACTTGAGCACGCGGGCGTCCTGAGGCAAAGTTTTCCAGTGATATGAGTTGCCGCTCCAGCAGCGTATCGAGTTCAGCGCGGCCCAGTTCGAGCTGGTCCGGCGCGTCCTTGACGAGCATCAAGGTGGCGAATTCATGGGGACTCAACATGGCGTCTCCTCGATTTAGTCTCTCTGCGCGGAGAGCATCAATTACCTCTCCTGCGTGAATGCCGGCAAATATTCCTGCCGCCCCCTCCGTGACGCAATCATGCGAGAAATCGAATCACGGAGACGCCATCATAACCGCTCAATTTTTGAACGCAATATGTGAAATGCTTTTTTTACGGCCATCGGTTTTATTTTTATATCGGAGGACAACGCGCTGCATGTTCTGTCGGTCAATGTCACCGCGGAGAAGCCCGACCGGCCTGGATTGCATTTATCAGGAATGCATATTACAGTTTTAATAGCTCACTTACTTAACAACACCAATTCAACGGAAATCTATTGATCGATTTATATGTGAATATCGTATTTATAGGCCGCCAGCCTATTGTTATCATTACTCCAGAATTGCGAAATATTTATTACAGCGCACGGATTGGGCTCGTTGCGCCGGGGTACAAGATGGGCTATCGCTCGGAGCGCTCGGCAGGCCATGTCGGCCGTCTGTGGCTTCGCTGAGAGAGTCAAATACTGGCTTGAGCGGATACGTTCTGTGTCTCCGACAGAGTTATCATGGTCGTTGCTGGTCACGTCCGCGTAGGAGGAAATCATGCCCTCAACCCCGACCACACGCCCCATTCACCGGCCAGGAATTCCGGACCATCCCGTCCGCGGGGTTACGCCGGGCACACGGTCGCCGGCTCCTAAACCTGCGCCACGCACCAAGGTCGATCTTCCGGATGCTGCGGAAGCGGAGCCGGTGCCGCACGAGCATCTGCCGCCCAGGTCGGATGACAATTGAGCGCCCTGTGCGTTTGGCGTAGTGCCACCCGCCGCGTTCCATTGAGCCGACCTGGACAAGCATGCAGAGCTCGGCGGCGATTACAACGCGGCGGCCACTTCGGGATCCGCACGTGGACGTGCGTTGCAGTCGGCGAAACGAACGGCCAGGTCGGAGATCGCTCGGACTAAATTTTTTTTGCAAACCTGGCGTCTTTTCCAGAACCAGAAGCATCGCTGACAAGTCTCACGGATACCCTTGTGCATATCGCTGGCCCCTGCTCCGCGCGGCCAGTTCGACCACGAATGATCTATAACGATATGGCGTCGCAGAGTCGACGGGCTGCGTGCTGCCCGGCCAACCGACCCTGAAGTCGGCAATTCACCCGCGGAGGTTTAGCGAATACAGCCTGACGAATCCATGCGTTGTCTGTTCGAATCGCGCTTAGCAGGTATTGGAGGCAATCATGAAGTACGAGTACGGCGGCTGGGTCATTGACGCAACCCCGGATTTTTCGCTTGGTCAGTTCTTCGCGCATGCGCGGATCATCCGGGCGTCGCCTGACGACGATGTGGACACGGAAATGCACATCGAGCGCAATCTCGCCTGGTTCGAAACCGAAGACGAGGCAATCGAGGTCGCGCGGCAATGGGCGATCGATTGGATCGACGCGCGCGACGATAACCTCACCGTCACGAAGGCTGCTTCATTGAGCCGGCAGAACGATATGTCGGCGAAGGCCCCGGCCAGATGAAACTCCGCATACCGTGGTTCTGATGCCGGACGACTGACTGGCCCTGTGGCCATTGCGCAACGCCGTCGCCAGCGATGACCCAGGCTCGCTACACGGCAGACGCGGCAATACGGCCGCTCGCAAATACTCAGACGAGACACCTGATTGCTTCAGAAACGCGGATGTGTAGGATGGAATCAACGTCAGCGCTCCATGCGCGGCGTGTGTTTTCAGGCCGCAGCGATGTCTGCGGCTTTTTTTCGTTCAGGAATCTCGCCAGCATTTGCACGAGTCGTCCGGCGGCTTTGACTTCGAGGGTACAGACGATACAGGCGATACAGGCGATACCAAAGGGCCGCCACAGGAACAATCCGCCAATCAGAACTGTTCAGTAACGAACCGTCGTCAGCGTGCGAACGTGTCGTCCACTACGCGCTGCCCGGCGCTATACCCTGCCATGAGCGCCTCGGCCTGTGTCGGGAAGGGTTGCTGGATGGTTGCCCCGAGGCGGATCGGAGCAACCACGGGGCGCGTTGCGCCCACCGCGCCCATCGTTCTGACCTGCACGACGGCGACGAAGCCGCGCGGGGGCAGCAGCGTGACGCTGCCCGCGGTCTCCCACACCGGCTCCAGCTCCACGGTGACCTCAAAGCCTTTGTACCCGTAGATTCTTTTCATTGATGATCCTGCGTGTTCTGCCCGGCCCTGAAACCGTGGAATGCCCCTGCTGGAAAGTGTACATCGCAGTTGCAGCATGGAGGCGAAGGGAATTTCCGAATAGTTCCTGCCGCAATATCAGGTTCGAAAACTGTTGCCGTTCTGACCGGGTTGGGGACCGCTTCACATGGGCTCAGAGCCTGTGTGCGATGGACGCGGAGAGCACACGCGTCATTCACATCATCCGCTTGACGGTCCTCTATTTGCGCGCACACTGCATATCTACGGTGACTGCCTCCAGCAAAGGAGACCAACCATGACCAAGCCTTTTCAGCAGTGGAAAGTCTTGCCGCACGGCAAGCTCACAGAAGTCGACGAAAACGTTCTCACCTTGACCGGCGAACTCCATATGCCGCTCACCGACCTCCCGCGACGTATGACGGTGGCGCGTTTGAACGACTCGCGACTGGTCATATTCAGCGCAATTGCGCTCGATGAACTCGAGATGCAAGCGCTCGAAGACTACGGGCGCCCCGCCTTTCTGGTGGTGCCCAACGACCATCATCGGCTGGACGCAAAAATCTGGAAAGAGCGCTACCCGTTAATGCAGGTCGTTGCGCCCGAAGGGTCGCGGGCGAAGGTGGAAGAAGCGGTGCACGTCGACACGACGGACCCCGGCTTCGGAGATCCGAACGTGCAGTTCGTCACGGTCCCTGGAACGCGTGGACATGAGGCGGCGCTCGTCATCCGCACGCAGAACGGCACGACGCTGGTATTGAACGATCTGGTCGGCAACATTCGCCATGAATCCGGGTTCGGCGGCTGGTTCCTGCGCATGATGGGGTTCGCGGGAGACGAACCGCATATTCCGAAGCCGGTGAAGCTGATCCTCGTCGCGGATAAAGAGGCGCTGCGCGCTCAGCTTCTGGAGTGGGCGGAACTGCCGTCGCTGAAACGCATTCTCGTGTCGCACGGTTCGCCCATCGAAGATGATCCGAGCCAGACTCTGCGCGCTCTGGCGAACTCGTTGGCGTAACGCAGAAGCGCACAACAGCAGCGGCGTGCGGAACGCTACTGCGCCCGGAAGCGGACTCTTACCCACGACGGTGCGTGGCCGCCCGAACCACAGCGATTTCCACCTCGAATACCGAAGTGAGCGCCGTCAGCGCAGGTCGGCGCGAAGATCGCGCACTCCCCGTCCCAGGCGCTGACGCAAAAGTGTTCGTAACGTCGCTCCGTCGACGTAACCTACCTCGGCAGCGATGGCGTCGAGGCCGAGACCGCTGCCGTGCAGGAGAGACTGCGCACGTTCGACACGTAGATCCTGGAAGTAGGCCAGCGGCGATTTGCCGAGCACCTCCTGACACCGGCGTTGCAATGACCGCGCGCTCGTCGCCAGCGCGTTGGCGGCTTCCTGCAGCGAGAACCCGGCCTTGAGATGGTCTCGCGCCCACCGTTCGAAGCGAAGAATAAGCGGATCCGCCTGCGCCAGATGGTTGGGAATGATGTAAGGCGCCTGCGAGGAGCGAATATCGGCTAGCAGGTAACGGGAGACGACGGTCGCCAGTTCGGGGCTAGCCTTGCGTATCAACCACAGGGCGAGATCGAGATGCCCCATCGCCGCGCCGGCCGTCACGCCCACGTCTGTCGGCACCAGCATGCGAGACTCGTCGAGCAAAACATTTGGATAGCGTTGCCGAAATAGCGGACCGAGCCACCACGTGGTCGTCGCTTCCCGGTGATCGAGCAGTCCGGTTTCCGCCAGAAGGAACGTCCCGATGCAGGACGCGGCGATACGCGCGCCTTCAGCATGCCATTCCACCAGTTGCGCCTTGGCTTTCCTCACGTCCGGTCGATCGAGAGCTGGGATCAGTTGCTCCGGCGTTCCGGTATTCAGTGCAGGAACGATGACCCAGTCCGGCTTCAAGTCCGCGGTGACTGCGTGCACGGGTATGACCAACCCTTGTCCGGACCGAACCCTCTTTCGCACGCCGACGATCGACACATCGAAATAAGGTGTTCCGCCCATTTGCAGGGCTGAAAATTTATTGGCGAGCGTGAACGCGTCGAGCAGGACGGTGAGCCCGGTGTCGAACAATCCATCAAGGGCAAGTATGGAAATGCGCATGGCGTAAACGACCCTAAAGTTGGCATTTACGACGATACCGGTTTTTCTGCCCGACCGCTACAGTGATCCCCGTTGCACATCCCAATGAAGATTGACTCAGGAGGTCACTCATGAAAGTTTTCGCTATTGGATCGCTCGTTCAGCCGCTCACGCCAGACCAGCGCCAGCAGATCATGCCGAAGGAAGTTCCCGACACGCTCAAGCTCTACCTCGATGGCAAGATCGAACAGTTCTGGTTCCGTGAGAACGCGGCCGGCGTGATCTTTCTCATGGAAGTCCAGTCGGTCGAACACGCCAAGGCGGCAGTGGATGCGTTGCCGCTCACCGCTTCTGAGCTGATGAAGTTCGATCTGTTGCCCGTCGGCCCGCTCGCTCCGCTTGGCATGCTGATTCAAGGCAAGTAAGCATTGCCATGAACGGCGATCCATCTCAGCTTCGTGATCCTAACGAGCAATCGAATAAGGTTGCGCTGGCGATGGATCGCCCGCTTCGAGGAGCCGATCCAGAAAGATACCCAGCATGCACGACTTGATTAAGTCTTCGATCGAAGCTCACGGCGGCCTCGCGTGGTTTTCGAGTCGGTCCCTCTTGCCACGCGCAAGGGAAGACTCACCCGGCAAGAATGCGGTCTGTGCTTGAATCTATTCGATAAGCGGGATCGCGATTCTTGGCTTGGTACATCGCGAAGTCCGCCTTCCTGATGAGTTCACACGAGTCCTCACCCGCATTCAGAATAGCAATACCGAAGCTCGCACCGACCGTCTCAACACCCCAACGTGAATTCAGGGGAGCCTGCAGAGCAGCCGTCAATTCGGTGACCATCTGTTCGACTACGTCGGTTATAGCGTCAGTCGTGAGTACAAGAAGGAACTCATCTCCGCCGAGGCGCCCTACTACGCCACGCTCCTGTACGGTAGCCTGGAGGCGCGCCGCCACCATAGCCAGAACTTCGTCGCCGCACTGGTGGCCGTACGTATCGTTGAGGTCTTTGAAGTTATCCAGATCGACAAAAATGACAGCGACTTTTCCGACCGCGCCCGGTGCCGCGATCGCCTCGTCGAGCAGGTCCACAATTTTGCCGCGGTTCGGTAAATCAGTCAGCCGGTCCGTTTGAGAAAGACGCCGCAATTCTTCTTTACCGTTGAGGAGTTTGACGATCAGAGCAGTAATCCAGGTCGATAGTGCCGCGAGCATCACCGTGATGGTCGCGGCCATCGTCACATACACGCGACGCATCCTGTAGTAATCGTCCAGCGCCTCGTCGACGGAAAGGCCGGCGACGACGGTCAAACCATATTTCTCGAGATGGCGGCTAGCTACCACACGTTCGACATGATCGATCGGATCGGAGAAGTCGGCCAGCACCGTCTTGCCGAGTGGAACATAGCTACTCGGCAGCGCCTCACCAGACCGGCTCGGTGAATTACCCGCACGACGCGACAATATGAACCCACGACCGGACAAAACGGCAATCATGCCCCGCTCGCCCAGTGCGGCATTGTTGTAGAAGCCATCGGTCAGATAAGCCGGATCTTCCGAGACGATCACTACCCCGCCGAAACCTCCGTCAGGGCGATCGATACGGCGGGTTGCCTGAACGGACCACTGCCTGGAAATACGTCCGATCACAGGCTGGCTGATGAAGAGCCCAATGTTGGCAGGGGAAAGGTGGACCCGGAAATGTTCCCGGTCCTTGAGATCAACCGTCCCCGAAAATGGCAAAGTCGATGCAATCACGCGGCCGTCGGCACCCGCAATGGTGACCTGTAGTGCCGTGTCCGCGGTAATCAGCCCGTAGGCACGATACGCTGCCAGATCGAAGGTTTGCGGCGTACGTTCGTATCCGTATTTGACCAGCAACGCGATCTCGTCGACATCGTGGACGGTCTTCAACGTATGGGTTTCTAAAGCATCGGCCAGCGTGCGGGCAGCCACGCGCGTGTCGCGCATCACGGAAGCTTTCTCGACCTGCAAGCGCAACAGTATGGTTACCCACAAGATGCCGAGGACCAGAACGGTCAGCGCGGGCACCAGAACGAGCGCGTGGCGGGAGGATCTGATGCTGTTCGTGGCGTAAATTGTTCGATCCATGGTTCATTTTCACACTACACAGGCGAACGCGAATCTCTCAGTGCACCGAAAGTAACGGGCCGGGCGTTTCTTAGGTCGCGCAATGCTTTAACGACAAACCTCGCAAAAAGTTTATTGTTTCTGGCGAAATAAAAAAGGACGATCGTATTGTCTGATGAAATAGATGAAGTGCTATACGCGGTAGACTGAGTATCCAATCGTCGGTCGATGACGGCTGCTCCGCGACTGGCACGCCCGGAGCCTAAACTTGGAACAGTCGCGATTCCCTTTTGGCAAGCGAGAAACTTTATATTCCATTGAATTCCGACAACTCAAATATTCCGCTATAAATCAATTATCCAATGGAATGATTTTTCCATTACCAAATAACCTCCCGCTGCCGTGGCGAGCGACTCAATAACGAAACTGTCGTCGCTCCGGATTCGGGAATGTGTCGCCCGATCCGCGCCGATTTGTCCGCCGGCGCATCGCTCAGTGGCCCGATCCCCGCGTATTAGTGCTCGCGTACGTATCGCCGACGATCAGATGCACGATCTCATCGCCGTTAGTCCCGGCCACGAGCCGCTCGCCGGCGACCTCACCGCGCCGCAGCACGACGATGCGATCGGCAATGGCAAAAATGTCGTGAAGATTATGCGAGATCAGAATCACGGACACGCCTTGGGCTTTCAGCGCGGCGATCAATTCCATGACCTTGCGTTGTTCGGGTACGCCGAGCGCGGCAGTCGGCTCGTCCATGATCAGAACACGCGCATTCCAGTAAATGGCGCGGCCGATCGCAATCGCCTGCCGCTGGCCGCCGGAGAGCATCTTCACCGGACCACCGAGCTTGCGCTCGGGAATCACGATATCGAGGCGCTCGAGCACTTCGCGTGCGACCTGCGCCATGCGCGGCCGGTCGATGACCTGAAGCCCGAATTGCCGGCGCGTCGGCTCGCGTCCGAGGAAGATATTGCTGCCGACATCGAGGTTGTCGGCGAGCGCGAGATCCTGATAGATCGTCTCGATCCCCTGCGCGCGAGCATCCTGCGGGTCGCGCAGCTGCAAGGGTGAGCCGTTGAACAGCAAGTGGCCCGCGTCGGCATGGTAGACACCGGAGAGGATCTTGATGAGCGTCGACTTGCCCGCGCCGTTGTCGCCGGCGAGCGCGAGCACTTCGCCCGCCATCAGTTGCAGCGAGACGCGCCGCAACGCCTCCACTCCGCCGAAGCGGATCGAAATATCGCGCGCCTCGAGGATCGGGGTGCTCATTGGGCGCCTCCGAGACGTTCCTTGTACTGATCGATCAGCACCGACATGATGATGACGATGCCGACCACGATGAACTGCCAGAACGCGTTGACGTCGATGAATACCAGTCCGAACTCGATCACCGCGATGATCAGTGCGCCAATCAGCGTGCCGATGACATTGCCGGTCCCGCCGAATAGACTCGCCCCGCCGATCACGACTGCCGCAATCGAGTCGAGCAGCATTGGCTCCCCGGCGTTGGCAGCGCCCGCGGCAAAGCGCGCCGTATAGACGATGCCGCCGACAGCGGCAAACGCAGCGGCGATCAGATAGATCACCAGCAGATGACGCCTGACATTGATGCCGGCGCGGATCGCCGACTGTGGATTGCCGCCGATTGCATAGGTGTACTGGCCGAACCGCGTCTTCGACAGCACGACATGCATCACGACCAGCAAAACGGCGGTCAGCGCCACCGGCGTCCAGCCGCGCCCGAGCCACGCGAGGCCGGCATTGTCCACCGCCACGGTCATGCCGCTGCCCGCCGCCAGAAAACCCACACCTCGTGCGACACCATACATGCCGAGCGTGCCGATGAAGGCGGGCACACCGAGCCGCGCAATCAGTACGCCGTTGACGAGCCCCGGAATCGCGCATACCCCGACGGTCAGGGGAATGGAGAACAGCAGGATCCACGGCGAGCCGCTGCCCAGTAGCGTGAATTGCGCGACACACACGGCAGCCAGCCCCATCACAAAACCTACCGACAGATCGATGCCCGCCGTGATGATCACGAACGTCTGGCCGATCGCGAGCAGTAGCGGCGCGCTGGCCGCCAGTCCGATCGACTGCAGGTTGTAGGCGTTGAAGATGAACGAGCGATGATCCGCAATCCGCGCCCAGACTTCGAAAAACACCAGTAGCGCACACAGGAAAAGCCAGGGCCAGAGCCTGCTGATCAGTGCGAGCCTGTCGAGCCGTGAGTTGTCCATCGAGTCGTCCGGGAAATCGGAAATGACGTGCGTGCGCGCTGCGGCGCACGCCGGGATAGGTCCTCGTTCGACAGCGCTTGGCTAGTTCGAATAGATGTACTTCTTCATGTCAGGCTGATCGATGTTCGTCTTGTCGAGCACCACGAAGCCGGTGCTCTTGAAGGGCGGAATCTTCTTGCCGCGAATCACGTCTGCCGCGAACTTCACACCGTAATAGCCGATTTCATCCGGGCGCTGCGCGATCGCGATATCCACGAGGCCGCTTTTGATCTGCTGGTCGATGCCAGGCACGGCGTCGAACACCACCACCTTGACAACGCCCTGCTTGCCGGCCGCCTTGACGCCTTGGGCGGCGCCGCTGCCGGAGAACGTGTTGGCACCGAACACGCCGGCAAGGTCGGGGTTGCGCGCGAGCACCGCGGCGACGTGGGATGCAGCGCGGTTCGCATCGTCCTCGTTATATTGCGTCTGCAGCACCTTGATGTTCGGGTGCTTCTTCATCTCGTCGAGGAAACCCTCGGCACGCGCATCGGTACTCGATATGCCCGGCTTGTTGTTTTCGCAATAGACCGTGCCCTTGTCGCCGATGGCCTTCGCGAGCGAGCGCGCCGCCACGCGCCCGCCTTCCAGGTTATCCGAAGCAATGTAGGACAACGGGAAATCCGCGTCGCCCTTGCCGGTCTGATAGTGGCCGTCGCCGATATACGTATCGACCGTGATGACCTTGATGCCGGCGTCGGCCGCTTCCTTCAGCGGTCCGATCAGTTGCTGCTTGTCGACCGGTGAAACCAGCAGGACATCCGGGCGTTTGGCAATGAACGCCTTGAGGATCGGCACCTGCTCGGTGGTGTTCCATGCCTTCGGCACCTGGAATAACAACTGGACGTGTTCTTCGTTTGCGGCCCGCTCGGCGCCGCGGTGCATCGTGAAGTAGAAAGGATCGGTGACGCCCGGCAGCAACGCGACGACGGGATGCGCGGCATCCGCATACGCCGGCCCCGTGAGCGAAGATGCAACGATCGTTGCAAGTGCAATCAGATAGTGGGAAACGTTGCGCTTCATTTTTGTCTTCCTCCTGTTGAGTCCGACGAACGGCGCCTGACCTGACTCGTTCTGACTTCCCGAAGTGACGGCGTCCGGCAGTTGGCCAGTATACTGACGAGCGTCAGGAGCGACCCTGGTGTTTTCCTGCATCGTTTCCGCATAGTCGCGCTGATGGGCCGGGATTGCCCTGTGCCGTGGCTGCGGTCTCGCCTACCAGGCGCCGCGTCGGCGGCGCAGCCTTGCGGCCTGTATGGTGGTGTCTCACGGCGCCAGGTCCCGGCGATTCGAATCGATCGACCTTGAGGCAATGCCGTGCCGTCCGCCAGCACGCACGCGGTCAGTCCGGCATGCCATTGTGATCACCGATCGGCCTGATCGGCCAGTCCGTCCAGCGGTCCGCGCGCGTCAGTTCGTGCGCTTCGTTGAGCGGATACCGGATACGGTTGTCTTCGCGCGGCCGCTCACCGATCACCATCAGCCTGACTTCGTCATCGGTATTGTTGATGAAGGTGTGGCAGATACCGGTGCCGGCCGGAAACGCCACCGAGTCGCCTTCAGCAAGAGCATGCAGAACGCCGTCGATCCAGACATCGGGCTTGCCATGAAGCACGTAGACGAACTCCTGTTCGGTGCTTTCGGCGTGCGGATATGAAGTGCGCCGACCCGGCAGAAGCCTCACATGATGAATGCCGATCCGCGTAATACCCATCGCGGCGGAGAGTGGCGCGTCAAGGCCCATCGGCTCGGAATCGCCGCGATAGCAATGCGCATGGGGTTCTTCCAGTTCGGTCCAGTGTTTGATGAAATCGGGGCGACCCATCGCTTTCTCCTTGAGGACGAAAAACGATGATAACGGGTTACCGAGAGTTCGACGAAACGCCGTCATTCGCCGCACGGGCGCTGATCGACTCTCACGTTCGGCCCGTGCTGCCAGCATCAATTCAATGCGCCACTCCTTATCCGTTCCAGCGACGCCAGTATCGGCGCGACCTTCGCCAGCTCTGCGCGCATCTCGTCGATCAGCCATTGGGACACCTTGCGCACCGATCCCGATGGCTCGCGCGTACGGCATTCCAGCACGTAATTGCAACCCGTCTCCACCAACCGGTCCGACGCCGGCACGACCGCCCCTGTATTGAGCGGCGCGGCGACCGCGAGGAGCCAGCCGAGCAGCGCCCCGTGCCCGAGCATGGCGCCCTGCAGCGCGAGGCCCGGATCGGAGTAGCTGGCGTGTTTCGCGGATGCATGGTTCATCACCCGCGTCAGCTCGAAATAGTCGGCCCACGTATGCGTCGTCGGCTCGAGGTGAATCAGCGTGTGGCCGCCCGCCTGACGCGGCGCGTCGAGGGGGCCGTGCTCCGCGAGATAGCCCGGGCTGCACACGGCGATGATCAGCTCCGGACAGAAACAGAGCGCATCGTGCTCGGAACCGGGCTTATGCAAACGAATGCCGAGATCGGCACCGTCGAGCGGACCGTACAGGCGGCTTGCCATCACTTGCAAGCGCAGGTTCACCGAAGGAAACGCATGCTGAAAGCGCTCGAGGCGCGGCAGCAGCCACTGCGACGCGAACCCGCTGGAGATGGAGAGCGTGACCGTCTCGCTCTCTTCCTTGCGGCTCTTCAGTTCGGTGATCGTGTCGCTCACCTGGCCGAAACCCAAGGCCACCGCGACGTGCAGTTTCGCGCCCTCGTCGGTGAGGGCCAGTCCGGTTTTTGTGCGCGCGAACAGCTGGAAGCCGAGCGCGTCTTCGAGACGCGCCACCATGCGGCTCACCGCGACCGGCGTCACGTTCAGTTCGAGCGCCGCACGCGTGAGGCTCATGTGACGCGCGGCGGCCTCGAAAACGAGCAGCGCCTGAAGCGAAGGAAGTCTAAGTCCCATCTGCTAACACCATGTTATCCACGTTGACGAACATGTAAATTGACGCGCTTTCAGGGCAACTCTACTTTGTCGGCAGACCCATCGAAAGAGTCCCGACATGACAGAGCACAACGCGGACGAAGCGCGGCCAGCCGCTTCGTCTGATCCCTTGCTGCAACCGCTGACGCTCAAGCACCTGGTGCTGAAGAACCGCGTGATGAGCACGAGCCACGCGAGCCGTCTCATTCAAAACGAATTTCCGCAAGAAGTCTATCAACGCTATCACGAGGAAAAGGCCAAGGGAGGCATCGGGCTCACCATGTTCGGCGGCTCGTCGAACGTGAGCATCGACAGTCCCAACACGTTCCAGCAGATCAACATGGGCGTCGACGAAGTCGTCCCGCATCTGCGGCGCTTCTCCGAACGCGTGCACGCCCACGGCGCCGCGCTGATGTGTCAGATCACCCATCTCGGCCGGCGCGGCGATCCGTACGCCGAACCGTGGCTGCCGATGCTCGCGCCGTCGCCGCGCCGCGAAACGCTGCATCGCACGATCCCGCAAGCGATGAGCGAGCACGACATCAAGCGCATCGTGGCCGACTTCGGACGCGCGGCGCGCCGCTGCCTGGAAGGCGGGCTCGACGGCCTGGAGACGCATGCGGGCGGCCATCTGATCGGGCAGTTCCTCAACCCGGCCGTCAACCTGCGCAGCGACCGCTATGGCGGCTCGGCCGCGAACCGGTGCCGCTTTGCGATCGAGGTTCATGAGGCGATCCGCAAGGAAGTCGGCGATGCCTATCCAGTCGGCTTGCGCTTCGCGCTCGAAGACGGCTGCAGCTTCGAAGAAAGTCTGGAAATGGCCCGCATCCTGCAACAGAGCGAGCTTTTCGACTTCTTCAACGTGGTCTACGGACGCATGGACACGAAGATGTCGCTGGTCGTCAACAGCATGCCCGGCATGTTCATGCCGTCCGCGCCGTGGCTCTCCAAGGCCGCTGCGTTCCGGCGCGCGGTGCGGCTGCCGGTCTTTCACGCCGCCAAGATCGCCGATCTCGCCACCGCGCGCTATGCGATCGGCGAGGGCCTCATCGACCTGGTGGGCATGACGCGCGCGCACATCGCGGAGCCGCATCTCGTGCGGCTCATCGAGACGGGCCGCGAGGAGGCCGCGCGCCCTTGCGTCGGCGGCTCGCATTGCCGCAATACGAAGGCGACCTGTATCCACAACGCGGCGACCGCGCGCGAAACCTTCCTGCCGCACGACATTGCGCCGGCCGCGGCGCCTCGCCATGTGCTGATCGTCGGCGCGGGGCCGGCCGGACTCGAAGCGGCGCGCGTGTGCGCGAGCCGGGGCCATCGGGTCACGCTGCTCGAAGCGGCCGACCGCGCAGGCGGACAAGTGCTGCTCGCGGCATCGGGAAGCTGGCGCAAGGATCTGATCGGCATCGTCGACTGGCGTCTTGCCGAACTGGAGCGGCTGGGGGTCGACATCCGCTACAACCAGTACGCCGAACTCGGCGACGTACTCCAGGAGCGCCCGGACGTGGTGATCGTGGCGACCGGCGGCACGCCCGATCTCGACGCGCTGCCGGGCGGCGAATCGTGCCGCTCGGTGGTCGATGCGTTGTCGGATACACCGCCGCGAGCCGGCCGCGTGCTCGTCTACGACGGCACCGGCCGTCATAACGCCTATCTATGCGCCGAGCGCTTCGTGTCGGCGGGACTCGACGTGCGCCTCGCCCTGCTCGACGCGTTGCCCGCGCAGGAAACCGGCGGCAAGGGCGACGACCTCGTGTGGATGCGCAACCTCGAAAAGTGGCAGGTGCCGGTGCGCGCCCATCTCGAACTCGTCGAAGTGCGGCGCGAAGTGCGGCAGGACAACGCGGGCATGCTGCGCGCGATCTTCAGGCATCAGTTGACCGACGAACTCGTGGAGCTGGAAGCGGAGCATGTGGTCGTCGAACGCGGGACCCTCGCCGTGGACGATCTATTCGAGGCCGCCCGCGTGCACTCGGTCAACGACGGCCAGATTGACCTCGCCGCATTCGCCCGCGGAAACGCGCAGCCGGTCTTGCAGGCGGCAAACGGCGACGCGCAGTTCCATCTTTACCGGATCGGCGACGCGGTGGCGTCGCGCGACATCCATACAGCGATCTATGACGCGTATCGCCTCTGCGTCGCGATGTAGGCGAACACCCTTCCCGCTCGATCAGAACTCAAAGGACAGACCATGGCCATGCCTCCCGACAGCGATAATCCCGACCTCGAACGCAGGCGTGCCGTGAAAACGCTTCTCGCGGCCGGCGCCGCCGCAACCGCAGGCTGGTCCGCATGGGCCGGCGCGGCCACGACCGCGACTGCGGCCGCCGTTGCGAAGCCGCGTCAAGGCGGCATCCTGCGCGTCGCGACGGCCAACCAGTCGCAGTCCGATTCGCTCGATCCCGCGAAGGCCTCGCATACCGCCGACTACTCGCGCATGTTCATCTTCTACAGCGGCCTGACCGAGTTCGACAGCAACTTCAAGGTGCAGAACGCACTCGCCGAGTCGTTCGACACCAGCGATCACAAGCGGTGGACCGTCAAGCTCAAGCCGAACGTGCATTTTCACGACGGCAAGCCGCTCACGGCGGACGATATCGTGTTCTCCCTCTCGCGCCACAAGGACCCGATGACGGCGTCGAAAGCCAAATCGATTGCCGATGCCATCGACTCTGTCAAGGCGACAGGGCCGCTACAAGTGGAGATCGTGCTGAACGCGCCCAACGTCGATCTGCCCGCGCTGCTCGCCGTGCCGCATTTCGTCATCGTCGCCGCCGGCACGAAGGATTTCTCCAAGGGCAACGGCACGGGTCCGTTCGTCTGCAAGGAATTCATGCCGGGCGGCCGATGCGTCGGCACGCGCAATCCGAACTTCTGGAAGCCGGGACTGCCGTATCTCGACGAAGTGCAGCTCGTCGGCATCGTCGACGATGCCGCGCGCCTGAACGCACTGCTCGCCGGCGATATTCAGCTCGTCTCGCCGGTGCCCGCGCGGGACGTCGAGCGCCTCAAGCGCGCCGGCGGCTTCGGCGTGCTCGAAAGCCAGTCGGGTCTCTACACCGATCTCATCCTGCGTCAGGACGCGACGCCCACCCGCAACCCCGAATTCGTCCAGGCGATCAAGTCCCTGCATGATCGCGAGCGCATTCAAAAGACACTGCTGCGCGGCTATGCGACCATCGGCAACGATCATCCGGTTCCCGCGTGGCACCCGTACTATCTCGCGGGACTGCCGCAGCGCACTTACGACCCCGACCGCGCGAAGTCGCTCATCAAGAAAGCCAATCTGTCCGGCACGGCGGCGGAAATGGTGGCGCCGCCTTCGATCGAATCCGCACTCGATTCCGCGCAAATGTTGCAGCAAGCCGCGATGCAGACCGACCTCAAACTCGACGTGCGCCGCGTGCCCGCTGACGGCTACTGGTCGACGCACTGGATGAAGCATCCAATGACCTACGGCTCGATCCTGCCGCGGCCGACGCTCGATCTGCTCTACACGCAATTCTTCAAGTCGGATTCCGTGTGGAACGAGTCTGGCTGGAAGAATGCGCAGTTCGACGAGCTTCTGGTGCAGGCGCGCCAGGAGAAGGACGAAACCAGGCGCAAGCAGATGTACGGCGATATGCAGACCATCGTCTACGAGAAAGGCAGCATCATCATTCCTGCGTTCATCAACTTCATCGACGCGCATAGCAGCCATGTCAAAGGGCTGGCCGGTTCGCCTTCGGGACGCTTGATGGGCTACCGCTTTGCGGAATTTGCCTGGCTCGACGCTGCGTGATCGAGCGTTCGCGGGTGCCGTAACTGGCCTCGCGAATGCCAGCGGCGCCAAAGACAATGCTCGCACGTTCGACGAACCTGCCTCCGCAAAAGGGAGGCGTCACGGAGGGAAGTGATCGCGCCTCGTCACTCAGAAGCGATTGGTATAGGAGATCGCGACGGTGTGGCCGCGCGCATCGCGACTGAGGGTGATGGCCCAATTGGTCAGCAATGCCCCCGACAACGCGCCCGCCAGGTCCGCAACCAGATCCTTGTAGGAAAAGCCGCTGCTACGGCAGGTGCCGTCGATGCCTTCCTTGATCAAGCCAGGTACCGTGCCGATGAGCGTGCCGTAAATGACGGGATGCTCGGTGTCGCGTGTCAGATAAGCGCCGAGCGCACCGAAAGGCGCCGAGACCGCGAAATGCTTCAGCTTGTCGCTTTGAAACCAGCCATCCGATGTTTGAAAGCGGTATCCGCCGCGTCCGCCGTCGCAGTCCACATCGGCGTGCGCGGCAGCACTTGCCGCGAGCATGATCGCGAGTGAGATGCCGTGTCCCCATGTTGTCAACATGTGTTACTCCCCGTTTGTTTTTTCGATTTGGTTTTTTCGGGGACGCGCACCGAGCCAGTACCCGTATTGCGCCGTCACCCAGTCCTGAGTTCTACAGAGACGATGCGCAGCACAATGTGCGCCGGATGACTAAACTTCCGCCATGTGTGTGTGCTGTGCCGCAGATATGGACGCCGTTCGGCTATCTGGCGGCACACCGCATGCGCCGGATGGCTCGGTCGAATTGTGGATTCTTGGCTCTGTTGACCGAGCCGTGCGCGGGGTATCGTGAGCATCGTTCCCTGTGGAGACACACATGCCCGCCTCGCTTCGCTTCGTTCACCTCGACACGCCCGATGCGCTGCTGCCCGCATTCGACGTCATGCGCCAGTTGCGCCCGCACCTGACGGACGCGCCCTCGTTCGCCGCGCAGGTGGCCAGACAGCATGCCGAAGGCTATCGCCTGCTCGCTGCGTCCGACGCGGGCAGCATCGTCGGCCTCGCCGGTTATCGCACGCTGACTAATCTGCTGTATGGCCGCTTCGTCTATGTCGACGATCTGGTTGTCGATGGCAGCCTGCAGCGTGGCGGCGTCGGCGCGCAACTGCTCGACGCGGTACGGCAGATTGCGCGCGAAGCCGGCTGCGCACAATTCGTGCTCGACACGGGCCTGCACATGCCGCTTGCGCAACGCTTCTATTTCCGCAATGGACTGCTCGCTCGCGGCATGCACTTCGTCGAACCGCTCGCCTCTCTTTCCCATCCTGCCGGACTAACGTCATGAGAATTTTGCTGCTCAATGCCAGCCCGCATGGCGAGGCGAGTCACGGCTACCGTTTCGCCGACGAGATCGTCGGCATGCTGCGCCGGCACGCCACACCCGCTGCATCGGCCATCCAGGTGATCGAACGCGACCTGGCAGCCGCACCGCTGCCGCCCGTCGCCCGCGACTATGCCCGCGCTGTCACGTCGCGTACGCCGGATAACGCGCAATTCGACGTCTCGGAGCAACTGATCGGTGAAATCGAAACGACGGATGCGCTCATTATCAACACGCCGATGCACAACTTCACGGTGCCGGCAGCGCTCAAGCTGTGGATCGACTACACGCTGCGCATTCATCGCACGTTCGCCTCTACGCCGGAAGGCAAGGTCGGACTGATGCGCGACCGGCCGAGCATCGTGATCGTCGGTTCGGGCGGCGTGCATAGCGGCGAACGCGCGCGGCAGCCGGATTTCCTGACACCGTATCTGCGCTACGCGCTCGGCTCGATCGGCATCCAAAGCGTGCAGTTTCTTCTCCTGCAGGGGCTCGTAATGGGCGAAGCAACGGTGGCCGAAGCGCTCGATGCGGCGCGCGCCCAACTTACCGGAGATGCAGTGTTCGCCTCGCTCGCCGCGCTGGCGGCCGGCGAAGCGACGGCGACGGCTGGTCCGGCTGCGCGGAGCGCATAGAGCACGCGGACGGAAAGCGTTCCGAGAGCGCTCTTGTCGCATCGTGCGAAGGCGTGCCGCGCCGCGCCAATTCGCGATCTGGAGACATACCCCGCGCGTCAGCCGTCCAGACACGCACGCAACGTTCGCGCGAGACGGCCTGCTTCATCCGCATCGGTAATGTTAGCGAAGCCCATCACGAGGCCGCGCAGCGTGCGCCGCGCGCGGCCATTCGCGTACCAGATCGAAAGCGGCAGCACCGCGAGCCCCGCCTCGCGGGCGCGCGCGGCGACGGCGACATCGTCGACCGGGCCATTGGGGCCTTCGGCGAACTGCACTGCGAACTGAATTCCACCTGGCGGCAAATCGACAATCAGCCGTTCGCCAAACGCCTGCTCTAGCGCGCGCACGATCAGCACGCGCCGCTCGGCGTACAACGCGCGCATGCGCTTCAGATGCCGCGCAAAATGCCCCTGCCCAATGAAATCCGCCACGGCGGCCTGCAATAGCGTCGGCGATCCGGCGTTCATGCTGCGCGCCACCCGCCCGACGCGCTCGACGGCCCGCTCCGGCACCACCACATACGCGAGCCGCAAACCGGGAAACATCACCTTGCTGAACGTGCCGCAATAGATCACGCGATCGCGCCGGTCGAGGCTCTTTAAAGCCGGCAAGGGCCGGCCCAGATAGCGGAACTCGCTGTCGTAGTCGTCCTCGATGATCCAGCGGGACGCCTTGCCTGCCCAGTCCAGCAGCGCCATGCGTCTCGCGAGCGACAGCGTGTGCCCAAGCGGGCTTTGATGCGACGGCGTGACCATGGCGAAGCGCGCCTGCGCATCCAGCAGTGTGCCGCGCTCGACGTCGATCCCTTCGCTATCCACCGGCACCGGCACGAGTTGCACGCCGGTCTCGGCGAGAAAACCGCGCGCCAGCAGATAGCCGGGATCCTCGAACCACACGCGATCGTTCGGGCGGGCGAGACTGCGCAACACGAGTTCGAGCGTCGCACGGTAGCCGCCGGTCACCAACACCTGTTCCGGCAGGCAGGTCACGCCGCGCGACAGCCCGAGATAGGTAGCGATATGTTCGCGCAGCGGCCGGTAGCCGGCCGGGTCCGGATACGCGAGCATCGCGCGTGCGCCGCTGCGCGCGCGATGCGCAACGAGCCGGTTCCAGACCTTGGTTGGAAACGCGTCGAGCGCGGGCAGCCCGGGTTGCAACGGCCTTGGCTCGCCGCTCATGGTGACGGTGACGGCCAGCTGGCGCGCCGCCACTTGACCATCGCGCGATTCAATTGGCGTCCGCGGCGTCGCGGCACCTTCAGCGCCTTGACTGCCGCGAGCATCCTGAACACCTTGCGCACGCGACGAGCGCATCACCGATGCCGGCAGCGACGGCGATACGAACGTGCCCGCCGCGCCGCGCATCTGCAGGTAGCCCTCGTCGACGAGGATCGTGTAGGCGAGCTCGACCGTGCCGCGCGCCGTGTTCAGCTGCGTGGCGAGGCCGCGCAGCGCGGGCACGCGATCGCCGGGACGCAGATGTCCGGCGGCGATCGCGGTCCTGAAGCGCTCGCAGATCTGCAGATAGATCGGCAACTGCTGCTGTCGATCGATTTCGATGGTCAAAGCGGGAGTCGGTACGGTCATGACGGTATCGCGGGCAAGGTGAGCGGCAAACGGGCTGGACTAGTCGGGTCGATAATTCTTGGCACTTTTCGATCGAGCATGATTCTTCCACAATGGCCTCACGCGATGCGACGGCGGCGAACACTTTTACGCGATACGCCACTCGCCCCGCGCGTTCCTTTACTCTCTTCTGGAGAATCTGCCATGAAAATCGTCGTAATCGGTGGGTCCGGCCTGATCGGATCGCGTCTCGTCGCGCTGCTCAGCGAGGCGGGCCATGAAGCACTCCCCGCGTCGCCGCGTACCGGCGTGAACAGCGTGACGGGCGACGGCCTGAGCGACGCGCTCGCGGGCGCGGACGTCGTCGTGGATGTGACGAACGCGCCGTCATGGGAGCCGCAAGCGGTACTCGACTTCTTCCGCACCTCGGCGCGCAACCTCGGCAAGGCCGAAGCGGCTGCAGGGGTGCGCCATCACGTCGCGCTATCGATCGTCGGCTGCGACCGCTCGCCGGAGAACGCGTATTTCACGGCCAAGGTCGCGCAGGAAGAGGTGATCAAAGCCGCGGGCGTGCCGTACACGATCGTGCGCGCGACGCAGTTCATGGAGTTCATCGGCGGTATCGCGGATTTCAGCACGGACAGCGGCACCGTGCGCATCGGCGAAGGACTGTTTCAGCCGATCGCCGTCGACGATGTCGTGGCGAACCTCGCGCAGGTCGCACTCGCTGCGCCGCTGAACGGCACGGTCGACATCGCCGGCCCAGACCGCGCGCCCTTCGCGGAAATCATCGCGCGTTATCTGAAATCGGTGGGCGACGCGCGCCCGGTGGTGACGGATCGCGCCGCGCGGTACTACGGCGGCCTCGTCGAGGAACAATCGCTCGTGCCGCTCGGCGACGCGCGGATTGGCCGCGTCGGTCTCGAGCAGTGGCTGGCGCAGGCTAAAAACGGTTGATTGCGGGTTTAAGCGAAACCTGAATCAACGCGTCTACATTTGCGTTGATCGGAGCCGTCCGCTCAATCGGCGTTGGAACCGAATTAAAATTTTTTGGGTAAAGCATCATTCGAGAGTTCCTGGCATCACGCTTTGCACGCGTCGATCTTCTTCGTGCGAAATCCCTCTGCGATGCGCAATGCCAGGTGGTTCCTTTTTCAGCCCACGCCGTGAGCGCTATGAATGTAAGTTGAGGACGAGCGATCGGTTTAAAGCAGCGCACCTGGAATAAACAGACGCCTCGAGTGTTCCGTAAACGTCGAGGCTTCAGAAGAAACCGTCTCGTTTTGAGACGGCGCGCTCAATCCTCGCCTAAAGTTCATATCCATTTCGCTGGGTGACAAAAATGCCGAATGTGAAGAAGCACTACACGATAGAAGAAGCCATGGGAGCGATTGATCGTAGCAACGGTCACGAACTGACAAACGGGCCAGGCTCACCCCGCCCTGTCGGACAAGTACCTGACGGTCGAATCCCTTACAACAATACCGGAAAAAAGCAAGGGCATGAATACATGCACCGGGGACACATCGAGCAACGAAATCATAGTGGCGATCACCCGTCAGGCCTCGTTACGCTTAACCCGCTCCAAAAGAATATGCTGAAAAAGAGCCGTACCGAGAATCGGTATACGTCCGCCCGGCTCACTCAATATCTGCTGAACAGCACACAGGGACAACAAGCGCTCGACGAGTTGGACAATAACTTCGGTAACCCGCAGAAATGGATCCAAAATATTCCGGTAACAGACGGCACAATTTACGGGTTTGAGCAAAACGGCGACGTGCCTAAACAGGTTACGAGCGCTGCGATCAATATTCGCAAAATCGGCGGCGAGTTATTTATCGCCTCCGTCTATCCAATGGGATTTTCCGGCGAACGGAATTACGAGTTGGATACCTTTTTCTGATCTCGATTGAAGGCAACGGCTGCTGCGGATTGCCTGGCGCCGGCATCGGTTCTTCGCGATCCTCGCAGATGTCACTCAGTTTCGCTGTCGTCGGTGTCCGCATTGGCGGGCACCGTTTCCTGATTCATGGCGGCGGCTGCCAGCGTCGTTGCAAGCTCCGGGTGCGCTTCCTTGCGCTCGCTATAGCGATCGTTCAGGTAGTCGGAGCGGTCACGTATCAGTAGCGTAAACTTGTACAGCTCTTCCATCACGTCGACGACGCGATCGTAATACGACGAGGGCTTCATCCGGCCATCCGCATCGAACTCCTGCCACGCCTTCGCCACCGAGGACTGATTCGGGATGGTCACCATCCGCATCCATCGGCCGAGAATGCGCAACGCGTTCACCGCGTTAAACGATTGCGATCCGCCGCACACCTGCATCACCGCGAGCGTACGGCCCTGCGTGGGGCGAACACCACCGCTTTCAAGCGGTAGCCAGTCGATCTGGTTCTTGAATACGGCCGTCAGTGTTCCGTGACGCTCCGGGCTGCACCACACCTGCCCTTCCGACCACTCCGAGAGTTGGCGCAGTTCGACCACCTTCGGATGATCGGCTGGCACGCTGTCCGCAAGCGGCAAGCCGTGCGGATCGAACACCCGCGTTTGCGCGCCGAAATGGCGCAGGATGCGTTCGGCTTCCAGCGCGAGCAGCCGGCTGTATGACGTGGGGCGCAGCGAGCCGAAGAGCAGGAGGATTCTTGGGGGGTGCTGCGAAGCCGTGCGGGGTTCGAGTTTCTGCAGATCCGGCGAGTCGAGGTGCGGTGCGCTGAGGTTGGGCATATCCTGCGTCATTTGAGGAGCCTCCGGCCTTCGCTATCGACGACCTGCTCGCCGTCCTCTTTGGCGAACGAGCCTCTCTGCCCGGCAGGCAGGATCTCGAGCACGACCTCGGAGGGCCGGCACAGGCGCACGCCAAGCGGCGTAACAACAAACGGACGATTGATCAGAATCGGGTGCTGCATCATGGTGTCGAGCAACTGCTCATCGCTCAGGGACGCGTCGCCCAAGCCAAGGTCGGCGTAGGGCGTACCCTTTTCACGCAGCGCGGCGCGGACCGTCAAGCCGGCGCGAGAAATCAGCCCCTTCAGTGTCTTCCGATCGGGCGGCGTCCTGAGATACTCGATGACTTCGGGCTCGATCCCGGCATTGCGGATCATCGCCAGCGTGTTGCGCGACGTGCCGCAATCGGGATTGTGATAGATCGTGACGCTCATACATTTTGCCCCTTGATGCCGTGTTTCGCTTCGTACCAATGCTGCGAGCGGTTGACCACGCCGACGACGAATAACATCACCGGCACTTCGATCAGCACGCCGACTACAGTCGCCAGGGCCGCGCCTGAACGGAAACCGAACAGGCTGATTGCCGTGGCGACCGCAAGCTCAAAGAAATTGCTCGCGCCGATCAGACTGGACGGCCCCGCCACGCAGTGCGCGACACCGAGCCGCCGATTCAACAGGTACGCGAGGCCCGAATTGAAAAACACCTGGATCAGGATCGGCACCGCGAGCATGGCGATCACGAGCGGCTCCTCGACGATCGCCTGCCCCTGAAAGGCGAACAGCAGCACGAGGGTCGCGAGCAGTGCGCTGATCGAATAGGGACCGAGACGCGCGACCGCCTGGCGGAAATGCGCGTCACCTTCGGCGAGCAGCTTGCGGCGCAGCAGTTGCGCGAGGATGACCGGGACCACGATGTATAGACCAACCGAGATGATCAGCGTATCCCACGGCACCGCGATCGCAGACAGGCCGAGCAGGAGTGCGACGAGCGGCGCGAACGCCACTATCATGATGGAGTCGTTTAGCGCCACTTGTGAGAGCGTGAAATACGGATCGCCCTTGCAGAGTTGCGACCATACGAAGACCATCGCCGTGCAGGGTGCGGCGGCCAGCAGGATCAGGCCGGCGATATAGCTGTCGATCTGATCGACGGGAAGCAACGGCGCAAACACGTGGCGGATGAAGATCCAGCCGAGCAATGCCATCGAGAACGGTTTGACGAACCAGTTCACGAACAGCGTGACGCCTATGCCGCGCCATTGGCTCTTAACCTGGGTCATGGCGGCAAAGTCGATCTTGACCAGCATCGGGATGATCATCACCCAGATCAGCACACCGACCGGAAGGTTGACCTGAGCCACTTCCATTGCGCCAATCGACTGGAAGAGCCGGGGTAATAATTGGCCGAACAGAATGCCGCCCACAATGCAGAGAGCGACCCAGACCGTGAGGTAACGCTCGAAAAATCCGATCGTCGGCCGTGCGCCGCCGTTCGCCGTATCAGTGCCGCTCATTGGCTTCCCCTGTGGACTTCTCGCCAATCGCGCGCATTTCTCGCAGTGGCGCTGCGCTAAAGCACATAGTCATCTCGGCCAACTCCACATGGATGTGCATCCGTTTCATGGTTTGTCTCCGCAGCAGCTGACGATGTTGCTTGCCGCACAGGTTGCACCGGCGCAGCAGTTCTCCGTCAGGAAAGCGATCAAGCCCGACATGGCGTCGAAGTTCGCCGTGTAGATGATGAAACGCCCCTCCTGTCGCGGCTTCACCAGGTCTGCATGTGACAGGTCCTTCAGGTGGAAGGACAGGCTGGAAGGGGAAAGCCCAAGCTGCTGAGCGATTTCGCCGGCAGCCATGCCATCAGGGCCGGCCACAACCAGCAGACGGAAGATCGCAAGGCGCGATTCATGGGCGAGCGCGCTCAAGGCGCGTACAACGAGGTTTGAGTCCATGCCCGAACAATAAATCATCCATTTCCATATTTCAAGGATTGTTGAAATGAAGATCGGATTCAGGCGAATGGCACTCGATAGCCGAGCGGAGGTCGCGCACGCGAACGTCCACCAGCGCCCGCTCGAGTCGCAGGGTCAGCGCCTGGTCAGCGACCGTGCGATGACTCGATACCGCTGAGGATGAGATCGATCCCGGCGAGAAAATCGACCCGGTCGTCGTGAACGCGCAACTGTCCGGCGAGGCTGCGTGCGAACGGATACTCATTCGGATCGAGCTGGGACCATACGGTCGCCATCGCGTCCAGGAAGTCGGATCTGTCGACGCCTCGCGTCCGGGCGAACTGCGTGTTGGCGGCGTTCTGTCCAGCGACGCCAAGGATGTAATGCAGCAGCGCGGACACCGCTGCCCACTGGTCTTCATCGGGCACATCAAGCGCGCGAACCTGCTGACCCAGGCATTCGACAATGCGCACCATGGGCAACTGCCCCGCCACACGTGTGAGCGCCGAGCCAACCCACGGATGCGCGTCGATCGCGTCGAACATGCCCAGCGCGAGGGCGCGAATTGTCGCCTGCGGTGTCGCGCCGGCCACGCACGACGCCATCGTGCGAGCGACGATCGCGTCGCAGGCGGCGGTCAGCAGATCGCTCTTGTTCTCGACGTGCCAATAAATGGCGCCAGCACCGGTGGCAAGCCGTTCGGACAGGGTCCGAAATGTCAGTCCGCTTTCTCCACTGCTGTCCAACAGCACGATCGACGCCTCGATGATGCGATCCCGCGAGAGCGATTCTTCTCGTCGCTGAGGGCTACGTGGAGTGTTACGTGAATTTTTGGTCATGCCGCATCTTGACACATTTGGAATGTCGTTCCAATATCGTGGAATGACGTTCCATACCCATCTGCGGGGTTCCGGGTGGCGGCCTCCAACATCGAAGGAAGCAGGATGAATAATCCAGTCACGGTCAACCGCAAGCAATCCGCACAGAATCAATCTATTCACGACGTGATCATTTCCGGCGCAGGCCCTGTAGGCTTATTTCTCGCCTGTGAACTGGCTTTGGCCAAATGTTCCGTCCTGATACTGGAAAAGACGGAGGATCCGCACTCGCCATTGAAGCAGCTGCCTTTCGGCATACGCGGACTCTCCGCGCCAACTATTGAAGCGCTTTACCGTCGTGGATTGCTACAGGAACTTGAGATCCATAAACGCCTCAAGAATCCCCACCAAAACTCCGGCGAAGGGTCGCGTCGTCAGGTGGGACACTTCGCCGGCATTCCGTTTCATGACGGCGATATTGACACCTCTCAGTGGACGTATCGCCTGCCGAGTTCGACCGCAACCAGTTTGATATCCGAAATGGAAGAGCTTGAAGTGGTGCTGTCTCGCCGCGCAGAAGCCTTGGGCGTCGAAATCAAGCGCGGGTTTCCCGTTACCGACTTTCATCAAGCCGAGGACGGAGTCACTGTTCAGTGCGGAAACCAGACTTTTGAAAGTCAATGGCTCGTGGGTTGCGATGGAAGCCGCAGTGTTGTTCGCAAGGCAGGCGGTTTTGAATTCGTCGGTACTGAGCCAGAATTCACCGGCTACACGGCTAAAGTCGACATTGCCGATCCGGAGAAGCTCAAGTCGGGCCGAAACGTGACACCCGCAGGCATGTACTTGCAATCGCAGCCCGGTTACCTGGTGATGCAGGATTTTGATGGCGGCGCATTTCATAGCGCAGGAACGCCAATCACGCGAGAACACGTGCAGGAAGTTCTACGCCGCATCTCGACCACCGACGTGAGTATCAATGCTTTGCACATCGCGGCCACGTGGACGGACCGGGCACGCCAGGTAACAACCTATCGCAACGGACGGGTTCTTTTAGCTGGCGATGCCGCGCACATTCATGCGCCGCTTGGAGGCCAAGGGCTCAATCTTGGCCTCGGCGACGCCATGAACCTGGGCTGGAAGCTCGCCGCCACCATCAAGAGGAAAGCGCCGGAAGGCTTGTTGGACAGTTATCAGACGGAACGACACCCGATCGGTGCACGGGTTCTGGACTGGTCACGCGCCCAGGTCGCAATCATGAGACCCGACCCACAAGCCCGCGCACTAAATGCAATTATCCGCGACCTGATGAACACGCGCGATGGTGCCACCTACTTTGCAGGAAGGGTGTGGGGCGTTTTCACAAACTACAATCTTGGTGGCGGCCATCCCCTCGTAGGCCATAGCGTTCCCAACTTTGAGTTCGAAGACGGCGCAACAATCGGTGAGCTAATGCGCGATGGCCGAGGCGTACTGCTTGATTTTGACAGCAACGCTTCGCTCAAAACTTTGGCGAACTCAGATGACGATCGAATCAAGTACGTTTCTGGCCGGGCGAAAGAACAATCGGGCTTGAGCGCTGCACTGGTACGTCCTGATGGGATTATTGCCTGGGCCTCTGACAACGACCCGGATTACAGCGAACTCCAAAAAGCCGCGGCTCGCTGGTGAAGGACGGAATCAGAATGAATACTCCAGTCACAATCATCGGTGCCGGGCTCGGCGGCCTGACACTCGCTCGCGTCCTCCACGTTCACGGTATTGCAGCGACGGTCTACGAAGCGGAAGAATCGGCAACCGCGCGCGCACAGGGAGGATTGCTCGATATCCACGAATACAACGGGCAGCTCGCACTTAAAGCAGCGGGGCTCTTCGACAAATTCCTCGGGATCATCCGAACTGGCGGCGAAGCGACCCGGGTGCTCGACAAGGACGGCAATGTCCTGATCGATGAGCCCGACGACGGTACAGGCGGTCGACCTGAGGTACACCGAGGAGACCTTCGTCGGATTCTGCTTGACTCACTTCCTGCCGACACGATCCGCTGGGGACACAAGGTCACAGCGGTCCGTCCGCTCGGCGACGGCCGGCACGTGTTGACCTTCGCCGATGGCTCGACAGTGACTACCGACCTCCTCGTCGGCGCAGACGGCGCCTGGTCGAGAGTTCGTCCGCTTCTTTCCAAGGCTAAGCCCGCATATCTCGGCGTTTCATTCATTGAGATGTACCTGTTTGACGGCGACACCCGTCACAAGGCAAGCGCTGAAGCGGTGGGCGATGGCGCGCTGTTTGCGCTAGCGCCGGGGAAAGGCATCCTCGCACATCGCGAGTCCGATGATGTGCTGCACACGTACGTGGCCTTGATCAAGCCGGAGGATTGGATCGCTCGCATCGACTTCTCCCACCCGCCCACTGCCTTAGCCCGCGTCGCCGAGGAATTCGACGGCTGGGCTCCGGAGCTCACAGCGCTCCTAACCGATGGTGAGACTGCCCCTGTGCCTCGCACTATCCATGCGCTGCCGGTCGAGCACAAATGGGATCGCGGGCCCGGCGTAACTTTGCTTGGCGATGCAGCGCACCTGATGTCACCGTTCGCTGGTGAAGGGGCCAACCTCGCGATGTACGACGGCGCTGAACTCGCGAAAGCCATCGCCGCCAACCCCGGTGACGTTGAAGCTGCGCTCATCGCCTATGAAAAGGACCTCTTTGCCCGCAGCGCGTCCACTGCTGCGGAGGCTGAACGGAACCTCAAGCTGTTCTTCAACGACAACTCGCCTCAGAGCGTCGTTGAATTTTTCACCAATTACCAGTCCGTCAAGTAGCCCTCGGCACGCCAACAAATCGAGCCCTTTGGCGGGCGCCGGAGGGCGTCCGCCACTCCCTTCGTTAACTGGTTTCTGGACGGCCGTCGTTTGTCGCTGTCATTCCGGGGTTAACTGGTAAGTTGTCGACGACCGTCTACAGCCTAGTCCGCCTTCACGCCTTCAACCTGAATCTGCAAGCGAGTCAGCGTCTTGAAGCCATATTTAGTGCCCCAAGTCACGCCGTAATCGGCGCGGTCGAATTGCGCGCTGGCTTCCGCACCACACACCTCACGCTTGATCAGCGGGTTGACGAAGCACTTGAACGAATCAATCTTCAACGTCAGCGGCTTGGTCACCCCATGAAACGTGAAGTCGCCCGAGACCTCGGTCGGCGTGTCGCCATCAAAGCGGAGTGCATTGCCTTTGAACGTCGCGGTCGGATACCTGGTGACATCGAAAAATTCATCCGACCTCACGCGCGTATCGAGTTGCGCATTACCGGTGTCAATCGACGCGGTGTCAATCGACACGTCGATCGTGCCAGTCTTCCCAGCGCGGTCAAGTGTCACGACGCCGCTGCTTTTCGTGAACTTACCTCGCCACACCGAAATGCCGCCAAAATGGTCAGCTTCGAAGCTGGGATAGGTGTGCCTCGGATCGAGGTCGTAAGTCGTCGGGGTCGCCATGGCGGCGCCCGTGATCAGCGCCAGAATGCCAGCTGCAATCAGGTTCTTGTTCAATTCAGATTCCTTGGGTTGGTCTGGTAAGAGTCAAAAAGGCAGCCTGTATATCCACTTTGTCTGGACGGTTCGGGAAGACGAAATCACCCGGGCAAAGATCGGGATGGATCGCGCCAGGTCAGTATTGGAAGAAGGAGCGCCTCGGGGCACGCCGCCGGCGATGTTGAGCACGGACATGTGCCTAACGCTGAAACGTTATCTCGACAATCTGCCTAGTTACATCTGGATTACTAACGAATCTCTCTATGACGCAGTCGCTTTATCGGCGATGTCCATGCGATCATCCTATCCGCGTAACTTGACTAGGGCAAGTGAACAGGTTATCCATTCCTTTGCCAACCATGCAACAATGACACCGAGTCAGCGTGGGAAGGGAATCGCAATTGAGCGTCCATGGGCAAGATTTCTGGCCGATGGACTTGATTTTGACTTTCTGAATTCGGAGACGACGCGCGGCGGGAAGGCGACAAACTGGCTTGGAAACGGCGATGATCCGTTGAACTGGCTCGAACGGCACGCCATTGGATTCAACTGAAGCGACAGTCGCGATCCCCGCCGATACGACTTCGGCAGAACTCGACGCCGTCGCCGCCAACTGCACTACGCTGTCTGGGGCGCAAATCCAGATGAAAACTGTCGGTCAGAATTCGCTGGAAATCAATACTGCATGACTTCAATCAGACGGGCTGAACCGCGAATTGCCAAGGCTCGCCGCGTAACGTTACTCCCGTACACCGTCTACGCGGCGACCATCAACGGCCCGAGCTGAGACCGTGCAACGTCAACGAAAGCCTGCATTGCACTCGAGACATAGGCATCATGCCGCCGGATAAACAGTGTTTCGACTTGCGCCTTCTCTGGCGATATAGCGTGGATAGTAACGAGATCCTGTTCCGCTGCCGCGGAGACCACGCCTCGGGGCAATAGCGTGATACCGATACCCGCGGCAACGCATGCGATGATCGCATCCATCGAGCCAAATTCGAGGGGCGCTGCCGTGAGCACTCCCATTTCGGCGAGCAGCGCGTCGAGCCGCTGACGGTACGAGCAACCTGAACGGAAGACAATTGTTTTGAGGTCCTGCACCGATCTGATCGCCTCGAGCGTGCGTACGGTACGCGGCGTAACCAGAACCAACTCCTCATGAAAGACTGTCTCAATGTAAAGGTCCGGATGGTCCAGCGGACCCGCTATAAACGCCCCGTCCAGCCGACATTCCGCAACATCGGCCGTGAGACTGCAACTCGTGCCCGTTGTCAGAGACAGTCGAACCTGCGGATACATTCGAGCGAAGTTACTTAGTATTGGAGAGAGCCTCAACGCCACAGTCGTCTCGAGTGTTCCGAGCGTGAGAGTGCCGCTCGGTGCGCCGTCATCCAGCGCTGCCACCTTGGCATCTGCAATGAGCTTTGCAATACGCGCGGCATACGGAAGCATGCGCTGCCCCGCAGGGGTCATGCTCACGCCGCGCACATGCCTTTGAAAGAGAGCGACCCCGACCTCTCTCTCCAGAGATCGAATTCGCGCTGTCACATTGGATTGAACGGTATTGAGCTCGGTAGCTGCCCGGTTCATACTTCCGTGACGAGCTACGGCTTCGAAGACCTTGAGGTCGGCAGCGTCCATGCTTTGCACCTCTATGAAATGTCCACAACCTCGATAAAAGCTTCGATGTCCGAGCGGCAAGCTATCAACAACTTCGGCTCGATAACTTCGTTTTATTCAGACGCTTGCACGACAAACTGATTGAACAGCGTGCAGACCATCGGCAACTGTCGGAGGCAGCCAAAATTCACGAACCGTACGGCGGTTCGCACAGCGCTGCACAGCGAACTTATCTTGCATGCTACACCAAAGCGAAATTGAACATTCGAGGCAAACAGTACCCTTTGGTCGCTTCGCAAAAGCGAGAAATAGCGCAGGAACAGAGCAGCGTTGGTGCGACGTTCAGCGCACCGCCGAGCTTGGAGGAGTGCCTGCTTCTATCTGACCCGAAAGTGTACAGAGCGGATCTCGACGATCCGCCCTCGAACTGAATAACGCGCTATGCGACCTAGTCCTGTGGCCGACCACTCCATCGGATACCCTCGCGAGTTCGACCACTTAACGGCGACAAAATCTCTGTACGCCACTCCCGGATCTATTGACCAACCGGCCCCGCGAATACTGGATGCTCCTGTAGAGTCGCACCCCGCGCCCGGTCAGCATCCGCCTGTTTGCTATGGTCCAGTATGGATATCAACCAGCACGTCATGAACGCGAGCGGCATAGTCACTATGGTCGGTGGATCGATCGAGAAAAGCGGCTTCGCATTCCCAATAACATGCACCCAGACGGCTGGGCCTGCGACCGTCAGCAAGATGGCAGAGACCAACCCGACAGTTCCACCCACAACGGCTCCAATCGTGGTCAATCGTTTCCAATAAAGGGCAAGCAGTAACACTGGAAAAGTCGAGCTACAGGCGACCGAGAAAGTAAGTCCAAGCATGTAAGCCACATTCTGTGTCCTGAATGCAATGCCTAATGCCACCGCGATGACCCCAAGAACCAGAGTCGATATCCTTGATACCCGTACTTCATTGGCTTGACTCGCGGCACCTTTGCAAAAGACACGGGCGTAAAGGTCATGCGAAACTGCCGAAGAACCCGCGAGTGTCAACCCTGAGACAACCGCAAGAATGGTAGCGAATGCGACTGCGGAGATAAACCCAAGCAACGCGTTTCCTCCTACCGCCTTTGCAAGGTGGATAGCAACCATATTTACGCCGCCGAGCGGTTTTCCCGCGCCATCCAGGAAGTCCGGATTGGAGGCGACCAGCGCGATAGATCCAAACCCGATGACAAACACGAGTGCAAAGAACAGGTTGATAAATGCACTTGCCCAAAATACCGAGCCGCGTGCAGCCCGTGCGTCGGGAACCGTGAAGAAACGCATGAGAATGTGCGGCAATCCCGAGGTACCAAACATCACCGCAAGATCCAATGAAAATCCCGACACAGGATCTCTCACCAGAAACTGTGGACTGAGGATTGCACTGCCCTTTGGATGAATTTCCACGGCACGCCGCAACAATTCCGAGAAGTTAAAGCCAAAATTTCGCAGCACCAGAAAGCTCATCACAATCGTGCCGAGCAGCAGCAACGTCGCCTTCACTAGCTGTACCCAAGTCGTGGCGACCATCCCTCCGAAGGCCACATAAAACATCATGAGAGCGCCAACAAGAATTTCGGCGTAGACATAGTCAATACCAAACAACAGCTTGATCAGTTGCCCTGCCCCCACCATTTGCGCGATGAGGTATAGCGAAACAATGCATAGCGATGCGCAAGCCGAGAAGATACGAATCGGTGTCTCGCCAAGACGCGTGGAAACCGCATCAGCGACTGTATATTTACCGAGTTTTCGCAGTCTCGTCGCCAGCAGAAACACAACAATTGGCATCCCCGTCGCATACCCTACCGCGTAGACAAGACCATCAAACTCACTACTGAACACCAAAGCTGTCAGACCAAGAAATGCACCGGCTGACATGAAGTCACCCGCGATTGCAAGACCATTTTGCAATGCGGTTATTCCACCTCCGGCTGCGTAGAAATCGTCAGTCGACTTCGTTCGCTTGGCGGCCCAGTAGGTAATAGCAAGCGTCGCCAGTACGAAAGCAAGAAAAAACGCTATCGCCACGCCGTTTCCGGTACCTACGCCGCTCCCAGCAGCAAAGGATCCGGTACTCGCAACGCATGCGGATGCTGAAAGCGCGAGAAAAGCGCCATGTCGAAGAATGTTCATAACGGGTCACCGGGCAATTTACGATTGAAATTCAGCGGAATCGATACGAAATTTTCGCGAATCTGCTGCGTTTTCGATCAGGACATACAACCCGATAAGCAGCACGCTAACGACCAGAATGATTATTCCGTATAGGAACGCAACCGTAACCTCCGACCCATCTATCACCGGCGAAGCGAGCGTTGCCGGCGACACGACGGCAAGAGTAATGAACCCGAAGAACATCAGCACTTCGACGAGCGTCAAAAATATTGCCAGCCCCACTTTCTCACTTCCGGCAGCGACACCGTCGACCGCCATCTTTGCTCCGTTCACTTCTCCTCCATATTCTTTTCTACTACATACTATATATTCCAAAAAACGTGTTTCTCACCAGACCTGACACAGACAATGCTATGGTTTATCCATATCTTCAATCGTGCTGCATGCACTGCATGCACTGCCTTCCAGCCGCCGGACGCCACGCCCGGCGGAACTCGGAACAAGAACTTAGCGCACAGTTTGGCGCGGCTACCCGGTGGACTTCTTGAAGTCCTCTCCATTGATCCGACTGGAAATGCTGATATTTTCAGCCGGATGTTCGTGCAAGATGACGTTGATAATCTTGGGGTCCGATCCGATCGAGTCGTGCGTGACCTGGATGATGTCCCGGATGAGTTGTTCACGTCGTTCTTGCGTAAGACCGCTCTTGATATGGCATTCGATGAAAGGCACAATATTTCTCCGTCAGATCTATTTAAGACGTTCAATCAGTTCTTTATCGTTCGCCGCACCCTCGACATACTCCGGAAGATGCTCACCGTGTTCGACGAAATTGATTCCACGTCCCTCGCGAATCACGAAAAAGATGTCATTCTTCATTTCACCTGTCGCGGCGCTGACCACCCGGAGTAAGCCGGCGGCAAGTTGCCGCTTTTGCTCGTCGGTCCGGCCAAAACGCATGTCACAAGAAATGAGTGCCATATATAGCTCCTAAATGCCTTTATGGATTATTGAATTCCCGGATGCATCGCCGGGAATCGTGGCTCCGGACTGACTTTCGCCAAGAGGTTCATTAAGTCTTCGATCGGATGTTCATCCAGCTCCGAGACAAGCTCGATGATCTGGTCTCGGAGTTCCTTGTCCGCGTGTTGTTCGCTTAACCAGTTAAATTTTTCGACGGTGCGTTCCCACGTGAACGGATTGTCCAGCCCGCCTTCGAAGCCGATATGCTCAGTGACCAACACGCGACCATCCTTGCATTTGATCGTCACGCGCGTGTTGAGAGCGTGTGGGTATTGCGCTGAAAATTCAGCGTCAGGTTTCACCGACACTCTTCTGAGCAATGCCTGTGCATCGGGTGCCTGTACACGCTCGGGTTCAAGCTGAGCCGGACCGACCTGGCCATCGAGCAACGCAGCCGCAATCAGATACTTGAGGTTGTAGTCCGCCTGTTCTTTGGTCTGCGGGTCATCCTTCGGGCCGAAGCTGCCGCCGCCGGCAATGTCGAATCCGCTTTGGAAGATGTCACATTGGACTTCGTCCACGTCATCGCTCGTCAAATCATGTTTTCGCTTTAACGCGAGCGTCGCTTCAAGGACAGGTTGACCATGAATGAGCGAACAGTATTTCTTCATGATCGTCTCGTGAACGACCTCAAGCCGCTGGTCTTCCCAATCGACGTCGAGTGGTTGGTCGAACATTCGCACCAGACCATTGGGCCCTTCGAAAAGGCGAATTGGACCTGTGAATCCACGCTTGGCAAGAGATGCAGAATAGACGGCTCTCATGCCCGTGATACCGGGGGAAAAGCCTTTCCACTGTGAAACCGGCTCGGAATGGACGCACGTCAGTGAAATATTGTCGATCGTTGCGATTGCAATCGCGTTAGCAATCTGATCGGCATCGAGACCGAACAGCTTTCCCGACCCGGCTGCGGCGGAGATCGCCAACTGAATAGCGTGGTTAAACCCTTTGGCCATAACCGGCACGATTGCGGTAATACGGCAGCCAATTTCATAGGCTGTTGCCAACGCCAGCATGAACTCTTCGCCACTTGCGGAAGCATGCTCAGCGGCTGCCAGAATGGTCCCGAAGCTATCGCTCGGGTGACAGAGTCCGCCGGGGGACATGTAGCTGTCCAGCAGGTCTACATACCGCACCAGGCCTGAGTTGTACAAGGCGGCCTGGTCGGGCGAAGTCTTACCGCCTCCAATCAACGAACATGTCCCCGAGCCGCGGTACTCATCGAACTGATCGCGAAGCGCCTTGAACGGCTTACCAGGCAGCGCTGCTATTGCACAACCAAGACTGTCAAGAATATTCCGCTTGAGAATTGCCCTCGCGCCGGGAGTAAGATGGTCTGCACGTGCGTCGTATGCAAAGCGGCCGATACGCTGAGCAGTCGTGGGTGTACTCATTTGAAATCTATCCCTCAAAAATTTCCGGATCGCCTCGAACGGCAGTCCGATTCTCAATTGGCGACTCGCGTGCATTTCTTTCAATTGACGCGCTTCGCCTTCCGTCTACACACGCTTATAGCTGTAGGGCTGCGATTTCGCTTCGTTGCCCGGCGACGTTGAACCAGCAGCAGTGACTCCGCCAACTGCCATCTCCTACCGAAGTCGGGTTTCGATGTGGCATTGCCGTGTCTCCAACCAATGAGACAAACTCGCATCATTCGAACTGGATATCAAGCGAAGGTATTAAATACGGTTATCTATCTCAGAGATAACCCAGTCATTCCGGGCCCCTGGCCCATCCGGCCAGTGCGCCCCGGAGCCGCTCATAGGATTCCGCTCAGGTGCTTTGCAGGTTGCGATGCTTCTAAACGGTCAACCGATTTTCGGATCATTTCGTCGCTGGAATCGAGAGATCACCGCGACCAATCGACTGATCAGTTACGCACGCGTATTTCGCGTCAGGTTGGTGTCGCCGAAGAACGCTTCACCCACGAAGGCTCATGAGTAGAGGCCGCCCGACGGCGCAGCTGTACTTTCCGACTTACGGCTCCCTCCGTGCGCGGACACGCCGCCGGTCCAGAATCGCGCTTATCGACTCCTGCCGAGGGCCAGGAATTACCTGAATCGACGAACCTGCGGAAATGAATCCAGTTTTGAACACGCTTAAATAAACACCGGAGTACCCACTGGCCATCATGTGTTTGGCAGCGCGCGCGTATCCCATCACGGCGTTAAACTTGTAGCAGGGATTTCGGGGAGACTCGACACGAAATTCGACCTCATCGATCAAGATGCGATCTCCGACCCAGAGTTGAGTTTCGAGCAGCCCACTCGTCGTTAAATTCTCTCCCATCGCAGCAAACGGCAGCGGATCGTCCGCGCCCATTACGCCTGCTTCAAGCCGGCGTTCGCGCCACCATTCGTAGTGTTCGACCGGATACATATAAACAGCTTTCTCGAGGCCTCCATGCACGCTAAGGTCTACTTGCTCATCACCGACCAGCCCTAGCCTCTTGACCTCGATACAAGCACGGTAGTGAAGCACGCTGACAGGGGTTTTGCGTATTCCGGAGTTAACCACCATCCCTGGAAAGGTACTACCCACGTCCAGCGGAGCACTCGAACCTACACTGGCCGCGAGTAGTCGGACGACGATTGGGTTGGTCGTTTCCGTAGTTGTATGCTGCACAAACTGTCGTTGCATAGCCATATCCGTGTTGTGCTACTTCGGCACAGACTCCATCCAATAAAGCCGACCAAGTCCGAGGCGCAAGTGCCGACGCAAACTGCTCTCTCAGCCAGGTCTCGTCGTCATCGTACCCGTCACCTCGGCGACAAAAACGCAGTCGAGATGGTCTCTCTCCACGTCTTCGACAAGTGAACGCGATGTACCGATCGAAACCTCCAACTCCACCCGGGGCCACCTGCCATGGTATTTCGAAAGCAAAGCCGCAAGGCGTGCCGCTGCGGTAGATTTCGTAGCGCCAATGCTCAAGCGCGCGCACTGCTGCTCAGGTTTCATCGCAAGTCTCGCCTCTTCCGCGAGGTACAGGATTCGTTGCGCATAGTCCAGCATCGTGCGGCCACTTGGCGTCAACCTCGTCCGCTTTCCACTTCATAGAAAAGCTGAACCTCCAGTTCCTCTTCAAGCTGTTTTACGCGCATCGCCACATTTGACTGAACACGGGCCGAATGGCGTGCTGCTCGGGTCACACTTTGCTCGCTGGCGACGGCACAAAATATTTCTAACGATGAGAAATTCATTTCGCCCGCCGTTTGCTTCTCACTCGGGAATGCGACTAATACGAGAGTTTGGTTTGACCGGACGTGCAGTCAATCGGTAGGCAATAAAAACACTCTTTCCATTGCGGCAAGACGGGCAGTGTCACTCCTGGATCGCCACCGACGGAGTGCATAGTTATCGTTAGAAATTTGTTACAGAGAGGACCCTGCACGATGATCCGCGACAGGGGAAAACGACGCGGCAGGCCAGTGCCTGGGAACTACACGCAGACAGAAATCAGACGCCGCATCGTGCCGCACGCGACGCCCGATCACCTTTATCGAATCGGCTCGCTTACTTTGCCGTGGGCATTGCAAATTCAGCGCCCTTCTCCGTGCTCTCCGGCCAGCGCTGCATGATCGACTTCTGCTTCGTATAGAATCGAACACCTTCCTCGCCGTATGCATGCGTGTCGCCGAACAGACTGCGCTTCCAGCCGCCGAATCCGTGCCAGGCCATCGGGACCGGAATAGGGACGTTGATGCCGACCATACCTACTTCGATGCGTCGCCCGAATTCGCGAGCGATGTGCCCGTCGCGGGTGTAGCACGCCACGCCGTTGCCGAACTCATGAGCATTGATCAAATCGACCGCTTCCGAGAAGTCCTTCACACGGACGCAGGCAAGAACGGGCCCAAAGATTTCTTCCTTGTATATTCTCATCTCCGGTGTAACGTTGTCGAACAGCGTACCGCCCGTGAAGAATCCGCCCTCATGACCGTCGACCTTGAGGCCGCGACCATCAACGACCAACTTCGCACCTTCGTCGACACCAATCCCGATGTACCCTTCTATGCGTTCGAGCGCCTGTTGCGTAACGACAGGGCCCATTTCCGCATCGGACTCCATGCCATTCTTTACAATAAGACTACGCGCACGTTCGGCGAGCTTCGGAATGATCTTGTCAGCCACATCGCCGACGAGAACAGCGACCGAAATAGCCATACAACGCTCGCCAGCGGAGCCGTACCCAGCGCCAACCAGCGCGTCGACCGCTTGATCGATGTCGGCATCGGGCATCACAACCATATGATTTTTGGCCCCACCCAGCGCTTGCACGCGCTTGCCGTTCTTCGCGCCGGTCTCGTAGATGTAATTCGCGATTGGCGTCGATCCGACAAAGCTCACCGCCTTCACGTCCGGGTGCGCGAGCAAAGCATCAACAACGACCTTGTCGCCCTGAACCACGTTGAAGATGCCGTCCGGCAGACCGGCCTCCTTCAACAGCCTTGCCATGAACAACGACGCCGACGGGTCACGCTCGCTTGGCTTCAGAATGAAGGCATTGCCCGCCGCAATCGCAACAGGGAACATCCAGCAAGGCACCATGCACGGGAAGTTGAACGGCGTAATGCCCGCGACAACGCCGAGCGCCTGACGCGTTGTCCAGTTATCCATGCCCGTTGAGACCTGCTCGGTATAGTCCCCCTTAAGAAGCTGCGGAATGCCGCAGGCAAATTCGATGACATCGATACCCCGCGCCACCTCGCCTTGAGCATCCGAGAAGACCTTTCCATGTTCGGCCGTGATGATTGCGGCCAGTTCATCCCGATGCCTGTTCATCAACTCGAGAAACCGCAGCATGACGCGGGCGCGGCGGATCGGTGGCGTGTTGCTCCACTTCGGAAATGCAGCCTTGGCGCTTGCGACAGCGGTGTCGACATCTGCGATCTCCCCCAGCAGGAGTTTGCGTGGGCGTTCACCGGTCGCAGGATTGAAAATCGCCTGGGTACGCATTCCTGACCCACGTACTGGCTCGCCATGAATAAAGTGGGTGACGTCGGCTGTGTCGTTGAACGCTTGCATCTCGCTTCCTTGATTGATGGGTGGTGAACAAAGTCTAGGAGTCGGCATTACGTTTGCAAAGGCGTTAAACTTGAAATGATCGTTTCCAACGGCGAACAATAGACATATGGATACGCGAAAAGTCGAAGGCCTTTGGACTCATTTGCACTGGCTGACGGTTCTTGCCGAACAGGGCACGTACACTGCGGCGGCCGCGCGCCTTGGCGTGAGCAAGGCCGCAATGAGCCAACGCATCGCAGAACTCGAGCGAGCCTCGGGTGTCGCACTGGTGCAACGTAACACCCGCAGCGTACGACTCACTGAAGCCGGGCAGCGACTCGTCGACAACACACGTCTGGAGTACGAGCACATTGCGACGAGTTTTGCGATGGTTAAGGAAATGGCGGGCGTTGCACGCGGATTGATCAGGGTAACCGCTCCAGTGGCGTTCGCGCGGCAGCAGTTGGTGCCGAAGATGTCTGCGTTTCTGCGGGCGAATCCCGAAGTACGGGTTCAACTCGAAGCGTCTGATCGTCTGACCTCGATTGCCACGGAAGGCTTCGATCTTGCCGTCAGACATAGCTCTCAGGTCCCTGAGACCCATGTCGCCTGGAAGCTGTGCGAGACGCAATCCGTCATTGTCGCGACACACGCATATCTGGAGCGTCGAGGTTACCCTGAATCGCCAGCGGATCTCTCCGCTCACGATTGCCTGTTCTATCCTCGTGCTTTAGGGTCCGGAATCTGGTCGTTCGAACGCAGAGCCGCGCGGCGGACGCAGTCGGCTCCTTTGATGATCACGGTAAACGGCCCCTTCTCCGCTAACAATAGCGAAGCCTTGAGAGACGCGGCCCTTGACGATCTGGGCATCGCGCTGCTGCCCGATTTCACGGCGCAAGCAGCGATTCAATCGGGAAAACTCATTGTTCTCCTGCCTGACTGGCGGCCAATAGGCGCCTTTGCCGAGCAGCTCTATGTGGTCCGGCCATACACCCCGCACGTACCGCGCGCTGTCGAACTGTTTGTCACGTACCTGAGGGATACTTTCGCTGAAGGATTTCCTCCATAGCCGTTCGCGCCGCTACGTTTTCACGAGAAGCCAGTGGATTTCGAAACGGATTCCCAAGCGTCAATTTCGTGGCTCAGCACTGACATTCTGTCCCGGACTACACTTAACGCATCATCGCCAAGCACGAGGTGAACCGGCGGATCAACCTCGTCGATCAGGTCCAACATGATCTGCGCCGCCTTCACCGGATCCCCAGGCTGTTTCCCATCTTTCGCCATACGGGCGCGGCGGATCGGAGCAAACACCGGGTCGTAGTCGTCGATACTGTGCTCAGTGCGCACCATCGATCTGCCCGCCCAATCCGTTCGAAACGCGCCCGGAGCAACAGCCGTCACCTTGATACCGAAACTGCGCACTTCCTGTTCCAAGGCCTCTGATATGCCCTCAAGTGCGAACTTGCTACCGCAGTAGTATGCAATGCCGGGAAATGTAACTAGCCCCGCCATCGACGTGATATTGATGATGTGACCGGTGCGTCGAATTCGCATCGACGGGAGCACGGCCTTGATCATAGCGACTGCGCCGAACACATTCACATCGAACTGACGACGGAGTTCATCGAGCGGAGATTCCTCGAGGATTCCTTCATGACCGTATCCTGCACTATTCACGAGAACGTCGATTGCACCAACGCGCTCGGCGACTTCCTTGATCGTCGCATTGATTGAATCGAAATCAGACACATCGAGGATCACACCGTGGGCGTGATGTGCATGCAATCCCTCAAACTCAGCCTTCGCACGCTCGCTCCTCACAATGCCAATCACCGTGTTGCCGGCGGCCAATGCTGCTTTCGCCAAGGCACGACCAAAACCGGAACTCGCACCGGTAATCAAAAAAATGCGCTGGGCGGCGTGGCTCATGTTTGGAACCTCCCGTTGGATAGTCTTCGAACTGCCGTTCCAGCAGCTACTTTGATAAGAAATCGGGCGCTAGATACGATGAGTAGGTCTGCACCACGCGCTACCTGAACCACTTCGTCCATGACTCAACACGACTCAAGCAGGCTGAATTCGCGGATCGAAATCGAACTCGAGTCTGATGCCGCCCGGCTCGTACAACATCGTGTGACGCTTGGGTCCTTCACCCATGTTCTCAGGTGCGAACTCAACCACTACCCCTGGCCATCCGGAGACCCGTGCGAAGATTGCGTCGAGAGCCTCTTTACTACCGACCCGCAGCGCGAGGTGATGGAGACCTACATTCGTTTTGCGGTCGAACGCCACGCAATTCTGCAGATCCTTGACCTCCCAGAGTGTCAGCGTGATGTGCCCGTCGGACACAAAAGCCGCCGGGTAGTCGGGCCTCCCGCCAACCTGTGTCCAGCCCAGGACGTTGATGAAAAAGTCCCGGGTGACGATCAGATTACGGACCGTCAGACCAACGTGGTCTATGCCAAGTGTTAGAGGTGCATCAGTCATCCCCAAGCTCTCCATTTGAACTTAGATGATATTCGCCAACTCCGAAGCGGCCTCGCGTGTAGCGTATTGCTCGACACGAGAAGGTTTCGCGACAGTTGCCATCATCACGGATGTACTCTTTGAAAACCCGACGGAACGTATAACGACGTTCCTGCGTTCGGATAGTTGACGCATCACGTAGAAAGCAGCTTAACAATGTTTCGAGAGTGCATAAGCGGTTTGTGATGATATGGGTATCGAGAAAATAGATACCCTTTCCTTAACCAGTACTACGGTCAGAATAGCCGCGAAGAAAATGGTGGCGCCGGCAACGACAGCAACATGCTCAAGCTGACGACTGTCGTGAACGCCTCGAATACGCAGACGATGAGGTTTCTCCGCCGGTACGCCGCTACGCCGCCGCCATCAAAGGCCCAAACTCCGAGCGCGAGACCTCGACGAAAGCGCGCATGGCGCTCGACATGTATGCGTCATGCCGTCGGACGAAAAGCGTCTCGACATGTGTTTTTTCAGGTGAGACCTCATGGAGGGCAATGATGTCCTGCTGCGCCGCTGACGCGACCACGCCTCGCGGTAGCAACGTGATCCCGATACCGGCCGCTACACACGCAATGATTGCGTCCAACGAGCCGAACTCGAGAGCCGTCACAAGAATCCCCATCTCGACAAGCAGCGCTTCCAGCTGCTGCCGATACGCGCACCCGACGCGGAACACAATCGTTTTCAGGTTCGGGATTGACGCCAAAGACTCCAGGGAGTCTATGGTCCGAGGGGTCACAAGCACCAGTTCTTCATGGAGAATCTTTTCGCTGTGAAGCTCCGGGTGGTCAAGAGGACCTGCTATGAACGCTCCATCCAGACGGCATTCCGCCACATCCGTCGCGAGGCTGCGGCTTGTTCCGGTCGTCAGCGACAGCCTGACTTGCGGATACATCCGCGCGAAGTTGCTCACTATCGGTGAAAGCCGCAGCGCCGCAGCGGTTTCCATGGTTCCCAACACCAGGGAACCACCCGGAGGTCCGTCGTCCATGGCCGCCACGCGAGCGTCTGCAACGAGCTTGGCGATCCGCGCCGCGTAAGGAAGCATGCGCTGCCCCGCCGGAGTCATGCTCACACCGCGGACATGCCGCTGAAAGAGCGCAACACCAACTTCTTTTTCCAGTGAACGGATCCGGGCCGTTACGTTGGACTGGACAGTGTGCAACTCTACGGCTGCCCTGTTCATGCTCCCGTGGCGAGCGACCGCTTCAAATGCCCTGAGGTCCGCAACATCCATAACGCTACCCTATGAAAAATTTCCGAAGTCGACGACGAGCCGACATTGCGGCGCGAAAGTCATCGCGGAAGTCACTGCGGAGGATGCCTCACGCTTCCGTCAGAATTTGTCGGATGGCGTCCTCAAAGGCTTCGACAGGCTGTGCGCCGGTCAGCATATAGCGATTGTCAACGATGATTGACGGCACCGAATGGATACCCATCGCCTGATATTTCTCTTCTTCCGCACGAACTTCATCGGCGTAGTCGCCGCTTTGCAGAACGGTGCGCGTCTGCTCTGCGTCGAGCCCCACAGATTCCGCGGCGTCGACCAGAACGTCATGGTCGCTCGGGGCCTTACCCTCGCCGTGATAGGCCCGTAGTAGCGCCTCTTTCAGCGGTAACTGTTTGCCTTTGATAGCGGCCCAATGCAACAGGCGATGCGCATCGAAGGTGTTGTAAATGCGTGTGCGCGGGCCAAAAGTAAAGCCGACATTCGCGCCACGCTCGCGCAGCGCGACCTGTGCCTCGGCTATCTGTTCCGGGGTGCGCCCGTATTTCTTTCCGATATGTTCGACGAGTGCTTCGCCATCGTTGCCCATCTGCGGATTCAGTTCGAAGGGATGCGTGACTAATTCGACGTCGACGGCCTCGCCAAGGCGCGCGATCGCAAGTTGCAGCGAGGAGAGACCGATAGCACACCACGGGCACGCTACGTCGGAGACAAAATCGATTCTGAGTGGTTTTTTCATTGCTTTCATGATGAAAATGACCTGTTACGCGAACGACTCGATACGAGGGCAACAGAGACAGACAGGCACAACCGAATTTGTGAATGCCTGCGGGATCGTTCGCCTGATCACGGCGCACCCAAGGTCGGAAACCGCGACACGACATGGGTGGCGAGTTCGTCGAGCACCAGAGCCGAGCGGGACAAACGTCAGGCGAATGCGCACGGAAGGTCCGGCGGGCCTTCGGCAGAGCGGCTGGCGCTGCTACCACGAGTCATCTTCACGGATGCGTGTTGCGGGTTAGTGTTCATGTGAATAGCCTGACCACGTCAAGAGACACCATGACGTTTCGGCTGTGATGGGGATGCCTCGTATTCTGAACGACTTTCGATGCGAGATGATCGCAGTCTGTGGTAATTCAATTGTTCCTGTGCGTCAACCATTCTGCGATGCCATCATCACCGGTCGTGCGACGCCGCGCGAATTTCAATTGTTGGCCGGTGTTCAAGTGTCCACGCCACTGTATCGGCCAAAGAAAGAGGAATGCAAAGTAGGATAAGCGCTTGCCGGCGATAGCTTTCACATCTTGATGCTCAGCATCGTTAGGGTCACCAGGCCCAGCGCCGATACATACGTTTGGCTGGTATCCATGCCGAAGGTCGCATTGTCAGGCTGGGAATCCAGGCTGGATCATTCCCATCGCTCGTGCCATCGCGCCGACACCGTTTCTTTTATTCACGGAGGAAAGAATGCCGCTAATTCGTATCGATGTCCTTCAAGGAAGAACGGAGGCTGAAATCAACTCCTTGCTCGATGCCGTACATCGAGCCGTAGTCAAGGCTTTCGAAGTACCCCAAACGGACCGCTATCAGGTGTTGACGGAACACAATCTCCGCCGGTTAGTCGCGGAAGACACCGGGCTCGGAATCGTACGTACCGAAAAACTGACGCTGGTTTCAGTCACCACTCGTCCACGTTCTGACGAGTCAAAGCGCAAATTCTATAGTGAGCTTACGGCCGAATTAGCGGCAAACTGTGGCACGGGTGCAAATGATGTGATCGTCTCCATCACCACCAACTCAGACTCGGACTGGAGCTTCGGGAACGGCGTCGCTCAGTATTTAACCGGCGAACTTTGACACGTGTACAACGTGGTCGCTGCTGCCTGACGGGCTCCAGATCACTCTGACCGCATTGCCAGCCTGGCTCCCACCCCGTGGCCTGCCATGGAGCGTTAGCAAAGGATTCGGGTGCACCGCTTTAGCCCCGCACTCGGTAAGCCGCAGTAACAACATCGTTCATTCAGAAAATGGTTTAAAGGCTTGTTTTTGCTATCAATTCTGAGAGGCCCGACGGATAAATCCCCAGTCAGTCGAACGCGGTGCGGTATGCAAACAACGAAGGAGTACCCCCACTCATAAGAAACAGAACCTTTTTCCCCGCACCGAAAGCTCCATTCTCGACGCTCTGAATCAGACCCGCGAACGCCTTGCCGCTATATACCGGGTCCAACAGAAGGCCTTCCTGACTGGCCAAAAGATTGACTGCCCGGCGCATTGAGTCAGTAGGCAATCCGTAGCCGATTCCGAGTTGGTCACCATGGAGAACAACGTCGTCGCCGGATACCGTGAGACCAGAACCCATCAAGTCAAGCGTCTGCTGCACTTTTTCGCACGTGGTGGCATACGCTTTTTCGAGCGGCGCAAGAACCGTGTACCCCACTACTTTCATCGGCGACACACCAGCAGCGATCGCCCCCGCTATAAGCCCGGCCTGCATGCCACCACTGCCATTTGCGACAACGATATAGTCAAAGTCAATTCCGCCGCTCCTCGACTGGTCGAGAATCTCAATTGCACAGGAAACATAGCCCAGACAGCCGACCGGGCTCGATCCGCCGAGCGGACACACATACACTTTTCGGCCTTCGCCACGCAGCTTTGCGGCCCGCTCTTCCGCAACCTGCAGCGCATTAACGTTCCCTGGAACATCATGGATGACCGCACCAAAGAGGCGATCTAGTACCACGTTGCCATTTTCGACATAGTCATCGTCTTCGATCGGAACCAGCCTCGAGAGCACCAGTTCACATTTCATTCCAATGCGCGCAGCCGCCGCTGCCGTCAACCGGGCATGATTCGACTGTCGGCCGCCAACCGTGATGATCGTGTCGGCGCCTGCCGCCTGCGCCTCCCCGATCAGAAACTCGAGCTTGCGCAGCTTGTTGCCGCCGCCTCCCAGGCCATCAAGATCTTCCCGCTTGACATAGATCTCGGCACCTCTTAAGTGCTGACTCAATCTAGGCAGTGCCAGAATCGGTGAAGGCCCGTCGCGCAATTGCGCCTTGGGAAACCGGGAAATATCCGGTACTCGCAATGTCATTTAATCACCCTACAAGTTGGTTGATCGTTCGTCGGTACGGAGAGTGTCGTCGTTGGGTGGCCGGTTTGAACTCACGGTTGGGCGCGCACGCGTACCGGCTCCTAGTCGTTTCCACGGCAGATCGGCCGGATCAGCCGCCATCGGGCCAGGCGACTTGGCTACGAGAATACGCTCGGCAATTGGACCGAAGTCCGCGCGGAAATGCACGGAACTCTTGTTCACCAGGATCCTCATCTTCTCAGGCTGAATACCAGCCATTCTGAAAAGGTTGCGATCGTTCATCGGTGCCTTAACGGAACTCACAACGACTCTCACGTCGTCAATTCGAAGGCAGGCAGTCGGACCGACATCGACGTGCATTCCGTGCATCATCGGACCGTCAAAGATACATTTTCCGTCCGAAAGATGTTCAACTTCGAATGTCGCTTCGAACGGGAAGTCACCAACGACCTCAGACTTGCCGCCCAACGCTACTGTGATGTAACTTCCTTTGCCCGCCTTGTGAGCCACTCGAACGACTTCAGGGTCCCACATCAGGCCCAGTGCAGCGCCCTGAGCTTTGTTGCGCACCAGTGCCCGGAGCATTCCCGTCGTATTTGAATCCGCGCCGCCATGAGGGTTATCCTGCGTGTCGGCGATGACCACCGGACGGTTCGCGCGGGAAGCGATTCGCTGCGCCTCACGTACAGCCTCGTCCGGGTTAAGAAATTCGACCGCCCATTCGGACTCCCGCTCGATGATGTCGTCATAAATGGCTGCCACCGCCGCATCCGCGTGGTCTGGTTCGGTGGCATAGCACCAGACCATCGGTCCGCATTCCGGAAAATCCGCAGCGGGGAATCCCGGTGTGAACGAAATTGACAGTACTGCGGTATTTTCCTGAGCTGTCAGATGTTGGTAGACGCTACGCGCCGGCTCAAGCAGTGTGCACATCGCATTCACCGGAATGAGAAACGGGATGCGCCGATAGGCCATCGTGACCGGCGTTTTGCTGGCTATCAGCCGTCGCAATAGATGCGCCGCAGCCCTTCCCGTATCGGCCATGTCCACGTGAGGGTACGTCCGGTATGCCACGAGACCGCTTGCATTGCGCAGCATCTGCTCCGTTACGTTCGCATGCAGATCAAGTGACGCGACAACAGGTAGGTCACTACCGACAATACTTCGAATGCGTGCCAGCAGTTCCCCTTCCCCGTCATCGACATGCTCGGCCACCATGGCTCCGTGCAGGTCCAGATAAATCGCGTCCACCTTGGTGGTGCGGACCGCTTCGACGATTTCACCAGCAATCCGCTCGTAAGCTGATCGGGTTACGTGGGCCGAAGGGCTCGCCGCCGCCCATATGATCGGGATCAGGTGATGTCCTTCCGCTTGCATCTCCTGGATAAATCCTCCGATCGGGATGTTCACGTTTTGCAGTTGGAATACGTCGTCTTTGCAGACCATAGCTGGAAATCCTTCCCCGCGGACGAAATTCTCATAGTCCGCCTTGGACGGCGCAAATGTGTTTGTCTCGTGCTGGAACCCGGCAATCAGTATTTTCATGATGTGGCGTCCTTCAAGCCTCTCGTTTGGATCGAATAAGCGCTAGAACGCACGCTCCCACCATCAACAGAGCAACCGTTGGCAGAAGTGCAGTCTGCATGCTCCCGGTTGCGCTTTTTACCCATCCAATGATGCTTGGGCTGATAAAACCCCCAACCAGCCCAATCGTGTTGATCAGCGCAATGCCGCCGGCCGCCACGTCCCCCTTCAGATGCTCTGACGGCATGGCCCAGAATACCGTGTACGCAGCCCACGTGAGAGCCGTCGCCAACGTAATGCTGGCGAACGATAACCACAGTGAGCCTATCGAAAATGCTGAAATGGCCAGCGCAACCGCACCAACCATTGCAGGCACCGCGCTATGCCAGCGACGCTCAATCCGCTTATCAGAGCTTCTGCCTATCACCCACATCGCGATCACCGCAAGACCATAGGGAATGGCTGACAGGAAGCCAATGGTCATGAGATCTGACACGCCTCCTGACTTGAGGATTGTCGGAAGCCAGAAACTGACGGCGTATATGCCACATATAAGGCAGAAATACGCGAATGCCATCACGTAGACGCGACCGTCGGTGCAGACGTCCCTGAACCCCGCGTGACTCGCCTTCCGGCTTCCGATGTCTTGCAAAAGTGATGCCTTCTCATCGCTGGACAACCATCGCGCCGATTCAATGCGATCGTCCAGACAGAAGAACGTAACGACTCCGAGGACAACGCAGGGCAAGCCCTCGAGGAGAAACATCCATTGCCAACCAGCAAGCCCGTGCGCACCCGAAAGCAAGGCCATGATCCCTGTCGACAAAGGTGCCCCGACAATCCCACCGAGAGGCGCGGCCGCCATCACGAAAGCCATCACCTGCGCCATCCGCGCCTGTGGGTACCAACATGTCAGATAAAAGACCATTCCCGGCGCGAAACCGGCTTCGAAGACTCCGAGCATGAACCGCAGAATGTAGAACGAATGCACATCGTGAACAAACATCATGGCAGCGGATGTGAGTCCCCATAGCACCATGATTCGGCTGAGCGTTTTGCGCGCTCCGAGGCGAGGAAGCAGCAGGTTGCTCGGGATTTCAAAGAGCATGTACCCCAGAAAGAAAATCCCTGCACCGACCCCGAACGCCGCGTCGCTGATTCCGATGTCGGATTGCATCTGTAGCTTCGCGAAGCCGATATTGATCCGATCAAGATAGGCGAAGAGATAGCAGCACACCAATAGCGGTAACACATGCAAGTCTATGCGACGATAAACAGCTCGCTTGCCATGCGAGAGCGCAGCGGAAGACAGTGTAGACATCAATTCGCTCCAGTTTCGATAGCGGATCCGGCGGTTCTGGTGTCTGCATCGTTACCCAAGAAAAACCTGGTTGCAAGAGCAACCGTGGACCGCTATCGTTGTCTTTTGAGCAACACGGGGATTTACGCCATGCGGGAAATAAACCAACGCAGGCTTCGTTATTTTCACGAAGTGCTGACCCACGGCTCAATTCGCAGCGCCGCCGACAGCGTCAACACGGCGCCGTCGGTCATTACGCGGCAGATCAAGCTGCTGGAAGATGAAGTCGGGATGGTCCTGTTCGAAAGGCAATCCCGCGGCGTGGCACCAACCGAGGCGGCACATCAGTTGCTGGAATACTGGAGAGCCTGCCAGGCACAGCAGGAGCATCTTCAGGACAGGCTAGATGAGTTGCGTGGGTTGCAGCGAGGTCAGGTTCGGATCTCCATCAGCGAAGGCTTCGTCGATGACTTCCTGGACGAAGTGCTGAACAGTTTCTCGGCGCAGTACCCGAAGCTGGATGTCGTAATGAATGTGGCACCGGTCAACGAGGTGGTAAGAGAAGTCGAAGAAGACATCGCGCACATCGGGATAGCGTACAACCCGCCCAACTCCCCACACACCCGATACCTTGCAAGCGCCCCGGAGCCCGTCGTCGTACTCGCCGCAAGAGATCATCCACTGTCACAGGGCGATACCCGAACACCGATCTCTGTCCATCATGTACTTTCTTATCCGATCGGTCTCATGCCGGTGTCCTTCGGTCTCGGTCAGCTCATGCAGGCCCTCGCTTTCGCGGAGAATCTGCGTCTCGCGCCAGTACTCACTGTTAATTCCCTGCGTGTGCTGATCAGGTTCGCGAAGACGGGACGTGGCGTCATTTTCGCAACCAAGTTTGCTGCCCGCGCCGAGCTCGAGGCAGGAACCTTGGTTTCTAGAACGGTCGACCATCCGCTGTTTTCGTCCGCGCAAGCCAGAGTCCTCGTGCGCAACGGGCGTCCTCTTTCCAAGGCAGCTGACGAGATCCTCAAACGCATCCTGTACGATATGACCGTATTTCAGTCACACAGATCGTCAGCACGGAAACGAAGCACACGCAAAAAAGGATGACGCGTACATCGGTGGGAAAACATGACGCACACCGTATTGACCGTCTACACAGGGTCGTGTCGCACGCGACTACGTCGGGAGGCGCGATCGGGCACTGCCTCAACGTTGGGCCGTCAATAGCGAATGTATTTCGGCCACTACGCCGGCACCTTCCCCGACGGCGGACGTGACACGCTTAATCGAAGTCGAACGCACGTCGCCGATTGCAAAAACGCCCGGAACACTCGTCTGAAATGCGAAATTGGCCGTCGTTGACTCCGTCGAACCCGTGCGGTCGGTAATAACGAAACCTTTGTCATCAACCTCCACTCCGCATCCACGCAACCAGCCGGTGGCAGGGTCGGCGCCGGTAAAGAGAAAGAGATGGCGAGTCGGGATTCGTGTGTGATTTCCGTCCGAACAAAAATGAACCTCCGTCACGCCGTCCTCGTCTGATGCGACAGATTCGATGGCAGAGTTGCTATGAATCGTCACGTTGGCGAACGAGCTCACGCGATCGATCAAATATCTCGACATCGTTTCGTGCAAGCTCTCGCGTCGAATCAGCACATGGACATGTGCTGCATAGCTCGCCAGGAAGACGATTGCCTGTCCAGCAGAATTCCCTCCTCCCACGAGTACGATTTCCGAACCCTGACAGAGACGACCCTCGATCGATGACGCCCAATAGTAGACGCCGCGAATCTCGGACTCATTGAGGCCCGTGATTTGAGGGCGGCGATAGGCAGCACCGGATGCTATAACGACCGTCTTCGCGTGGGCGCAACGACCGTCCCTGAGTTCGATCATGAAGGGCGATTCGGCGCAATGCAGCTTTGCCACCTCGGTCGGTATGACTATTTCCGCGCCAAATTTAACAGCCTGCTCATATGCGCGGCTAACCAGAACATGACCGGAGATGCCGGTTGGAAACCCGAAATAATTTTCGATCCTGGTACTTGCGCCGGCCTGTCCACCAAAGCCCTTTGAGTCGAAAACGAGCACGGAAAGTCCTTCTGACGCGGCGTACACGGCCGCAGCGAGTCCGGCTGGACCCGCACCGACAATGACGGTGTCGTACGTGCCGGCTTCATCGAAGCCGAGCAGCAGACCGAGCTTCGACGCGAGAAGCGTTTCATCGGGATTGTGCAGGATAGAGCCGTCAACCAGTACGGCTAGCGGCATCTGTCCTTCTACGCACTGTGTCTTCGAAAGGAAATCGCGAGCCTCATCGTCCGTGGCCGGATCGAGGATCCGATGTGGATGATTGGCGCGCCTCAGCAGATTTGCGAGAACGATGAGTCTCGCGTCAGTCGAAGATCCGATCAGGATCGGGCCACTACCATCCTGAATCAATCCGACGCGCCGAAGAATGAACGCGCGCATGATCTCCGAGCCGAGTTGAGCTTCGGCAATCAGAAGCGCCCGGAGCCGCTCAGGCGCGATCAGGAACGCATCAACGTCCGTGATGGCAATCGCGTCAACGAGGTATGGCTTGCCGCTGAGTGTGGCCGTCTCTCCGAGAAAGTGCCCCTCACCAACCTCCTGAAAAAGCCGCGACTGCCCAAATCCGTTTCGCACGATCAAATGCACGGTTCCACGAGTCAAGATCCTCATGCCGTCGCTCTGCTCTCCGGCGCGAAACATGACGTCGCCGGCTTTCCAATGTTCCGTCGTCCCGAAGCGAGCCGTCTTGGCTATCCGCGTTGCGGTCAAACGGGGATACATCTGATACCGACGCCGCTCAATCTGGGTGCGTTGACCTGCCTCAACGGTTTCGTAATCTTCAGGCGCGACACGGACGCCGGGTGGTGCACCGTCTTTCAACGTCATGGAAGTTTCCTTGTTCAGCCAGGAGGTAGTTGGCATTCGAATTATTCGCTGCCGAATCGCTCGGGTTTGGCCTCGAGGAACTGCGTAGCATTGCAAGAGTCTGCAACGAGGGATACAGCTGGAATACGCTCCGGCAAGCGCGATCTGTCTCAACTGACGCCGACAAAACTATGTCTGCGGTCGACACATCCGACCCATGCCAACCCACAGCCTCCAGTAGGAACTATAAGGTTTTCGACGACGCTGAATAAAGGCCAAGGCATGAACAACACCTTTTACATCTGGTAAATAGAGAATGTCATGGGAGGTCGCAAAGATGATGTCTTCTCTACTTGGGTTCAGCATGGATGCACGATTCTGGTTCCCACCCGGATATGTGTAGACATGGCAAGCACTGTTTGGAAATGACCGCCAGATGTTCTGGATTCCTCCAAACTTCTCTGACTTGGGCGATCACCCGTTTGCTCATCCGACCCAATTCACTAAAAGAGATTTCAACCATCACAAATCATCATTTGAAGTGATTGAACGGTCCATATATCGTTCAAGAAACAGAAAGCTGCAGCCCGGGAGGTGGACCAAGCAATCTCCTGATGGGACTACGCATCAAAAACCTTCCATGGACGGAGACAAACTGATGGAAACAACTGCAGCGGCCGGTATTCGGTGCGGATTCAACTGGCTATTCGATGCACCGGTTGCAAACTCGGGCAGGCCAGCGCAACGACTATTGCGGGGATAAGCCAATGAACCTCGCCCATCAACTCCTCCTTACCACCATCGCTAACATCGAGTCGTACAGTCACGGCCAATGCCTGATTGGTGCGCAGACGATGTCGGGCGCATCCGAAGCGGCAACCCACTTGGATTTCGGCTGGCGCCTGCCTTGAAGGCTGACCTTGACCTGCCGGTGTCAGCCCTCTTCATGGCCCGACCGTCGTCTGAAAACACACGCAAGGAGGTAGGTATGAAACTGCGGGACAATGGCCTCGGGTTCTCACCCGTCACTATCGCGCTGCATTGGCTCGTGGCCGCTCTGCTACTCTCGATTATCGGCTTCGACATCGCCATATCCCAAACAGCCGGCGAGGTGCAAAGGGCGGGCTTGACGCGGATCCAAAACCTGCTCGGCACCATATTGTTCGTCATCTCGATCTATCGATTCGGGGCGCGGATGTCTTCCTATCATCCCCTGCCCGTCGGCACGCCGAACCCCATTGAGGTGATCGTCAGCAGATCCGTGGCAGTTTCCCTAGCCTTGGCGATGGTTCTGCTTCCGATCGCCGCATGGCTTTCAAAGTCGGCCGCAGGTGAAGGTATTGGTCTGCCAGGCGGATTCGCGATACCTGCTCTCATTGAACCCAACGCGCAGGTCAAGCGAGTTGTCGATATCCTTTTCAACGTCGGCGCGACAGCCTTTCTCCTGGGCTTGGCGCTGCATATTTTCGGCGCGCTCAAGAATCACCTGGTTTTACGGAATGACGCCCTAAAACGAATGATCGGAAAACACGTGGAGCTTTGAAGCCATGCGCGAAGTCAAATCGGATTTTGCCGTGGGCGAGGTCACTCGACTCTGCGGCGTCAGGTACCCCATCTTTCTCGCGGGTATGGCGGCAATTTCTGGCCCCAAGCTTGTCGCCGCGGTGGCGAATGCCGGCGGAATGGGTACGCTCGGCGGCCTGCGACTGCCGCCGCTGGCCCTGCTCAAATGGATACGGGAAACAAGGGAACTGACAGACATGCCCTTCGGAGTCAACCTCGTTCCGTCGTTCGGTGGTCCTGAGGTATTCGAAGCGCAGTTTCAGGTGATCCTCAGGGAGAAGCCGCGGCTGCTTTCGCTGTTCTACGCCGAGGACTATGTCGAGATGATTCCCCGTGCCAAGGATGCCGGGCTGGTGGTCTCGGTGCAGGTTGGCACAGTCGAACTCGCCGAAATGGCAATCGAGCGCGGGGCGGATATGATCGTGGCGCAGGGAAGCGAGAGCGGTGGCCACCTCAACCGGGGCACCATTGGCCTGATGTCGCTGCTACCGGCGATTTGCAAAATCGCCCAAGGACGGCCGGTCCTGGCGGCAGGAGGCATCACCAATCGCGACGACGTCAAGGCCGCAATGGGGCTCGGCGCCGCGGGTGTCCTCGTAGGTACGGCGTTCGTGGCAAGCCACGAGTCGAACGCACATCCGCTCTACAAGCAAAAGATCGTGGAAGCCACCGTGGACGATACTGAGTATCGGACGGGCTACTCATTCGGCTGGAAGTACGGCACCCCGCACCGAGTGATTCCAAATCGCGATAAATGGAACTTGCTGCGCTTCATCGGCGGCGGAGCACGCGTGATTGACAAGCCGCGGATGGCACAGAAACTGTCGCTTTACGCTGGGCAGGGTGTTGGAAAGATCGGCAGTGTCGTCTCTGCGGCAGAACGGGTAGCTGAACTCATCCAAGGGCTACCTGTGTCATCCGCAGCCCCGGAAATGCGGGGCGATGATGCAAGCGACCACCACGCATTGGCGCCACTTTGTCATGATGCAGGCAATGCGATCTAACCGCAGCGGCCTTTCAGTCAACATACTCGCCGCACACGGAATCGCATCAGCAACCACTTCTGAGCGTACCGTCTGTCGGTGAGTATGCGTCTGTATAGCCGACCCCGGACATGCAGAGGCACGCCGTGCTACCCCTCGTTATCGCGGCGCTTACCCCTCACACGCTGGGCCGCCGGCGCAATCGCGTGATCCCTAGTGAACGTTGAGCTTCGGCGCGTTGGTAGCGGCATGTTTCGCTGGCGCGACTCTTTCCACGACGATTTTCGTATCTTCGTTTACCCGGATGAACTGATCTCGCGCCAGACTAATGAAAGCGGTCAATGCTGGGGTGATCAAGGTGTCACTCCTACGAATGAAAACGGTCTTGACATTTGCGATCTCGGGCGGCAGCCGATGATAGCGGATCGTCTGCCGAGATACATAGCTTTCGACGACAGTCTTCGGCAACAACGTAACGCCTATGCCCGCAGCGACACATGACAGGATGCCATCAAGCGTTCCCAGTTCCATCACCTGATTGGGAACCAGCCCGCCCTGATGAAACCAATGCTCGAGTGTAGAGCGGTAAAAGCATCCCGTCCGGAAAACAAGCACCGTTTGTTGAGGCATGACGCGGATAAGCGCTGCCAGCGAGTCAAACTCACAACTGCTCACCAGGACCAGTTCTTCTTCGAACGCCTCCTCCTGGGACAGACCTGTGTTCTCGTGAAACCCGCCCACGAACGCGCCATCGAGACGATAACTTTCGATGGCCTTGATCAATTCGACGGTGGTGCCCGTCAACAGAGATAACTTGACCTGGGGATGCTTTGCCCGGTATTTCGTCAGCACCTGGGGCAGTCGTATCGCAGCCGTCGTTTCCATCGATCCGAGTCGAAGGTGCCCGGCGGGCGTTGCAGTATCCATCAGCGCATTGCGACTCTCCTCCGTGAGCTGCAGAATGCGGCGTGCGTAGCCGAGGAAAGTCTGTCCGGCCGACGTGAGCACCACGCCACTCTTTTGCCGAATGAACAGTTGCTGACTCAACTCAGCCTCGAGCTCTTTCACCCGCATGGTGACATTGGACTGCACGGTGTGCACTTTGTCCGCCGCCGCAGTGAAGCTGCCCTCTTCGGCCACAGCACAGAAGATTCTCAACTGACGCATTTCCATGACGGCATCCTATCGATCACTGAAAATGACGAATGGCGTAACGCAATGCGACGCCCTTTCACCCAGGCTTCAGACCGTTGTTAGCGCATGATCTACGTCACGGTCCAGGCGCTGTGAAATTGCCACCATCGCATTAGGGATAGGTCCGGGAAGCGAGCGGAAGAAATCAATGCAGAAATCGACGAAGGTCCTCAGTCTCACAGGAAGCAATTCCCGGTGCGAGTAGAAAAGACATACCTCCGCGCCGCTTTCTGACGTGGAGCACTGCGGTAAGATGTGCGTGAGATGCCCCGCGGCAATGTCTTCACGAACCATAGCTTCGGATATGGTCGCAATGCCGGTTCCCGTAAGTGCCGCTGCCCGAAGCAGCACCTCGTTACCGTCCATGGACGACATCGGCAGCACACTCATTCGTTTTCCTGTTTCCAGAAGATCGATGAAATTCGTGCCCTTCTGTTTAGACGCAGGGTCCAACAGAAGGAAATGGCTAGCCAGATCCGAAGCGGCTTCGGGTGTCCCGCATCGTTCAAGATATCCTGGTGCGGCGACAAAAATGTGCCGCGACCTGGACAACGTACGGCGAATTACCCCAGACTGCTCCACTAGGTGAGGCGGAAGAATCGCCATATCGAAGTGGCCGTCATACAGGTTCACCGCTTCTTCCCGAACGGAAACCATGAGATTCACATTGGGAGCGATTGCTTGATAGTCGGACAAAAGTCGCGAGAAGGTTTTGTTCACCAGCATCGGGTGCACAACGAGTCGTAACCTTCCACTATCGATTTCCCGTTCTTGCGCGATCCGACGATTCGCTTCGTCAAGTTCTTCGAGGAGACGGCAGCAACTCAGATAGTACGACTGTGCCGCATCTGTCACTGAAACAGATCGGGTTGTTCTATGCAGGATCAGCGTCTGGATGCTCTCTTCGAGCTTGGCGATAGCTTTGGAGATCGAGCCCGTGGTCACGCCCAACGATGCAGCCGCCTTACTAAAGCTTCTATGCTGTGCGACTGCAACGAATGCTCGCAACATGTATAGCTGATCCATCGCCTACCTCGCTGATAAATTTCACAAAGCAAACATCCCCTGACTGGAACTTTCGTGGCTGTAAAGATCCGAAGGCTGCCATCATTGCCGACAAATCCATCGAAGGTCAGACAAACCATATAGCGACGTTCTTACATTGAGATTGTTGACATATCGCGCAGGAAACAGCTTAGCAACGTTTCCAATACGCATAGGCGGTTTATGGCGATAGGGGTATCACGTAAACAGATAACCGACAGTTCCTGCGGAGTTCCGGCGGAATCGATCGGCAGCTAGCCGCCCGGCGGGACCGCTCACTGCACGCCTAACTTGTTCTCGCCGGGAAAGAGTGTTTGCCTATCGTGGGTATTCAAACTCGAAGGCAACGAGCTTACGATTCGCAAATTATCAGCATCGCAGGTTCGATAGAAGCTGGACCCAACGTGGGCAAAGCGCTCCTCGTCTGTTCGTCACGATCTGCACGCATGAACGGTGACGCGCAGGAATGCAAGCCGCTACGCTCCGGCAGGCCTGGGAATATCGCATGATCCATTGGCTCAGCCGCTTCGTTCCGTCACCCATCTCTGTCAACTGGTCTGAACGCATTCGTTCGTGCGTGGGGGTATCGATCGGCATTACGGTCACCGCGCTAACCATGCGCAGCTTCACTCAGAGCGGCGTATTGGTTCCATTCCTGGTTGCGCCCATGGGGGCATCGGCGGTCTTGCTCTTCGCCGTGCCGGCAAGTCCAATCGCTCAACCATGGTCCTTTATTGGCGGAAATTTGATTTCCGCCACGATTGGCGTCGCATGTTCGCAATCTATTTCTGACCAGGTGCTCGCTGCAGCTGCCGCAGTCCCCATCGCGCTATGTGCGATGTTTTCGCTTAGATGCATGCACCCACCTTCTGGTGCCGTCGCCCTCACCGCCGTGCTGGGAGGGCCCGGCATTCACTCCCTTGGATATGGCTTCGTGTTCGCGCCAGTAGCGGTGCAATCGTTGATCATGCTGGTGTGTGCGATTATCTATCACGCGCTCACTGGTCACCGTTATCCGCATGCTAGCCACAAGGGCACCGTCATCAATGATGTCGATCGGTCGCGCCGAGAGATCTCGCGTGTTGACCTGGAGTCTGCCGTACGTCGACGCGGAGAACTCCTGGATATAGGAACCGATGATCTTGCCTCGTTGCTGGAGGAAGCACAGATGTTGGCTTACGCTCGTAGCTTCGGCGAACTGACATGTGGCGACGTTATGTCACGTCCCGCCGTCTGTATTCCAGCAAAAACCTCGTTGAATGAAGCTCGTGACATTTTACTCAGACATCGCATTAAAGCTCTTCCAGTAACCGATGGATCGAAACAGGTTATTGGCATCGTCACGTGGGCGGATGTCTACGGACGCGTAGAGACTGTCAGCCTTGCCGAGGCCTGCAATTCGTGTCTCGGTCCCTGGACCGTTCCCAGCCAGGAGACGCGGGTCGATAGTTTGATGACAGCAAGACCGGAAACGGTCGAAGCCAAGACGTTACTGATGACCGTTGTTCCGATGTTCGCAAAGCACGGACATCACCACATACCCGTTGTTGACTCTCAAGGCCGGCTAGTTGGGATGATGACCCAAGCGGATGTCATTTCTGGCCTCTATCACCACAGTCAGGCATTCGCCTAATACCTGCAAACCATAAGGAACATCAACATGTCTATCGAGAAAATGCCCGAACTTGCCCAAGCCGTCGAGCTATATTTTCAGGCACTGCACGAATGCGATCTGGACAAGTTTGATCGGGTTTTCCACACGAGTTGCAGCTTGTTCGACACGGACGACGGAAAACTGACTGTCGTCCCCTTTGCCGACTACCGGGAGGTCATCGCTGAACGTGTGTCGCCAATGAGTAAAGGCCAAAGGCGTGACGATGCGTTGATCTCGGTAGACTTTCTGTCGACCGACATTGCAGTCACCAAAGTTCACCTGCGCATCCACGACAAGGTTTTCATCGATCACTTGAACTGGGCGTATGTCAACGGCTCCTTTGTGATCGTGGCCAAGCTGTGGCACGACATATCGACCGTGACCGTCTGATCGTATTTGTCCGTTCCTGATGAAACATTCCATGGTCGCTGGCCAGTTCGCCTCGGCCATCGGGTAATAGGTCTTTTTGCGGCATGAAGGGACGTTCCTCCTACCCTACCCTGCCCTTCTTTTGTCGCGGCGCACATTCTCGGAAGTGCGCTTTTTTTGTGAGCTATCCCGATCACCCATTGACGGTTGCGCCCCACAAACTTTGTGCGGGACCACAGATGGGTCGTCTCGTTCGTTGCCGGCGTAGCGTTATCTATCAATCAGATAGCCGTATATTTTCCCTTCGCTTGTCAATCGCTCCGGACAGTGCGAGCGTATGACGTCAATCATGCTCCTGACTGTATGCGTGATGCTCTAATGGTTAGTTTCCCCTGTACATATCTCTAACGGAGAAGCAATGACACTTACCCACAAACAGCAATCGATCAAGGACGAGTTCATCCGCGTGCGGAGTACGTGGGCTCCGCAATGGGAAAGTATTCTTCGTGTCGACTGTGATTTTCTGCATGCGTACCTTAACCTGTCAGCGGTGCCACTGCGACACAACCACCTGGAGGACAAGGTCAAGGAGTTCATCTATATCGCCGTGAATGCGTCCTCGACCCATCTCTTCGCTCCCGGCATCCAGATGCATCTGAAGGCGGCGGTGGATTTTGGTGCCACACGTGAAGAACTGATGGAAGTGCTCGAGCTGACCAGTACGATCGGTATTCACGCTTTCAATGTTGCCATGCCCATCCTCGCAGAAGTGCTTGAGGAAGATGGTCTCCGCGAGCGGACAGTGTCTGCGGATAGCCGCAGGCAAACATTGAAGCGACGCTTTACCGAAGTACAGGGGCCTTGGGATCGCATCTGGGACGATGCGCTGGAACTCGATCCGGATTTCTTCGAGGCGTACCTCGAATTTTCGTCGGTTCCGTGGCAGAACGGAGTTCTCGAACCGAAAATCAAGGAGCTTGTGCTTTGCGCGCTCGATGTCGCCGCCACCCATCTTTACGAGCCGGGTATCAGGATTCACATGCGCAATGCACTTCGTCACGGTGCAACCGCGGAGGAAATCATGGAGGTCATCGAGATTGCGAGTGTTATCGGAATCCACGGTGCACTGATCGGTACTCAGATGCTGGAAGACGCAATCGCGGCCACGCAGGATATATAGACAGCAACGAAGGTACACCGTTTTTTTCCACAACGGGTCCGTCAAACCGGCGGTGATTTCAAAACGACGAATTCGTCGGGCGAGAGCGCATCACTCTAAACGAGGCATTTGCGTCGCGCTCTGCCCATTACTGACGATAAGTCGTGGCTTATCGATGGCGGAAGACAGGAGCGCGCTTGGCCAGGAACGCGTACATGCCTTCCTTTTGACCTTCGGTGGCGAAGGCGGCCTGAAAAAGCCGACGCTCGTGCAGCACACCCTCGCTCAGCGGTGTCTCGAATGCACGATTGACCGCCTCCTTGGCAAGCCGTACGGCAGGCAGGTTATAACCTGCGATGGTATGCGCTGTCTCGAGCGCGGTTTGCAGCAAATCGGCCGACGGAACAACGCGCGCAACGAGGCCGGCTGCAAATGCCTCATTAGCGGCCAAATTCCGGCCAGTAAGAATCAGATCCATCGCAAGCGACTTTCCGACTGCACGTGTCAAGCGCTGCGAACCGCCAATACCAGGCGGAATCCCGAGCTTGATCTCCGGTTGGCCGAATTGGGCATCATGGGCCGCAATGATGAAATCGCAGGCCATCGCCAGTTCGCAACCGCCGCCGAGTGCGTAGCCGCCAACAGCCGCGATGACCGGCTTTGAAATGGTTCGAATGCGATCCCATTCGGCGAACAGGTCTTTGGCGTGCCAGTCGGCGAAGGACTTGTCGACCATTTCCTCGATGTCCGCCCCAGCTGCAAATGCGCGCGCATTGCCTGTTATCACGATCGCGCCGATTCCATCGTCATGATCGAACGCAATAAGCGCCGCGAGCACCTCGCGCGACATCTGAACATTGAGCGCGTTAAGGTTCTTCGGGCGGTAGAGCGTGATCAGGCCGACGCGCTCCCTTCGATCGATCTTGATGGTTTCGTACACACCGTTTTCCGACACCGCTCCCACGGCATCTGCATTCGCGCCTGCGACAGCAGGTCCCACGTTCGGTTCGATCACTTGCATCTTGGTTTGCTTGGCGGATGCTTCCTGCACTGCTGAAACGTCGGTCTTCATATATTCACCTGTCAGTTCAAAATTGCGGCGTCATGCAGCAAGGCTCGTGGAGCGCTTCATTTCATCGACGCCTGATTCGGATTCAGCCTGCGACGCGTAGGCGCCCGACGAAGCCATCAGTTCAGCCAGAATCGCTTCGCGATGCTCGTCAACTGCCGGCGCTCTCCTGACCACCGTGACGTCCTCGTCGGGTGAGGTATTCATCTTGATCGGATTGCCGGCGGTTTTCACTTTCCGCTCGGACTTACCCTGGACGTGGATGAACATATTGCGCGCCTGAAGTTGCGGATGATCGAAGACCTTGTCGATCGTGTTGATCGGAGCACAGGGCACGCCGGCCTCGTTCAGCTTGTCGAGCCAGACACTGACCGGTGCGGAGCGGGTTACCCGCTCAATGGCCTCGATCATGGCGGGCCGGTTTTGCACGCGGAGATCGTTCGTCAGGAACAACGGGGCGAAGGCCACTTCCGGCACGCCCAGGGCGTCTGCCATCAAAAGAAAAAGCTGATCGTTGCCTGCGGCGATGATGAATCGCCCATCCTGGGCAGCAAAGCTTTCGAACGGTGCGAGTGACGGGTGGGCGTCGCCAGTCCTCGTAGGCACCTTCTTTTCGACATCGAACCGGGCAAACGCCGTTTCCATCAACGCGGCCTGGCAATCCAGCATCGCGATGTCCACGTGCGTGCCTTGTGCATCTCTGGAGCGCTTGTAGAGCCCCGCCAGGATGCCTATCACGGCGAATAGTGCTGCACCGAGGTCCCCGAAGGCTGTGCCAACCCGTGCGGGCTGACTGTCGGGCCACCCCGTCAGACTCATGACTCCGCCCATGGCCTGCACGACGGTGTCGTAACCGGGCAGATCCTTGAACGGGCCGGTGTGGCCAAAGCCCGAAATCGATGCGTAGACGATGTGCGGATGCGTCCTCGCCAATTGCTCTGCGCCGTAGCCGAGCCGATCCATCACCCCGGGCCGGAAGTTTTCGACCACCACGTCAGCCTTGTCCAGCAATCGGCCGAGCAGTTCGCGGTCACGCGGAGACTTGAAGTCGAGCGCAATGCTCTCCTTTCCGCGGTTGAAGCACATGAAGTACGCCGATTCGTCGTCGACGAACGGACCGAACGCCCGAGTATCGTCTCCCGTGCCCACACGCTCTATTTTGATGACGCGTGCTCCGAGGTCAGCAAGCGTCATCGCGCAGTACGGTCCTGACAGCACACGCGAGAAATCGATCACCGTGATTCCTTCGAGGGGTAAGCGCTTCTTCACCCCGGTTTTGTTCTCAGTCATAGCCAATTCCTGGTTGAATAGAGTCAAACGCCTTGCTGAATCCAGCGCGAAGCTTTCTCTGCGATCATCATCGTAGGAGCGCTCGTATTGCCGCTGGTGATCGTCGGCATCACGCTCGCGTCCACCACCCGAAGTCCCGCAACGCCGCGCACGCGAAGATGGCTGTCGACGACAACATTCGGATCCGCGAACGTGCCCATCTGCACAGTACCCACGGGGTGGAAGATCGTGGTGGCGATGTCACCGGCCAGTTTCGTGAGTTCAGCATCCGATTCGTACTGCGGACCCGGCTTGTACTCTTGCGGCCTGTATTCCGCGAGGGCCGCCTGGCTCGCGATGCGTCGCGTCAAGCGGAGGCTGTCGACGGCGACTTTGCGATCGTCTTCCGTGCTGAGGTAATTCGGCGCAATGGCCGGCGCATCCTCGAAGTTACCGCTCCTGATATGCACCGTGCCCCGGCTTGTGGGGTTCACATTGGCCACACTGGCGGTGAACGCCGGGAATGTGTGCAGCGGCTGCCCGAAAGCGTCGAGACTCAGCGGCTGCACGTGATACTCGATGTTGGCGTGCTCCCTTGACGGATCGCTCCGGGTAAAGGCCCCGAGCTGAGAGGGCGCCATGCTCATCGGACCCGAGCGGCGCAGCGCATATTCGAGGCCGATCTTCGCCTTGCCGACCATGCTCGACGCAAGAACGTTCAGCGTCTCGCAGTTTTCAACCTGGTAGACCGCGCGAATCTGAAGGTGATCCTGCAAGTTCGCACCGACGCCCGGTGTGTGCTGGACAATATCGATGCCGTGTTTTTTCAACAGAGACGCCGGCCCAATGCCCGAGTGCTGCAGAATATGCGGCGAACCGATCGCACCAGCGCTGAGCACCACTTCGCGCGCGGCGCTCACCGACACGAGTTCGCCATCGCGAACAAGTTCCACACCGGTGCAACGCAGCACACCGTGTTTGTCACGGTCGATCCTGAGCTTCTTCACATGGGAGTTGGTCCACGTCGTGAGATTCGGCCGGTGTTTGATCGGACGCAGGAACGCCTTCGAGGTATTCCAGCGCCAGCCGTCTTTCTGCGTGACGTCGAAGTAGCTGACGCCGAAATTATCACCAGTGTTGAAATCGTCGATGATAGGAATGCCCGCCTGCTCCGCCGCTTTGGCGAACGCATCGAGGATTTCCCACTTAAGACGCTGCTTTTCGACACGCCACTCGCCACCGCTTCCGTGAGCCTTTGCGATCGCGTCGACACGGCTGTTCAGCAGGTCACGTTGCTTCGGATCGAGTTTGTAGAAGTCTTCGTGAGCCTTGAAGTCCTTCAATGAGCTGCTCCAATTCCATTCCGGATCGCCCGTCAGGTCCGCCCAATGATCGTAATCGCGAGCCTGGCCACGCATGTAGATCATCCCGTTGATACTGGAGCAACCACCCAACGTTTTGCCACGTGGATAAAGAATCTGCCGGCCGTTGAGGCCTTTGTCCGGCTCAGTGCGGAATTGCCAGTCCGTGCGCGGATTGTCGACGCAATATAGATAGCCGACAGGGATATGGATCCACATGTAGTCATCGGTGCCGCCCGCCTCGACCAGAAGGACATTTCTGGTTTTGTCGGCGCTCAGACGATTCGCGAGCAGGCTGCCCGCGGAGCCGGCGCCAATCACAATAAAGTCAAATGTCGTACTTTGCATGTGCATCCTATTTGTCCACACGAGCGGCTTCCAGCGCTGCCCATCTAAATTAGACCGATCGTCTATAAAAACAGAAAAAAAGCCGCCTAACCGAGCGCAGCGAAAAAAACGTTCGCAAAAGTACGCAACGCTTCAGGCCCGCCTTCGAGCTTCGCCCTCAACACCGCGCCCTCCCAGCCTATCCAAAAAAATGCGGCAAGTTGCGAGCAATCGGCCCCTTCCGCAATCTCACCCGCAGCCTGCGCTTCCATCAGGCACTTCGTTGTGCGGGCTTCCCAATCGGCAAAAACCTCGCGCAGCCGTACACGATGAGCTTCCGGGAGTACGGCCATTTCTTGTCCGAGATTGCCCACGAGACACCCACGCCGAAAGCCGTAACGCCCCATCCCTGCCTCTGCGTCCGAGACGAAATCCTGCAAGCGCTTCAGGGGCGATATAGATTCGTCCGCGAGGAACTGATCGAGCTTTCTCGCGAAATACATCGCGTAGCGGTCGATCAATTCGAGGCCGAACGCTTCCTTGCTCCCGAAGTAGTGATAGAACGATCCCTTCGGCACGTTCACGCTGCGCAAGATTTCGTCGAGTCCGGTTGCAGAGAAGCCTTTTTCCGTGAGCGCAACGACCCCAGCGCGCACGAGAAGCTCTCGGGTTTCGCTATAGCCTGCGAGTTCTTTCGGCGGGCGCCCTCTGCGGCGCGGTGCGGTATGCGTATCCATCCCACTGATATTAGACCGCTCGTCTACGAAATGCAAGGCAATGGCGCGCGTTGCGATACGCTGGGCAACCGCACCCGGCTTTTCTCTCTAAAGACGTCGCACCTCGACTCAAGACTGCCCGGCGCGAGGTACATCGGAATCAACGGTCCTGCAGGCCGTCAATCGCCAGGGCGTTCCGAAGATCATCGAACACAATTGCGGCTTAGACGAGCGTAAGCGTCACGTCTATGTTGTTCCGCGTTGCGTTCGAATAAGGGCACACAATATGGGCCCTGTTGATGAAGTCCTGAGCCGCTTCTCGTGCCATGCCCGGTAACGATATCTTCAACTCGACTTCGATGCCGAAGCCATTGGGGATCGGTCCGATGCCCACTATTCCGTTCACCGACACATCAGTAGGGATAGCAATTTTGTCGCGCGCAGCAACGAATTGCATCGCACCGATAAAGCATGCGCTATAACCGGCCGCAAAAAGCTCTTCGGGGTTTGTGCCCTTCTCGCCCTTTCCGCCCAACCCCTTCGGCCTCGTCAGCTTCAGGTCCAGTCCACTTTCAGGCGCCACGGCGCGCCCTTCGCGGCCTCCAGTAGCCTCTGCGTGAGCACGGTAGAGAACATTTTCGATCGACATTGCCAACTCCTTATCGATAAGTCAGTTAACGGGCGCAACCTGTAGCGCCCGACGATGCTTCAGTGACCAGCGCTCTGACCGCCGTCCACGTGCAGGATTTCGCCCGTCACGAACGGCGCCGCATCCAGATACAGGATCGCGTTCACGATATCGCTCATCTCGCCCATGTGGCCCACCGGGTGGAGTGCGCCGAGTGCCGCGTGCGTTTCGGGCGCATGCATCGGCGACTTCATAATGCCGGGTGCAACCGCGTTCGCGCGGATGCCGCGCTTCGCGTATTCGATTGCAAGCGACTTCGTGGCCGCGTTCAGACCGCCTTTCGTCAGCGATGCCAGCACCGACGGCACACCGTTGATGGCATGATCGACGAGACTGGTCGTGATGCTGACCACATGGCCGCTTTTGTTCTTCTCCATTTCAGCGATCGCCAACTGCGTGATGTAAAAGAAACCGTTCAGATTCACACCCGTCATCGCAGCGTAGTCTTCAGCGGTATAACCCGTGAACGGCTTTGCGATGAAGATACCGGCGTTGTTGATCAGCGTGTCGATGCGGCCGAAGCGCGCCACACCTTCCGTAATGACGCGATGCGCCGTCGCCGGGTCAGCGATGTCACCCGCCACGGTCAGAATGCCGGGGTCGTCCGACGGCTTGATGCTGCGTGCCGTTGCGACGATGCGATAGTCCAGCTTGCGGAATGCTTTGACGGTCTCTGCACCAATACCTTGCGATGCACCCGTCACGACTACGACCTTTTGCGATGCGCTCATTCAAACCTCGAAGTTTGGATTGGGCTCTCTTGCCCACCGGGCCGGCGGCTCCGATGCGTGCCTAATCTAGGTGTATTTATGCTTCGAGCAAATACCCGCCATGGACAAACTATTTTTCGTGCGCGGAACAAATCCGGTCGCGGCCGCATGATTCATGGGTTAGCGTGGACCGAGGAAGTTTCGATTCTCGGTCTTTGACAGATCACCTGGCGCTCGCTACGCGTCATCCCTTATTCGCGAATGCCAGCGCGATGGCGTTTCCCAATTCGTCGGCGAGGGGCGCGGCTGCACCCGCCGCAGTGAAAATCGTGAACTCGACATCAGGCAGTGAAGGCAAGCCTGCATCAGGCGGGACTACGTGCAAGCCGTGTACGAGTTGCGTCTGCACGACCGGCGTCACCGCAAAGCCGGCCTGCGCCGCGGCACATAGACCGGCGCCGCTCGAACACACCAGCGCAATCCGGTAGTCGATGCCCGCGCGGGCGAGCGCGGCCAGTGCAGCCTCCCGATACGGACACGGTTCTGGCAGCACCGCAAGCGGCACCGGAGCGCCAGGCGTAAGCGACGCCCATTCCGCACCGGCCCACACGAGTGGCTCGCGCCAGAGCACGCGTCCAGAACGGGCACCCTCGCAGCGACCGCCAATCACCAAGTCCAGTTCGGCCTGATCCATTGCGTGCAGCAGTTCGCCAGGAATGCCAACCCTGACGCTGAACGCAATGCGCGGGTAGCGCACCGCGAACGTCTGCATGACATTCATCAACCTGACGTTGGCGAGGTCTTCGGAAAGGCCGACACGGATCGCGCCCTCGCTCGGTGCGCGCGAAAGCTGCGCCTGCGCATCATGGTTGAGTGCCAGGATCGCCCGCGCGTAACCCAGCAGCAGTTCGCCGTCGGCCGTGAGCGTGACCGAGCGCGTGGTACGCGCGAGCAGATCGCGGCCGGTCTGTTTTTCCAGACGCCGCAGATGCGCGCTGACGGCAGACTGCGTCAGATTGAGACGGGCGGCGGCGAGCGTGAAGCCGCCCTCCTGGACCACGGCCACGAAGGATCGCAGCAGGACGGTATCGAACATGGGGGTCCTCGCTTATATAGTGCAAACCAAACTGAATATGGCGATGATACTTCGTTTATATTTTGAATCGAAATATGTTGTGATGGCGACTCCCAACCCACATGGAGTAGTCCCATGCCTACCTTGCTGCATATCGAATCGTCGCCACGTAAGAAGCGGTCTGCCTCCCTCGACGTCGCACGCGCGTATCTGGATGCTTATCGCGACGCTCATCCGGGTCATCGGATCGACGTGCTGGATCTGTGGTCGGTGGAGATGCCGGAGTTCGACGGCGACGCGCTCGATGCCAAATATGCGGACCTGAGCGGCACACCGCTCAGCGAAGACCAGCAGCAGGCGTGGACGAACATCCGAGAACTCGCGCAGCGATTGCACGACGCGGATACGTTGCTGTTCTCCGTGCCGCTATGGAATTTTTCCATTCCCTACAAGCTCAAGCATTTCATCGACGTCGTGTCGCAGCGCGGCATCCTGTTCTCGTTCGATGAGCGTGGGCTACAGGGCTTGCTGAAAGACAAGAAGGCGGTGGTCATTTATGCGAGGGGCCTCGACTATTCAGTGGGCTCGAGCACACCCGCTCATTCGTTCGATTTTCAGCGGCCGTTCATGGAAGCGTGGCTGCGATCCGTCGGCGTGAGCGACGTTAAATCGATTGTGGTCGAGAAAACACTCCTTGGTCCTGAAGTCGATTACGCGGCAAGACAGGCTGCACGCGAGCAGGCAATGGCGCTTGCGCGGGCGGCTTCCGTTTCAGTCGGCAAATGAAATATTGCGCGGCGCATGTGGCGCATCACCTCGCCTGAAGAAAGGTGACTCTCGACCACGTAACGCCGCCTACATTCTTACTTTTTAACGAGGCACCATTTTGAATACGCTGATCAAGCAAGGGTTGTCGTTACTCGTCGTCGCCGCTGGTCTGATATCCGCCGCCACTGCGCAGGCCGCGTCCGATCCTGATCTTGCAGGCAAGAACGTTGTCCTGGTACACGGCGCTTTCGCGGATGGATCGAGCTGGAATAAAGTCATTCCTCTCCTCGAAGCAAAAGGCCTCCACGTGACGTCCGTGCAAAACCCACTGACATCACTGGGCGATGACGTTTCGGCAACGACTCGCGCGATAGACCGGCAAAACGGTCCGGTGGTGCTGGTTGGCCACTCGTGGGCCGGCTCCGTCATCACGCAGGCGGGTAACAACGACAAGGTCAAAGCGCTCGTGTACGTTGCAGCGTTTGCACCCGACAGCGAACAATCCGCCAACGACATTCAGAAAGGGCTGCCGGCGCCTTCGTGGGCGGCCGAGCTGCACCAGGACGCTGCCGGTTTCCTGACGCTGTCCGATAAGGCGATGGTCGAAGACTTCGCGCCCGATGTCTCCCACGCGCAAGCGCTTCTACTCGCTGCGACACAGGGGCCGTGGTATTCGGGCTGTCTCGCCGAAAAGATTGGTCACGCCGCGTGGCATGACAAGCCGTCCTGGTATGTTGTCTCGATGAAGGACCGTATAGTCCCTACCGACTTCCAGATGAAATTGGCGAAACAAATCGGTGCGACTGCCGTCGATGTCGATGCGAGTCACGTACCGATGCTGTCGAAACCTCAAGAGGTCGCTGCTGCAATTATTTCGGCGGCACGCCAGGTAAAGTAGCGGGATGCGCCCGTCGACGGGAAATCAGCCGACAGATCTGTAGAGGGTTCGCGGTGGGCACCGGACATATGACTCCGGCTTTGATATGTTCCGGCCTCCTGTATGTCCGGTGTCGCCTGCCCAACCTCCGGTGCAAGAGTATGGTTGGCACATTTCAACACTGCACGTATCCACGACTCGCTTTGCGCCGGATCGCAATCGTAAGCAAGGTTATGCCCGTCTAACCTTCTTCATCAAAAAGTCGACCAGATCCTGCTGTACAGTGTCGAGCACGTCGCCTGCGCCGACCAGCGCAAGTTCTGTTGGTGGCACTGACGGCATATCAGAGCATATTCGATGCTCGGGTAAAACCGCCGACTTGGGTGACACCGAGATCGCCAAACCTCCGGCAACGGCAGCCTGAATCGCAGTGAGCCTTTGACTGCCGAACGCGACTCGCCACGCGCGCTTTGCCTTGTCGAAGCTGCGAATCGCGCGCTTCCGGTAGATGCATCCTTCTGGGAAAAGCGCCGGCGCAAAAGGCTCCTCCGAATCCAGTTTCTGCAATCAGCGTCGCGACCGCGCACCCACACGAGTGTCTCCGGCCACGATGCGAAGCAGTCGCCACTGTCAGGCTCGCGTTTGACGAGGGCAATATCGATTTCGCCGGCGGAAAGCTTTTGTTGCAAAACCGCGCACATGCGACGCCATTACCGACGGTCACGTCGGTAATGGCAAGAACACCGCGTACGGCACCGATCCGAAATGGAATCAGGTCAACGTGCAAGCCGTCTATTTGTTCTCGAGACGCATGGACATTTATATCGAAGGTATGTATCAGCACGCGATTCATGGAGGCTTAGGGAGGACGGCTGGCGGCCACGCCGAATCATCGCCGAGCAGCCACCGGCTGGCGACCCGGCGTCTCAAGCGGTTTCGTACCGACAAACCGACGCCATGCGAGAATAAGGCTCCGCTTGTCGAAATGACGGATATTGTCATGGACCATCCCGGTACCGCCCTAACCTCACCTATCATTTCCCGCGACGCGGCTATGTGGTTTTCCGCCTATGGCTTCGGCTGGGGATATTGTGCCTTTGCCTTGCCTGCCGAAACGGTTCGTGAAAAGCTCGGAGCTGCGAGCGAGACTCCGAGGCAACTGACGCTCGCTTTCGAACTCGGCAGACTGCGAATATTGCAGGCAGTCCAGCAAAAAACGTTGCCGGCGACTGGGGAGCGGGTAGAGCTATCCGCAGCCGATCTTTAGCAGGGCGGGTCTAGCTGCATCGCTAACAAACACCTGGCATTGTCGCGTCGCGACGCACTCTCGCCTGAGGCGATTCAGGCTGCGCCCCTTTCCTCTCTGAACAGATAAAGCGCCTCCTGTATGGGCCGGTCGGAAAAAGAGAACAAGACGCTGTCCTCGCCTGCTTCGTGCCGCACGTGATGCCAGGACGGGACGACAAAGATATCCCGCTTGCTCCACTCCACGGAGATGTCGTTTCCAATCCGACTGCGGCCTCGCCCTTCGATAGGCACAAAGACTGTCGCATCAGTTGAACGGTACGCCTCCGTCGAAAACCCTTTGGGCAGCAACTGCATGAAGGTAGCCATCGTCGCCATCGCATACTTTCCGTTGTTTGGGTTGACGTATCTCATCTTCAACCCATGACAGGGATCCCACGCGTTCGCGCGGCGCATCCGCTCAAGCGCTTCGCGTGTCCGTGTATAAGGATAGTTGAAGATCGGCGAGGTTCCACCGCCAGGACGATGGTCTACCGGAAGCAGATTGGCCCCATAGCGGACGTCACTGTCGCCGACGGGGCGCGTAATTGGTTGCTCGTCCTCCCCGAGATGCTCGGCAAACGACGCGTTCACAAACTTCACCACCGGTATGTCCAGACCATCCAGCCAGAAAATCGGGCTGTCGCTTTCATTGCCATGATCGTGCCACGCCATCGGCGGCGTGATGATGAAATCCCCTTCGTTCATCATTGTGCGTTCGCCATTCACCGATGTGTGAGCGCCACCGCCTTCCATCACAAAACGAAGCGCCGTCTGCGCGTGACGGTGCGCGGGTGCGACCTCACCGGGAAGGACCAGTTGCACCCCCGCATACAGATCGGTTGTGATCTTCGATTCACCACGCAGGCCGGGGTTCTCTAGCACGAGCACGCGCCGTTCGGCTTCTTTTGCGGTGATGATGTCGCCCGCCTCCATCATGGCCGCGCGGACGTCCGCGAAACGCCAGTGAGCCGGCACGCATTTGCTCCGTGGTTCGGGCGTAATCAATTCATTCAGCGACGTCCATAGCGGCGCGAGGTTCTTCTGGCCGATCCGTTCGTAGAAAGCCTCGCGCTCCGGCGTCGCTATCACACTCATCTTTTCAGAGTTGGCGGGCATCATTTCCCTCGTTCTCTTCCGGATCGATTCCACGTTTATTGAAAATCCGCGCAGGAGCTGTTTCCTTCAACGCTGCGACTGCAATGGCTCCAGCGCAGATTGTCCAAAGCGGCATGGTCACCGCATGCTCGATGCCGAAATGCTTGGCCAGATAACCGGCATACGCAGGTGCCACACCACCGCCAAAGACCTCACCAATACCGATGATCATGCCCGATGCCGTGGACATCAACTGGACCGGCACGGCTTCCGCCGCGACCGGACCGACGGTCAGCGTGATCAGGCTGTACAGACAACCCATAGCGATCATCAGGCAGATGAACAACGGAACCGGCGCCGCCCCCGTTCGCAGGAAAATCCACAGCGACAGAAATACGCCCGCCGTTGAAAGCAGCATGACGGGCTTGCGGCCGACGCGGTCCGAAAGGGCCGGCAGCACGAGAGCGCCGATCGCCCCGCCGAAGCCTAGCGACGAAAGAATGAAACCCATCTGCTGCATGTCGAGATGCAGATAGTCCACGAGATAATTGGGGAACAGCGCAGCAATGACGATCTGGCAAGCGAGCCAGCACAGCATACAGATGATGCCAAGCGGTACATTGCGATAGCGAAATACCTCATACCAGCGATGCTGGCCAGTATCGTGCGTCGCCGTGTGCTTCGCAATTTCAGTCGGCGACGGTCGGCGCAATACCCGTTGCGCGAGGAACGCTACAACGAGACCCGGAAATGCTACAAGCAGGAAAATCCAAGGCCAGCTCATCACCTTGAGCAGTTGCGTCACCACGATCGGGGTGAGACCAAGCCCGAGCAGAGCCGGCATCATTTGCTGGATCCCGACGTTGCGTCCGTGCCGGCTCGGTGGCGACGCATCCATCGTTGCAATGATGCTAGCAGGCGTGAAGGCACCTTCGGCTACCCCCATGAAAGCGCGGATGGCAATCAGGCTGCCGACCCCCGTCGCCAGGCCACCGAGACCTGCCAGCAACGAAAATCCGACCATGGCCGGTACGATGACTCTCTTGAAGCCGATCCTGTCCGAGAGATTGCCCGTCAGCAGTGCAGACAAGCCCCATGCGAGCGCCAATGCTCCCGTGATATGCCCAAGGTCCTGGTAGTCGAGCTTCAAATCGCGCATCAGTACCGGCATCAACGGCACAATCAGGAAGCGATCTATGCCGACCAGGCCCATGCCGAGAGCCATCAGCGTGACAGCCTTCCATTCATAGCTTTTCGACGACTCAGCATGAGACTGCGCTACCGTTGAGGGCGCCAGCGGAGGGGTGATGTTCATTGGAAGTCCTTCTGGTTGGACGGCATCGCACGTACGAACGCCGGCATTTGCGCGTGAAGCAACTTGTCGGCAACAACAGCGTCGAATCTGCCCGATGCGCTCCTATAGTCGGGATCGCCTGACGCCGGATCAACAACACGCGACGACTGGCGATCCACTTCGCACAAGATCCCGTCAAAGCGGCTCGCGAATTTGGACGCGCCCTTGTGATATGCGTGAGCGGCTATGCCCGCCGCCGAAAGTACATCGATCATCTTCGTCTCCTACTCGATTTTGTGCTGTTACTAACTATCGACTCGGCCGTGATCACTGTCCAACGATAAAAATCGACCGCCTGATCTCGATAAGTGATTACCAGTCAAACGGGTCGAACTCGCACTCCCTATCCTAATTATGTAATGCGAACTATCTTTAATATCCGTTTGACACGGAGGATCCGGATTGGCCTATCGGGGACGTTCGATTTGCGCCGAAACCGCAACGATCTTTCCCGGCAAGAAATGATGCGCGGTAGTGGTAACCCCTATTACACTACGATCACTGACTGCAGACACGGACGTCTACAGCGCTAAACCAAAACATCCAGACTGCCTCCATGAAACCCTTCATCAATCTGCTAATCGCCGCATCCGCTCTGGCCGTTCCGGTTCTGTCCTTCGCCCAGCAATCTTCGCCGCCTGTCACACGTGCTCAGGTGCGTGCAGAACTCGGTCAACTCGAGGCCGCCGGTTTTAAGGGCGCCTCCACCGGTCCTTACTACCCCGCGAACCTTCAGGCTGCGGAGGCTCAGGTCGCCCGGCAGAAAGTCGCTGTGCAAGCAACATCCAGCAACTATGGTCCGTCGACCAGCGGCTCATCGCAATCTGGCCAGCCGGGAGTTTCGGCGGACGCGCAATAGTCGGACTACGGACATTTAAAGCCAAGGCAGGTGCGCGCCAAGCAACGGCCGGTCTGCGATTACCGCTCTATCGCATATACACTGAGCCGATTGTCGACTGAAGAGACGCCAGGCACGCTCCTGGCGATCTCTCCAGCGCGATCCACCTGATCACTCTTCGGCACAGAACCAGACAACGTTATCGCGCCAGCCTTCGCGTAGACGAACAACTGCGTCATGTCGATCCCCTTTGCCTTCGCCATTGCAGTTCGCACATTTTTGGCGAGCTTGCGATTAGCGGCCCTGATCGATTTTGCGCTCGATGCGCTGCCCGCAGCCGCCGACGCGACCGCTGCACCGTTGTTACCGTCCTGTGCAAATGCCGCCAACGGTGCGATGGCAGCTGACAACGCGGCCACCAATCCAAATCGTACGATTGCTCTCATTTTGCTTTTCACTTTGTTGGAGATGTTTGAGACCTGCCTGGATTCACCCATCAACTCGCGAGTCAAATGGCGATACCGTCCATTAGGGAGGCACCGCCACAGCAACGCCTTCCCGATACAGACCGCCATTCGTCAAGCGGCCGGTCTGACGTCTTTTCGCCTTAGAACGAATGCCGCACGCCGATCTGCACACCGGTCTGACTGCTGTCGGCGGACGCCGTCCGGTAGGCTGCAGACGTGCCGTTGTATGAGTCGAAGTTAAGCGCTGAGTGACGCGAATAACCCACCACGACGTACAAGTCGGTGCGCTTCGATAACAGGTAATCGCCGATGGCCATAATTTGCTGCGGGCTGGCCGGCCTCGTCACCTCGCCATTCGCTCCGGTCGCCGTCTGAATGCGGTCGTAGTAGTACGCAAGGGTCAGTATCTTGTCGACCGCGAACAGGTAGCGCGTAGCCACCCAGAAGTAATCGTCGCGTGCGGCGTACCCGGCGAGCGGATCGTTCTTTCCGTACCGGTATCCCCCCATGAACTTCAGCGCGGCGGTCGAATAGGTAATACCGATAGCCGCCTTTTCGAACCGCGCATAGTTACTGCCAATCCCCTCAGAACGATGAAGGTTGTCATATCCCAAGCTTACGGAGAGTGTGCCGTTATCGTATGCGGCCGCACCGCCGTAACCCGAACCATTCGAGAACTGCCCTGCAAGATTGCTAAAGGAGTAGTGCCCCGTCAGCGTCACTGGTCCGAAAGAGTTTTTGTATTTGACGACATTGCTCTCCCAAAGATTGGAGCCCACTTCCGCAACGACCGGCTCGTAAGTTCCCGAGAGGTCCGTCGGCGACGACGGGTAAAGCGCATCCACGAGCGATGTGTATTGCCGACCAAAGCGAAGTGTGCCAGCCTTCGGCGATGTCAGACCCACCCACGCGCTACGGCCAAAAAATTCCTGCATCAGAGCGCCGTTAGGAACCAGAAACCCGCTTTCCACCTGGAATTCCGCCTTCAGACCGCCTCCAAGGTCCTCATTGCCAGTCAGACCCCAGCGTGAGCCACCCGAGCGAGCCCCATCGGCCATTGACCAGCGATCACCGCTCGTCCCCGACTGGCCGGGATTGACAGGCCAATGGTTGGTGAACTCGATTGCGGTGTCGAGAATGCCATAGAGCGTTACACTCGATTCGGCATGCCCACAAACCGCAAACGTCCCGGCCACCAGGCCGGCGAACATCTGCCTCTTCATCAAAAGTCCCCTCCGTTTAGAATTGCCATTTCGAAACTCTTTGCATCCCCGTGTATTTCGTTTTTTTTCAGCGGGAACTCTCCGTCGCGCGGAAGCTGTGGTCAACTTTTTTATTTAGCATCACTACCAATTTAGAAATCCATTTTCCTCAAAAGAAAATTGGATCAGTTACGCTCCTGCTTGGTGACTTAGGCACACCATCGCCACATTCTTCAATTTCGGGCGTAAGAATTCCCCCCAACATTGCAAGATGCCGGTATCTAAGGGTTTAGAATCTTTTGTCGCCGATGGTTCAAGCCAGAACCGAAGCGTCAATCGTGGGGAGGCTTCAGAACTTTGTTGCCTCCGTGTTTGCGTTTCGCATTGCTGCAAACTATCGGGGTTGCGGTGATCGCTGTCTAACGATTAAAAATAACTACGCGATCTCGATAGCTAATCACCCGCATTCAAAACTCGGAGAAAGGGCCGATACGATCTATCGGTCCTGTGGTTGGAGAAGCATCTGACCGGCGATCCCGGCTGAAATCTCACGAAAGTTCGCGACCGCCGGATTGTCCGTGTTGGAATTCCATGCGACGATCAGCTCATAAGGCGTGAGCAGTTCGTCAAGAGGGATGTAGACGACGTCGAGTTGCTGGACCCGCGCAACCCACTGAGGCACCAGCGTAACGCCAAGGCCCGCGCTAACGAGCGCGAGCAGAGTGTGAAGCTGTTCGGCCTCCTGGACGATTCGAGGCGCAAACCCGGCCGAAGCGCAGCACGCAACGATGATTTCCAGAATCCGGCTGTTCATTCTGCGGGGAAACAGAACAAACGACTCGTTCGCTAGTTCGACGATTGAAAGCGTCGGCCGTGCGGCGAGCGGATGATCCTGCGGGATGGCCGCCACCAAAGGGCCCGTGGCAAGTTCTGCAGACTTGAGCGCATGGCCGGGCGACGGCGAGGGCATGATCCCTATATCGATGGCTGACGTCCGAATCGCCTCGATTTGCGCGCTTCGATCGAGCGGATGCAGCGTCAATTCGACCTGCGGCCACCGCTGGCGAAAGTCTCGGAGTATCGGCGGCAGTATGGACCATAGTACGTTATCAACGAAGCCGATCGCCAGCCGCCCGACCGTACCATCTGCCGACTCACGGGCGCGGCGCATCGCTTCATCGGCTCGACGCAGCAGATCGCGTGCTTCAGGTAAAAATATCTCGCCGGGAACCGTGAGCCTGACGTTGTGGCGTGAGCGCTCCAGCAGCGAAAATCCGAGCTCCTCTTCAAGCAGTTTCACCTGATGGCTCACCGCTGACTGCACGACGTGCATACGCTGTGCGGCCCGGCCGAAATGCAGCTCTTCGGCAACCGCCGTGAAATACCGAAGTCTACGCAGGTCCATGATGAGAGAGCGACATAAGGTTGCGAAAGTCCCATCGAAGGTCCGCGCTTTCAGGCGCTTTCCCAATGAGATGAACCGTGGCCAATAGACGGCGGCCCGCCGGGCAATTGACGGTAGCCGTGCTTCCGTAGAGCGGCCAAGCGGGATTAGCGAGCCGCGTCGAGCACGAGTTTGCCGCGCGCATGACCGGTCAGGTTCTGTTGCAAGGCATCGGCGGCACGCGACAGCGGAAAGACCGTCTCGACGTCGACCATGATTTCGCCGGAGTCAAAGTGTGCTGCGATCGCAGCCAACTGCTTGCCGTCGGAGCGGGTGGCGAAATGCCTTCCTATCACACCTCTTGACCTGGCACGCTCGGCGTCTGGCGGGCTGACCGGCGACACCAGGATGCCGTCAGCTTTTAACAACGACCAGGAACGATCCTGCGTTTCGCCGCCAACCAGATCCAGGACGATGTCCACGGACGACACCCTCTCTTCGAAGCTCTCGCTCCGGTAGTCGATGACCTGCATCGCACCCAGCTGTCTGACGTACTCGAGATTGCCGGACGACGCTGTTCCGATTACCTCCGCGCCGGCGATTCTGGCCAACTGCACCGCCATGCTGCCTACTCCGCCCGCGGCGCCGTGAATCAGCACGCGCTGACCCGGCTTAACACCGGCGTGCTCGTGCAACGCCTGCCATGCCGTCAACGCGGCCGCTGGCACCCCTGCCGCTTCAAGCAACGAGAGCTTTTTCGGCACCGACGCCAGGCGTTCAGCAGAGGCAACCACTCTGGTGGCATAGCCGCCGACGATACCGATGAAACCGAAGACTTCGTCTCCCACGGCGAAGCCCTTGACCCCAGCACCCAGCGCAGAAATCTTTCCCGACACTTCGACGCCCGGTGTATAAGGCAGTGGCAGCGGCAGGAAGGCTTTCATCCTGCCCTCCAGAATTTTCCAATCGACCGGGTTGACGCCGCTCGCCGCGACGTCGATCAACACTTCGCCCTCGCCCGGGACGGGGTCAGGGATATCTTCCAGCGTCAAACGATCGGGCCCGCCATAGGCGTAGGCACGTATAGCTTTCATAGGTAACTCCTGATTAAACGACCGTACATGTACAGCCGCGGTGACGTATCAGATGACCGAGAGCAGGCCGCCATCAACAAGCAACGCAATGCCGGTGACATAGCTCGACATGTCCGAACCGAGCCACGCAACGGCGTCGCCAATTTCTGACGGCTTCCCAAGACGGCGCAGCGGAGTGCGTTGCCGAAAGCCTTCCGAGGCTGCGGCAATGCCGGGATTGGTGCGCAGCAAATGCGTGTCGATCGTGCCGGGGCAAACCGCGTTGACGCGGATAGCGTCAGGCCCGAGTGCATCTGCGAGAGCCTTCGCCATCAGCACGACGCCACCCTTGCTGGTGGAGTAAGCGACCGTCATTCCGGCGCCCGCGATACCGCCCATGCTCGCCATCAACACGATGCTGCCTGGCTTGCCGCGCGCCTTCATCTGACGCGCCGCCGCTTGCGCACCGAAAAGCACGCCGTCGAGATTGACCGCCATTAGCCTCCGGTAGTCGCTCTCGGCGACCTCGGGACCGTCCTCGCGCAGCGTGATGCCGGCGTTGCAAACCATCACGTCGACTCCACCGAACTCAGCCGACGCATCGACCAGCGCGTCGACTTCACCGTGCTGCGTCACGTCGGTGCGCTGAAACCGCGTGCGCACACCCAGTTCTTCAATCTCGGCGGTGGTCGGTCTGCCGCCCTCGTGCGGGATTTCAGTGACGTCTGAGACGATCACTGCCTTCGCTCCATGCCGCGCTGCACTAATCGCAATGGCCCGGCCAATTCCGCTAGCCGCACCGGTGACCAGCACGACCTTGTCCTTAAGAATATCGCTCAATTTGGTATCCTTATAAATACGCTAACTTAGCTGTATGTACTGAACCGACAGTCTAGCGGTGCGTAGCGGGCATCACGACGACGCTACGTAGGCACAGCCGGTTCTTCACGCCTTCGTCTCGCCTGCAGGAAAAGCACCGAGTTGCTGCATTACCGAGAAAAGGTTGGCAACACCCCAGTGCTCCGCGATCTTGCCGTTGCGCACGCGCATCGCGTCGACTGTTTCAAAATGGATCTTTCGACCGGTGGGCGGCACGCCGAGGAACGTGCCTTCGTGTGTGCCGTGATACGTCTTGTAGGTTGTCACCAGATCGCCGTCGGCAACCTGCCAATGGATATTCGCGTGGAAGTCGGGGAACGCGGCACGCAGCGCGTGATAGAGGCCGCGTGCGCCATTCTTATCTGGCGTGCAGTTCGGCTGTGGCGTGTGGTCGACGAAGTCGTCCGCGAACAGTTCTTCGAATACGTCGAAGTTACCGCCGCCTTGTACCTCTTCGGTATTGCGGCGAACTACAGCCTTTGCTTCTTCGCTTGGGTTGCTACGGGTCATGTGATGCTCCAGAACAGTTGAAATGCGAGTGTTTTCAGTCCACAACTCCAGGGGCCGGTCACGGCAACTCGAGGCCACAAATGATCATCCTTCCGTCGACCACCAGCATCTGGCCGATCACGCAACTTGCCACCGGCCAGGCTCAACGCGCTATTCGCGACCACGGTGATTCCTCACACGCAATCCTTGATAGGACTCTTCATTAGCATAACGATATATTGTCGTCTTTCGTCGGGCGATAATGCGTGGCTCATTCAAAGACTTGCCAGGAAAAGCGTTAGCCGAACAGCTTCGCCGCCGTCTTCGCCACCAGTTCGCCTTGGTGGCGTGCGCCGGCCAGATCGATTTCACTCGGCTGACGCGACCCGTCGCCGGAAGCGACGGTGGTTGCGCCATAAGGCGCGCCGCCGACGATCTCGCTCATGTTCATCTGCCCCTGATGGCTATAAGGCAGGCCAACGATAACCATGCCGAGATGCATCAGGTTCGTGATGATCGAAAAAAGCGTGGTTTCCTGCCCGCCGTGCTGAGTGGCAGTCGACGCGAAGGCGCCACCAACCTTGCCGTTAAGTGCCCCACGCATCCACAAACCACCGGTCTGATCGAGGAACGCGGCCATCTGGGACGACATGCGACCATAACGGGTGCCGGTACCCACAACGATCGCGTCGTAGTTCTCGAGGTCGGCGACGGTTGCGATCGGAGCCGCCTGGTCGAACTTGAAATGCGCGCCTTTGGCGACCTCCTCAGGCACCGTTTCCGGTACGCGCTTGACGTCGACCTGCGCGCCCGCGCTGCGGGCGCCTTGCGCGACGGCCTCAGCCATCTGCTCGATATGTCCGTACGACGAATAGTAGAGAACCAGTACCTTGGCCATCGCAATCTCCTTTGGGTGATGAAGCGGACCGTCATGGCGCCGCGGGGGTGCTACAGATGTATTACCGCGACGACCCGGGGCCGCCCCGAGCGTCGTTACTGTGCGGTACCCGCCACCGGCAGTTCGCGACGGTTATCAAAGCTGAATGCGCCTGCACCATAAGCCGCGACCTGAATCAAACCGCCGGCCATCGCGACGTTCTTGAGAAAGTGGAACACCTGGTTCTGGTCGCCAAGCGCGTGGTGGAAGATGAGTGCGGTAATAATCGAATACACGGCCAGCAGCACGGCAACGAGTCTCGTGCGATAGCCGACGATCAGCAGAACGCTGCCAACCAGCTCAAGCGCCATCGAGCCGAGATAGCCGAGTAGCGGCACTGGCAATCCCAGCGACCCGATGTAGCCGATGGTCGCTCCCGGCGCTGCGAGTTTGCTAAGGCCGCTCACGAGAAAGATGGCAGCGATGAGGATGCGCCCAATCAGCGGAAGAGTCGGGTAAGAATTTGCAGAGGTTGAGTTCATAACGAATGCCTTAAGTTTAAGAAAAAGAGAGGAATGCAAAATGGACTGCTTGGGGTGACTACCGGATGCGGCCGCGAAAGCGAAGCTGTTCGCCAATTCGTGCGATCTGGGCTTCTCCCGCTTGCAACGCGGCCTCTGATGTGTGCACCGAGTAGTAGCCGAGCACCAGCTCATGCGGGTGTTTTACCGCGGACGCGAAAATGAATTCGGAGTCGGTGTCCGCGATGAAGTCGAGAGCGTCTTCGGACTCGTTGAAGACCGCGAGCTCGCTACGCAGACGCTCACCGGCGACGCAAAGCGCGCCCCGATGCACATGGGTCCAGGCCACTGTATGTCCTGCGGGCGGCACATAACGCCATTGCTCGCCTGCCCTGAGCCGTACATGCAGATAGTTGATTCCATCAGGAGACAACACCGGGCTGTGCGTGCCCCTGTAGCTGCCGAGAATGACGCGTGCAGGACCGACACGCGGGATGGCCTGCGCGGGAAGATATTGGGTTTGCGGTTCCCCATTCTCGACTTCGCGCGGCAATGCCACCCACATCTGGTAACCATGAAAGCGCTCGAGGTCCGCGGGACTGGCGTCGTGCCAGATGCCGTTGCCCGCGTTCATCCATTCAACGCTGCCCGCGGACAACACGCCCGACGCGCCCGTTGTGTCTTCGTAGCTCAGGTTGCCAGAGAGCAGGACCGTGATCGTCGCGATACCCGAATGCGGATGCATTGGAAACAGTGCGTCGCTCGACGGCGTGAAATCGAAGTAGTCCAGGAACACGAACGGCTTGATCAGTTCGCCCAGTTCGGCGGGACTGACGATGCGCGTGACCGGCCCGTGGCGGCGCCCTTGGGTACGCGCCACAACGGCGCGCGGAAGACTAGCCGGCCGGACAACGGGATTGTCCGCTTCCAGTAGATCAGACACATTCGCCATGACAATTTCCTTTTGAGGATGACATGACCGAAGGTTAGATGCTGACCCACCCCAACGGAAGCCTATATATTTTAATGGAACCCATCGTGTTGACTTATGGGTTCCCTGCGACGGACATCTCCGCGCGGCGGTTTGCAGATGCGATCGACCACGCAATGTTCAGGCATCAGGTGAACTTTCCGAGTTCGAAGTACCGGGCCGTATTGGGTGGTTTGTCAATGGGCGGCTTCATGAGAGGAAGCGCCTGAGATGGTGAACGCGCTGCTTGTCGAGTTCCTGGATGAAATACAACCGTGTAAAGAGGCGTCACCCGGCCGCGACCATCAGTCTTCGTTTGAGGTTTGCTTTAGTCGACCGAGGAACCAACGGCCTGCAGGGCCCGGCGGTGTATCTCTGCGATAGATCGCATACATGGCGATCGGCGGCGTTCGGGGTTGAAAGTTTTCGATTCGCAGCGGTACCAGATCGCCTGAAGCCAGATCGGGATGCACCATCGCCGTAGGCATGTGTCCCCATCCGAGGCCCGCTCGTAAAAACGCATGCTTTGCGCCCAGATCCGATAACCGCCAGATCTGCGGAGAGAAGACCCCGAACGACTTCCCATCGGTCAGCGGCGTGCGATCCGTCAGTACAAGCTGCACATGCTCTTCTAACTCGCGCGATCGGATCACTCTCTTAAGCGATGCCAGCGGATGTTTCGGAGCGGCAACGGTGACCATCGGCACATCGAGCAGTTTCTCGGCATCAACCGTTTCGGGCACGGCCGGCATGGAACCACTAATGCCGAGCCTGCACGTGCGCTCCAGCACTCGCTGCACTACCGCACCCAAAGCCTCGACATATAACCGCAATGGAGTGTGAGGAAACGCGTCGCGGAATTCTCCAACCGCCACCGTGAGTGAGTCCATCGGATACATGACGTCCACCACGACGGAAAGCTCCGGTTCAAGTCCTTCTGCGATTGCTCGCGCCGTCGACTTGAAACCATCCATGCCGCCGACGACGAGCCGCGCCTGTGACAGCAATACGGCACCTTGCTCCGTGAGTCGCGGATAGCGACCGCTGCGGTCGAACAACGACACATTGATCTGGCTTTCCAGATTGGCGAGCGTCTGGCTCACCACGGACTGTGTCCTGCGAAGCTTGCGTCCTGCCGCAGAGAAGCTTCCTTCGTCCGCGGCAGCGATGAAAGTACGCAGCTGATCCATGGATACGCCGTCGAGCATTTATCGACTTCCCGAATGGTATCTGTCGAGAAATATAGCCTTCCGAGCGTCGTGTCAAGTGCTTAAGGCCAAACCAGCTTGCCTCCGTCTCGGTTGAAAATAGCAAACTGCAGCGCTTGCACCGTCCAGCCTCGATAGCGTGCAGCCCGTGACAAGAGCAAGCACTCTTCAGTATCGGCTCGTGGGCTCGCCATCGAGCCATGGATAGCGTTCCGTGTCGGCCCCCGCGTAGTCGGGATCAAGATAGACGAAGCAGCGCTGAATCCGGAAGTCGCGAATTTCTAATACGTCACACCATCGCCCGGCATGTGTGGTCCCTGCACGCCACCCCGCGCCACTCTTTAGCTTCCCGGACGACGTGGCTTCGACCACCACCCGATCGCCTTGCTGAACAAAATTCGCATAGGCCATGTCGTGCGAAATCTCAGCGAGAATCCCGCTCAGGTCTTCGAGAAACTGGGCAATCTCTCCACGACCATGAGCGACGCCCCATTTCGGAAAATAGAATTCGGCCTTCTCATCAAATAGTTCAAGAACGTCGCCCCCACGATCTACGCGTCTGAAGAACTCTATCGCGATAGCTTTGCGCTGCTCGTCTGTCATTGGTTGAATTTGCATGGCAGTCTCCGGGAATGGTTGCACGTCCAAGTTCCTTGCACGTGGCTTCGACAAACTATCGGAGAGGTCGCGATCACTGTCTAATGATAAAAATTGGGCGCTTGATCTGCGTTGGTGATCGTCGCTCGAAGACCAGACTTTCGCCGCGAGACTCGGGAGGCACTCACTGGCAACGACGCAATATTGAATGTGAGGGTTGCGCTGCACAAAAGCCCGGCAGCCAACCCGGAGTGAGGCGTCGTGATCTGACTTTGAGATCACGATGTCAGTATTCATCGTTGGACGCGGATGCAGCGCGCAACCATACTTCCTATCACTTGAAACGAGTTCAATCACGATCACTGGTCTCTGACAGGCCGACGTAGCCGTTGCGTTCGTGACCTCGACCGATCAGATTCGACGGTACGGCAGAATCCATTGCGCCCTTGTCGCTGTACGACGACGCCGGCCGAAGACCCACGGGCAACCCATAGGAGCTAGTCATGAAATATGCCACCCTGGCGGCGCCAGGCCGAGAAATGCCCACAACGGATGCGCTGACGTTGATGCACGTCCCCGCAAAGTTCGACGTAACCCAATGGCCCCGAGAAGTCGAAGCATTTCTCCACAAGACGACTAATCCGCATCATCGGGCCATGTTAAAGAACTACTTGCGCCATTTGCTGCTGGAAGTGGCGGGATACTGGGATCAAATCATCGTTCCTGAACTCACCGTCGAGGAACCGATGTATCGCGTTGGCGACCGGCGCCGGATGCACGTCCTGACGGGCAAGGTCGCCGTCGAAGGTTTCTATCGCGAAGCCGCTGAAACACGCCAGAACGTGATGGGCGCACGAACTATGAACATGGGCGTCGACGACTACGGCGTCACGACGGAAGCCGTATGGACTCACGTCGTGCCCGGCGTGTGCCTGAAGGACCACGGCATCGACGCCGACCCCGCGGCGCACTACCTGATGACGCATCACCTCTTCCAGATCTTCACGTACACGAACGAGCCGAAGCCGAAGCTCATCGCGGAGCGTATCTACGACGACCCGGAGAGCTACACCTACGAGAAGCTCGCACCCTCCGAGGTCGTGACGCCGGAGATCGCCCGGGAACTGCTCGCCCCATTTCTCGCTCGAGCCACGCTGGACTGAGTGCATTCGAGTCCAGGTTCCGGGAGTGACGACGATCTTTAGAACGACGTCACTCGTCGTGGCCACTAGAGCGCCGGCCGAGTATCTGGCTCTGGGCCCGTCGCAATACCAATCGAATCGATATGGAAGACGAGACCATCCGCATTCCGAACGATGCGGACTATGGCCTCTGCGGGAATCTCTACTCGCGACACCAGAAATGTAGCTCCGGCATTGCCCTGTGCACAGGCAATGCCGAAGCATCGCAGACACGCCTCTTTAGAAGCCGACGCTGTGGCGTCCCTTGAGATTCAACATGGCGCGAGCCTCATCAGGCGTCGCCACTTGAAGCGACAGGGCTTCAATGATGGTGCGAACGCGCCTTACCTGCGTCGCGTTGCTACTTGCGAGCTTGCCGGGGCCATCCCAAAGAGAGTCCTCGAGTCCGACACGCACGTTTCCGCCGACTGAGGCAGAAATCGCCGCGAGCGGCATCTGGCTACGCCCGGCCCCGAGCACAGACCAGACATAATCTTTCCCGAACAATCGATCAGCCGTACGGCGCATATGCATGAGATCCTCGGCATGTGCGCCAATGCCACCGCGTAGACCAAATACGGACTGTATGAGAAGGGGTGGCTTAACGAGCGCCCTGTCAAGAAAGTGCGCGGCCGTATAAAGATGGCCAATGTCGTAGCACTCAATCTCGAACCGGGTTTCGTTCTCGCTACACGATTGCAGGATGTAGGCGATATCCTTGAATGTATTCTTGAAGATGCGATCGTCGCTTCCTTCCAGATATGGGCGCTCCCAGTCATATTTAAGCTTGTCTTTGAAGCGCCCGAGCATTTCGTACAACCCGAAGTTCATTGAACCCATGTTGAGCGACGCCAATTCGGGCCGCAATTCAAGTGCCGGTTGCAGCCGCTCCTCGACCGTCATCGTAGGCGCCCCGCCCGTGGTGATATTGATGACCGCATCCGAGGCTTCCTTGATGGCGGGCACGAACCGGCGAAACAACTCCGGTGCCTGGGATGGACGGCCATCGAGGGGATCGCGCGCGTGTAAGTGGACGATCGCCGCTCCGGCCTGGGCTGCTTCAATGGCGCTCTGCGCGATCTCGTCCGGCGTAACAGGCAGATAAGGCGACATCGACGGAGTATGGATCGCTCCAGTTATGGCGCAGGTGATAATGACTTTGCTCATGCGCAGACTCCGTCTTCAGTGTTCTCGAAGAAGTAGCCCGGCACGTCGGGCCCCCATAGATAGAGTGAATCATCAGGCGGATGATTGCCGCCGGCCCATTGGCCGCCAGGGGCGATAAAGTCGATATCGGCCGAATACTCCCAGAATGAACCCCACGGGTCGCGCACGTAGTGAAAGTAGTTGGAGCCGAGCACGTGCCGGCCGACGCCCCAACCGTCGCGGTATCCAGCGCGCTGCATCTGCATTTGGCCGAGGCCAACGTGGTTGACGTCGGGAACGTCCCATGCGCTGTGATGCCAACCCTTTGCCGCCCCCTGAACAAACGCGATCATATGGTGGTCGCTGCCGTGAGGCGCGTGCATGAAAGCCACGATACCTTCCGAGCCATCGGACAGACGCACGCCGACCGAACGCTCATAGAAACTGACCGCGCGACGAATGTCCGGGGTGAACATCACTACGTGCGCAAGCCGTAACGGCTGAACCGGCTCTGCGTTCTCGCGGGCGACCGCGCCGCGTAGCCGAGGCAGCGCGGGTTCAGCGTCACGAGGCGGCTTGAAATTTGGCGACGTCTTGGGCCCTGCCTCGAGCTGTAACAGATTGCCGTCCGGGTCTTCAAACCAGAACCCTTCATGTTTGGCGGACTCAATTCGAGGTGTCGCTTCTTGTCCACCCGCTTCGATGATCTGTGCGCGGATCTTCGAGAAGTCATCGGCGAAGCAGTTCAGAGACAAATAGGCCAATCGCTTACGCGTGCCGGCAAAAATCCGCGCCCACACATGGGCACTGCCGGCAGTACGGAGCAGCAACTGACCTTCTTCCTCCTGCACGCGAAATCCAAAGGCCGTGAGGAATTCTCTCGCCTCGTCGAGTCGAGGAACTTCGAGCGCGAAGTGATCGACCGAGTGTATGCCGGCTGTTCCTACGCTTACAGTTGAAGCGGTCATGTCATTCTCTCCCGGCAAGAGTCGAAGCTGTAGCGCTATGCGAAGTCGTAGCAGACATGCTTTGCGGCTCCCGGCCGAGTATCTGCGCGAATACCCGCCGCAAGGTTCCTAAAGGGTCGGCGACGAGATCATTGGCCCGATACGCGACAAACCGGTCCGGTCGAACCACCACGCAACCACCGTCCTCGATTTCCCGGAGTTCTCCCCAGCGCCCATAAGCGTCGATGGTCGATGAGCCGTGAGCGATGACCCACCCATTCACGGAAATGCCGAATTCGTTGCCGACCTGTCGGAGTGCTTCGACCCAGGGTTGGCCGCCCATGCCCGTCAAGAGCGCAAAGGAGCCTTGCCCGACGAGGTCAAGCGTAGAGACGCGCCTGCCCTCGTGTTGAATCCACGCGTGGGGTGTATACGCGCCGGGTGTGGTGGTCGCGTGATAATACAGTTCCGCGTCCCGGCTTGGCTCGGGAAAGCGGGCGCCGTCTCGCACGACCGCGGCGGAGGTATACCGCTGACCCAATTCGACGCCGTGGCAGTTGAATTGGTAATTTTGCAGATCGATCGCCGAGGCCAATTGCTTCCTGCGCGTGCGGCCCACGGACGTATTGGAGAAAAGCTCGTCCAGTGAAGCCCACCCTTCGTCGGCTCCCTGGCCATCGCGGAAGCCCAAAGCCTGTGAAATGGGCAACATATCCGTCATCGACCTGATCGCCCGGTTCACCACTTGCTCGGCCACGGGTTGTCGCTCATCGGAGTATGTCTGCAGCAGCGAAGGAGCCGCTTGTCCCTTGACGATCAAGGCGAGCTTCCAAGCCAGATTGAATGCGTCCTGCACTGATGTATTCGATCCGAGCCCGTTGGCGGGCGGATGGCGGTGCGCCGCATCGCCCGCGATTGCGACACGTCCCTTCACCATCTGGCGCGCGACCATGCGGTTAATCGTCCACTTCGATACCGCCTTCACTCGCACCGGAATATCCGGGTCGCCAATCGTCGCGCGGGCCCTCTGGATGATCGCGTCCTCACTGAGGTCCGGTTCCCCATCGGCGGGGTTATACATCGATACCATCACCCATTCGTTCCACGGGCGCACGCAGATCCACACCCCGCTGCCCACCCAATAGTCACAGCCGGGCTGATACATCCAGTACAGCACCCCAGGACGGTGTGCACAGTATTGACTGAGATCGACCTCAAGCCAGCAATTCAATGCGTAACCGAGCCCCATCTCTCCTTCGAGTTCGAAGCCGATATCTTTGACTACCAGGCTTTGTGCGCCGTCAGCGCCTACCGCGTATTCTGAAATGACCTCTATTTCCTCCCCCGTTAGCCGATCAACCACGCGGGAAAACACGGCCTCCTCGGTCTGACGTATCGACACGAGTTCGGTATTGAAGAGAACCTTCGCGCCGAATTCGCGTGCGGCCGTCAATATTGCCGGTTCCAGCAAATGCTGCGGCGCGTTGCACATCTCGGACGGACTGGCCATCTCATAGTCAGCCTTTCGCTGTTCTCCCGTCCCCCAGGTTTGAAGGCGGCCGAGTTCAGTTCCAGTGAAACTCGTTGCCCAAACGTTGTTGGTCATCAACTTGTTCGACGTGGAAAGCGCGCGCACGCGATCTTCGATGCCAAGGTCGCGAAACACTTCGACGGTACGCTGATTTGTTATGTGTGCGCGCGGCGAGTGTGCGGTGCCAGGGTAGCGGGTAATAGCGAGCACCTCCACGCCGTATTTCGCCAGCAGCGCGGCGGTTGTCAGTCCTGCGGGGCCCGCGCCAACAACGAATACGGGGACGCGAATTTGTCTCATAGTTCCTCCGATCTCTTATGCCGTGCTGTCAGTCCGCCGGCTTTTCGTCTTGCACAGTATTCTTCAGTACACCGAGCCCTTCGATTTCAACCTCGCAGACGTCGCCGTCGCGCATAATCAGTTTCGGCTCTCTTGCCCAACCAACACCGGCCGGCGTGCCAGTGACGATGACATCGCCCGGCGCAAGCGTGATGGCCTCGCTGATGATCGCAATGAGTGTGGCCACGTCGAATACCAGGTCGCTCGTGTTGGCCGCCTGCACGACCTTCCCGTTTAGCCGGGTCTCCAGTTTGAGTCCCGCGCCGCCTGCGGGCAACTCATCGGCGGTCACGAATGTGGGCCCGAAAGCGCCAGTGCCGTCAAAATTCTTTCCCACAGTCCACTGGGGCGCCTTGAACTGGTACTCGCGGATCGAACCGTCGTTGAAGATCGAATATCCCGCCACGCATTCCAAGGCTCGGGCCTTTGGAATATGGCGACCGCCGCCGCCAAGAATCACGGCCATTTCGCCTTCGAAGTCCAACGAATCGGATACGAGGGGACGGATCATGGGTGCCAGATGTCCGATCAAACTGCTATCAAAGCGGGGAAACAACGTTGGGTAGCTCTGCGGCTCGAAATGGCTTTCTTTAGTGTGGTCCGCATAGTTCAGGCCAACGCAAACGATCTTACCCGGACGAGCAAGAGGCGGCAGCCACCTCACGGTGTCAGCAGAATACTCCGTGCCTTTGACAATTCCGGCCTTCGCATATGCCGTCAGGTTCGTTCCCGACGCCAGCAGCTCCTCAAGCGTTGCGTGGCCCAGAGAGGTGATCGTCGATCCCTGCAACACGCCCAGCAGACGTTGGTGCCCATCGGGCGAAAAGTGTACGTATCTCATTACGGCTCCACGGTGGTTCAAGAGTTCGTTCGTTGTCTCGCAACGTTTGATACAAATTTAATAAATATATATATTTTCGTCTTTGCATGTTAACCCTGACACTGGATATAATTTCTCGATACCTATAGTGGTGCAGCCGGGAGGATTCTGTGGACGATATGTTTGACATGCCGGGCTCTACTGGCCGAACCATGGCATCTGTGCTGGCTGAAACGATTCTCCAGGACATCGTGACCGGCGTGCTGGCGCCTGGCTCGAAGCTGAAGATCCGTGAACTGGCGGACCGTTACCAGGCTGGCGCGATTCCGCTGCGTGAAGCAGTTTCACGACTGGCAATGAGCGGATTCGTTGAAGCCGAGGACCAGCGCGGATTTCGCGTAACGAAAATTTCTCGCGCGGACCTGGAAGACATTACGGCAGTGCGGCAGCGTATCGAATGCGACGCCCTTCGTGACGCGATTGAGAGTGGAAACCTCGAATGGGAAGGTGCGTTGCTAGCGGCCTATCACCAGGTGAACAGCCTACCGCCCATTATCGGAAATCCAGAACGCGTCAACCCGGCATGGGATCTCGCGCACGACAAGTTTCACTCCACCCTGCTGGAAGGATGCAGATCAAAGTGGCTCAAGCGTTTTGCCGCGACCCTGCGCATCCAGACGACCCGCTACCGGCATCAGTCGATCCAGGCCCCTCATGCGGCTTCACGCAATTTCGCGCAAGAGCACGAGGACATCGTAAAAGCTGTGCTCGCGCGTGACGCCGACCGGGCATGCGAACTGCTGCGTCAGCACTTCGCCGCCACGACTGAGCTGGTGCTCGAGGACATTGCTAGCGGCAACGCCGCGAAGAGCGAAGGCACAGCGCGAGGTCGGGCGCGCGCGCGGTCTACAGCGTGATGCTGTGAAATAGAACGCGTCGTCCGTGTGAACCGCTCGCTCGGCTTTGCTTGAACAGCGCTGCCTGACCCAACTCATCCTGACCGAATGAAACGCATGACATTCGCGCTATCAAGGAGCCCCGGGTAGCAAGCCCGTTCATCACCATTCGTGAATTGCAGGTGGATTCACCGGCAACGTGTCGCGCCAGCGCTTTAGCCGCTAACCGCTGCGCGCCAATCCGCTTGCAACCAGACTCTCTGCGCATCGCCTCCAGCGTTCAAATGCCCCCAACGACAAAGGCACGGCAAGCACCGCGCCCGCAGTGCCGGTAAGGCGTCTTCTCGTTCCACTCTCCTCCTGATTTGCAGATGTCGCCGTCGCTATGCCGGCGACATGCAGCTGCATTGCGCCTCAGCGCGCTGCCGGCGTACGTCGGTCCTAGCGCGCCGCAGCGTTCGCGCCGGACGTGAACAACACACGCTCCCATTTGACGCGATTCCTATCATCTTGATAGTTTTTATATTATTGTATATGTTTTGTGTTTTATATATATTTGTCTCACGCGAGCCGGCGTACGGGCTTCGACGGAGTAGGCAACGAAAAACAAGGAGGAAGACAATGCAAAACGCAGAGCGATGGGCATCCCGCGCGAGCGCGGCTCCCGCATCAACACACCGGCTGGCCAGCCATTCAATTGAAGCCTTTGACGCGATATTCGACGTCATTGTCGTCGGAGCCGGCGGAGGCGGATTTCCCACCGCCCTCTTTTCCCGCTGGCTCGGCAATTCGGTTGCGCTCGTCGAGAAGGACAGAACCGTGGGCGGAACCGCAAAAAAAGCCGCTTTCTGGTACTGGGTGCCAAACAACCGGCCGATGCGCGAAGCGGGCATCGAAGATCGCAAGGAGGACTGCCTGCGTTACATGGCGCGCCTCGCCCGCCCCGAACACTATGATCCGGAGGATGCCAATCTCGGACTCGATGCATGGGAATATGAAGCCTTCAGCGCAATCTATGACAGCGCATCACCTGCTGCTGAGTTGCTCCACGCGCGCGGCGCTCTCGAGTACCGGCATTTGCCCGGTGTCACAGACTACTGGGCCGAGCTTCCCGAGAACACCGCGCCGCAAGGCCGAGTGCTAATACCCGCGGGCGCGTGCGAGTCGATGTCCGACGGCGGCAAGGTGGCAATTCAATCCATGCACGCTGCCGCCCAGCGCGACGGCGTCGACGTTCGCACCGGTCTGCGTGTGCAGCGCGTGATTCTCAACGAGGCCGAAGAAGTAGTCGGTATCGAAGCCACGGATGTCGAAGGCAACGACGTCCGCCTCGGCGCGCGGAAGGCGGTCATCTTCGCGACCGGCGGGTTCACGCACAACAACGACCTGCGGAAAAATTTCCTGCATGCGCCGCTATTCGGTGGCTGTGCCGCGCGCTCGAATGAAGGCGATTTCATTCACATCGCGAGCCCCCTGCGCGCACAGTTGCGCAACATGAACTATGCCTGGATGTGCCCGGTGTCACTCGATCGCCTGGTCGCTGGCCGCGATGATTTTACGGGCACGTTTTCCGTTGGCGGCGATTCGATGCTGTGGGTGAATAAACAAGGAAAGCGAGTGGTCAACGAGAAACTCGCCTACAACGAACTCGCGCAAAAGTTCTTCGAGTGGGACGCGCAGCTTGCTGAATATCCGAACCTGGTTCTCGTCGCCATCTGGGATCAGCGCAGCCAGGACCATAGCGCAAGCACGGAGTACGGCTGCCTGATCCGGCCCGACGCGGCTCAAGAGGGGCATCTGATCAGTGGCAATACGTTGGAGGAACTCGCCGATGCGCTCGCCCGGCGACTCGAGACCTTCGAACGTCTCACCGGCCAATTATGCCTTGCCGACGATTTTCTGGTGAATCTGCGGGACACCATTCAGCGCTTCAACCGATTCGCCCGCGAAGGGGTGGACACCGATTTTCGCCGCGGTGACCGCCTTGTAGAAAAAATGTTCAACGGCGCTGTCCAAAACGAGTCTGCCTCACCAAACCCGACGATGTTCCCGCTCGCGGACAGTGGGCCCTACTACGCGGCGTTGGTAACCGGCGGCACGCTGGACACGAAAGGCGGTCCTTTGACCAACAGTGACGGCCAGGTTCTCAACGATAGCGGCGCACCGATACCTGGCCTGTACGGCGTGGGGAATTGCGTGGCGTCCGCATCTGCGCGCGCCTACTGGGCGGGCGGCGGAACACTTGGTCCGATCCTCGCGTTTGCCTATCGCGCCGCGAATACCGCCCATCTCGAACCGAATAAAGCGCTCCTGACGGAAGCGACCCAAGCCTAGCCTTGGAGCCGGCACGGTCCCGGCGCGCCTTCTATCTGCTTTTCAGTACACGTCGAGGCCAGCATGGTCACACGTCGGTCTCGACGCGCCCCTTAACCATGGAGACAAGATGCAAATTCAATCGATGAACGACGAGCAACGCAAAGCGATTGCCCTTGAGTACTTCAAGCGAATGGACCGCGGCGACAATGTTCTCGATCTATTCGACGAACACGCGGAGGTTTATTTCCCGAAGTGGGGCATTGCGCGTGGACGAGAGCAGATCGCTACCCTCTTTGGCGACCTCATGGGCATCATTGCCGAAATCGCGCACGACGTCACCTACGCCAACGTTGTACAGCAGGGCGATACAGTCGTCGTCGAAGCGGCCTCGCGCGGCAAGCTGAAGAACGGCGTTTCGTGGCGAGCCGGCACTTCGCATGCGGGCCGTTGGTGCGATGTCTTTGAAATCCGCGACTTCAGAATTCAGCGCTGCTTTATCTACCTCGATCCCGATTACGCGGGCGCTGACACAGAGCGCTATCCATGGCTTAGACATGCTCCGGATGACCGGTACTGAGCCAATCCATTCCGTTTCATGCAAGGCATGCAGCGCAACAAACCGGAGATTTGACGATGGCGAGATTCGAAGGAAAAACGGTGGTCGTAACGGGTTCGGCGCGCGGCCAGGGCGCCGCGGAAGCGCAGCGCTTCTTCGACGAAGGTGCCAATGTCGTATTGAACGACGTGTTGTCCCCGGAAGGTGAGGCGCTCGCCGCGAAGATGGGCAAACGAGCCATCTATGTCACGCACGACGTGACGCGCGAAGACTCCTGGCGAGCGCTCTTCAAGGAAGTCGAGCGCGCATTCGGCCGATGCGACGTGCTGGTGAACAACGCGGGTATCTATGTACCCGCCGCAATCGCCGAAACGACGCCAGAGTTAGCGGAGAAGACATTCCGCGTCAATCAGTTAGGGACGCTGCTTGGCATGAAGCATGCCATCGAGCCGATGAAAAGAAGCGGCGGCGGTTCCATCGTGAACATCTCGTCGAGCGCCGGGCTGCGCGGCTTTGCCAATGCGATTGCCTACGGCGCTACCAAGTGGGCGGTGCGGGGAATGACCAAGGTCGCGGCTGCGGAACTGGCGCCTCATGGCATTCGCGTGAACTCGGTCCACCCCGGGTTTATCGCTACAGATATGCTCAAGGCCAACAGCGACGAGACGAATCGTTTCGGCGCAGACGCGGCGCCGTTAAAGCGGCATGGCACCGCCGAGGAGGTGGCGGCTATCGTTTGCTTCCTGGCTAGCGATGAAAGCGCCTTCATGACAGGCGCCGAGGTGGCAGTCGACGGAGGCTGGGCGATCTGATTGATCCGCTGAAACAGGAAAGCCAGCGCGCATCGAATGGATGCGCGCTGGCTTTGCCTTTGCGTAGCAGTCTAAATCATTCCCACTCGATCGTCGCAGGCGGCTTACCCGAGATGTCATACACAACTCGATTAATCCCGCGCACTTCATTGATGATCCGGTTCGACACATGCCCCAGCAGTTCATGCGGCAGATGCGCCCAATGCGCGGTCATGAAGTCCAGCGTCTGCACGGCACGCAACGCGACCACGTACTCATAAGTCCGCCCGTCGCCCATCACGCCGACACTCTTCACCGGCAGAAACACCGCGAACGCCTGGCTCGTCAGATCGTACCAGGACTTGCCGGTTTCCTTATCGATGAAGGTACGCAGCGTCTCGATGAAAATCGCGTCCGCGCGGCGCAACAGGTCCGCGAAATCGCGCTTCACTTCGCCGAGAATCCGCACGCCCAGACCCGGACCCGGGAACGGGTGGCGGTACACCATGGCCGGCGGCAAACCGAGCTTGACGCCGAGTTCGCGCACTTCGTCCTTGAACAGTTCGCGCAGCGGTTCGAGCAGCTTCAGATTCAGCGTCTCAGGCAGGCCGCCCACGTTGTGGTGGCTCTTGATGGTCTGCGTGGCTTTCTTGCCCTTGCCGGCCGATTCGATCACGTCCGGATAGATCGTGCCTTGTGCCAGCCACTTCGCATCGGTCAGCTTGCCGGCTTCGGTCTGGAACACTTCGACGAATTCCGCGCCGATGATCTTGCGCTTCGCTTCCGGATCGGTCACACCGGCCAGCTTGCGCAGGAACACTTCGCTTGCGTCGACGTGAATCACCTTCACGCCAAGGTGGTCAGCGAAGGTCGCCATTACCTGCTCGGCTTCGTTCAGGCGCAACAAGCCATGATCGACGAATACGCAGGTCAGTTGATCGCCGATCGCGCGATGCAGGAGCGCCGCCGCCACCGACGAATCCACGCCGCCCGACAGGCCCAGAATCACGTGCTCTTTACCGACCTGCTCGCGAATCTTCGCGACGGCTTCGTCGATGTAGTGGCCCATTTCCCAATCCGGCTGCGCTTTGCATATCTGCAGCACGAAGCGCTCGAGCATGGCGCGGCCCTGCACGGTGTGCGTGACTTCCGGGTGCCATTGCAGGCCGTAGAAATGGCGCGTTTCGTCGGCCATCGCCGCGATCGGGCACGATTCCGTGGACGCCATCAGCGCGAAGCCCGGCGGCATTTCCAGCACCTTGTCGCCGTGGCTCATCCACACCTTCAGCATGCCGTGACCTTCCGGCGTGGTGAAGTCGCTGATGCCTTCGAGCAGGCTCGTGTGATTGCGCGCGCGCACTTCGGCGTAACCGAACTCACGCAGGTGGCCGATATCGACCTTGCCGCCGAGCTGCTCGGCCATGGCCTGCATGCCGTAGCAGATGCCGAGCACCGGCACGCCGAGTTCGAACACGGCTTGCGGCACGCGCGGCGTATCCGTTTCGGTGACCGAGCTCGGGCCGCCGGAGAGGATCACGCCCTTCGGCGCGAAGTCGCGAATGAACGACGCATCCACGTCGTACGGATGAATTTCCGAATACACGTTGGCTTCGCGAACGCGACGTGCAATCAGTTGGGTGACTTGCGAACCGAAGTCGAGGATCAGGATCTTGTCATGCATGGCAGCGGACGGAGTCAAAAGTGAGCGGATACGGAATGCCGCGCGCGGAGCGCGGCGTTGAATTCAAAGCGGTCCACGTGGGGACGATCGAGCATGAAACGTAACGATGCAGCGTGTTGGCGCGGGTGGCGCCGCAGGCTCTTGCCCGCGGCGCACGCAAACCAGATCCGAATGCTTCGGCGGACGGCGTGGCGCGCAACGCGTCAGCCATGAAACGGCGGCCGGGGCGCGCCAGGCGCGTCGGCCGCGCCGTTGCGGGCTTCGTCTCGCGCGGCCGCGGCTTGCGCCCGCGCTGCGCGTTCGGACGGCGTCAGACTGGCTTCGTCGACTACCGGATGAAGCGGTGCCCCTGCAACAGGACTTGTGGCACTGACGGGCCGCGTAACCGGCACGACGGGCTCGACGACCGGCTCAGCGTGATAGACCGGGAAGCCCGCTGTGACATGGCCCGGCTCGCGCCGGTTGGCCGCGTCTTTCGCGGCGTCTTTGGCCGCCTGCTTGTCGGCACGCTCGGCGGCGACGGCTTCAGCGAGCCGCACTCTTTCACGCCGCCGCACCGCGCCCGACAAACGCACACCACCCAGGCCGATCACCAGCAGCACCACGCCTGTCAGCACCGCGACGATCTGCCCGAAACCAGTCAGCGCCGGCGTATGCAGACCGAGCAGCCAGATCAGCATCAGCACGCCGGTCAGCCAGTTCACATGACCGACCACCTTGGCGACCGTGGAGGTAAGCGCGCCGTCGATCGACGCGTGAAAGGCCAGCCATGCGAGCCCGATCAGCGCCACGCCAAACCCCTGGCCGACCAGAGCCGGCTGGGTTTGCACCAGAAGCAGCGCGTTGTACAGCGAAGTCCACGGCGTCAGCAGAAACAGCAGACCGAACGCAAGCAACAGCAAGGCATCGAGGATGAGTACAGCGCGCAGCAATGGCTTCATTGGCGTTTAGTCCACGTGGTAGTTGGGCGCTTCCTTGGTGATTTGCACATCATGCACATGCGACTCGCGCAAGCCCGCGCCCGTGATCTGCACGAACTCGGCCTTGTCGTTCATCTCGGCGATGGTGCGGCAGCCGCAGTAGCCCATGCTGGCGCGCACGCCGCCGATCAGCTGGAACAGGATCGCGTTGACCGAACCCTTGTAGGCGACGCGGCCTTCGATACCTTCCGGCACCAGCTTGTCGATGTTCGCGGAGTTGTCCTGGAAGTAGCGGTCCGCCGCGCCGTCCTTCATCGCGCCGACCGAGCCCATGCCACGGTAAGACTTGTACTGGCGGCCCTGATACAGGAACACGTCGCCCGGCGCTTCTTCGGTGCCGGCGAACATGCTGCCCATCATCACGGCATTCGCGCCGGCTGCCAACGCCTTGCTGACGTCGCCCGAGAAGCGCACGCCGCCGTCGGCGATGACCGGCACGCCCGTGCCCTTCAGCGCTTCGGAAACGTTGGAGATCGCGGTGACCTGCGGCACGCCCACGCCGGCGACGATCCGCGTCGTGCAGATCGAGCCCGGGCCGATACCGACCTTCACGCCGTCCGCGCCGTATTCGACGAGCGCCTTGGCGGCCGCCGCGGTGGCGATGTTGCCGCCGATCACTTCGACGTGCGGGAAGTTCTGCTTGACCCACTTGACGCGCTCGAGCACGCCCTGGCTATGGCCGTGCGCGGTATCGACGACGATCACGTCGACGCCCGCCTGCACCAGCAGTTCGACGCGCTCTTCATTGTCCGCGCCGACGCCGACCGCCGCGCCCGCGCGCAGCTTGCCGTGTTCGTCTTTACACGCGTCCGGGTGTTCGGTCTGCTTGGTGATGTCCTTGACGGTCATCAGACCGCGCAGTTCAAATGCGTCGTTGATGACCAGCACGCGCTCCAGCCGGTGGCTGTGCATCAGCGCCTTGGCTTCGGCGAGCGGCGTGCCTTCCTTGACGGTGACGAGGCGCTCGCGCGGCGTCATGATGTTGCGCACCGGCTCGTCCAGACGCTCTTCGAAGCGCAGGTCGCGGTTCGTGACGATGCCGATCAGTTGCGCGCCTTCGACGACCGGGAAGCCCGAAATGCCATGCTGCTGCGACAGCGCGATCACGTCGCGCACCTTCATCTGCGGCGGCACCGTGATCGGATCACGCACGACGCCCGATTCGAAGCGCTTGACCTTGGCCACTTCACGCGCCTGTTCGGCCGCGGTGAGATTCTTGTGGATGATGCCCACGCCACCCATTTGCGCCATCGCAATGGCGAGGCGTGCTTCGGTGACGGTGTCCATGGCGGCGGACACGAGCGGCATATTCAGGGAGATGTTGCGGGTCAGCCGGGTCTTGAGGCTGGTGTCGCGCGGCAGAACATCGGAGAAAGCCGGGACGAGGAGCACGTCATCGAACGTGAGTGCTGTTTGGATCAGACGCATGGCAAATCCTATAGGCGCAAAAGCGAATTATACGCGATACCTCCCTGGTTTTCACTGCACGAACAGCAGCTTAGCGAATTTCGGGCGGTTTTTTTCGCGCCATCGGGCCCCTGGATTTCGCTTGGCTGTTCGCCTCGGGTTCGATCGGGTTTCGTTTGCGCGTTCGGGCGCAGCGGGGTGTCGGCGGCCCGAAATCCCGCTCATTCGCGTCGGCGGACGGTCCGCCGGCCGAGCGCGCGAACTCCGTTGAGCACATGAAAACGCGTGCTCAAAGCGCACAAAAACCACCGGAATGCAGAATCGAACAAGACGCCCGGTCCGCCAACCGGCTATTCTGCCGACCATTCCAGTTATTTTGCAGGGGCAGTCGATGCAGCGCGGTGTGGCATATGGAGTAATGGCCGGGGCCTTATGGGGCATGGTTTTTCTGGTGCCGCGCGTGCTGCCGGACTTTTCACCGCTGCTTCTGAGCGCGGGCCGCTACACGATGTACGGCATCGTCTCGCTGGCCGCCGCGCTGCCGATGGCGCGCTCGCTCGTCAAACGCCTGACCCGCGAGGACCTCGGCGCGCTGGTGAAACTGGCTTTGGCCGGCAACCTGCTCTATTACCTCCTGCTGACGGCGGCCGTGCACCTGATCGGCATCGCGCCGGCCTCGCTGATCGTCGGCGTGCTGCCCGTCACGGTGACGCTGCTGGGCCGGCGCGATCACGGCGCGGTGCCGCTCGCCCGCCTCGCCTGGCCGCTGACGATGGTGATGGCGGGCATCGCCTGTATCAACATCGATGTGTTCACGGTGGCGGACAGCACGCCGGTGAGCGTCGTCACCAAGCTGATCGGACTGGCCTGCGCGGTCGGCGCGCTCGGATGCTGGACGTGGTTCGCGGTCGAAAACGCCCGCTACCTGCAGCGTCAGACGCATTTCAGCGGCAATGAGTGGTCGGTTCTGTGGGGCGTGGTGACGGGCGCGCTCGGCGCGGCGCTGTGGCTCGTGATCGCCGTGCTGCCGGCGGGCGGCCCGCAAGGCGAACTGGCCGACGGCCGCTGGCACACCTTCTGGATGCTCAATCTCGGGCTCGCGATCGGCGCATCGTGGCTCGGCAACGGGCTGTGGAATGCCGCATCGAAACGGCTGCCGCTGACGCTCTCCGGCCAGATGATCGTGTTCGAGACGCTTTTCGCGCTGCTTTATGCGTTCATTTATGACCAGCGACTGCCGCGTCCGCTGGAACTGGCAGCAATTCTGCTGCTGGTGGCTGGCGTCTGCTGGTCGGTGCGCCAGCATGCGGACGACGACACGTCCACGGTCGCACGGTTGAAGAAAAAGCCGCAAGTGTCGGCGCCATGACGCGGAACGTGGGCTGGGACGTGGCTTGTGTCAGGATTGACGGCGCAGTTCGTGAGCGTGGACGCGGCTCGACTGAGGCTTGACAGAAGCAGTTCGTGGCAGCTGCCTTGCCTGGCCACGCAAAGATCCGCCTACCGCGAATCCTTGTTCTGCCAGCGACGCCCTTCGATCGAGCCCGCCTTGCGGGTCTTCTCGACGCGCCGCTGACGCGACACCTTCGGATCGACCAGCAGCGGCCGGTAAATCTCCACCCGATCGTGGTCGGCCAGCACCGTGTCGAGCGGCTTGAGCCTGCCGAACACACCCACTTTCTGCGTGCCCAGATCGATCTGCGGGAAACGCCGCAAGATGCCGCTCGCGTCCAGCGCCTGCTGCAGCGTGGCGCCTGCGGGCAACTCCACGGCAATCAACGCCTGCTCGCCAGCCGACGCATAGCAGACTTCAATCGACAAGCGCGCGCTCATGCCTTACCGTAGCGCTGATCGGCGCGCTTCACGAACGATTCGACAAAGGTATTGGCGATGTGGTTGAACACCGGTCCAATGATCTTCTCGAGGATGATGTTGGTGAATTCGTAGTGCAGCGCGAATTCGATCTTGCAGGCGTCGGCGCGCAATGGCGTAAAACGCCAGAAACCGGTGAACTTGCGAAACGGGCCGTCCGCGAACTCCATGTCGATGCGCGTGGGCCGCTCCATGCTGTTGCGCGTGGCGAAGTGCTGCTTGATGCCCTTGAAGTTGATATCGATCTTCGCCTCCATACCGGTTTCGTCCCGGCGGCGGATTTCGACTCCCCCGCACCAAGGCAGGAAGTTGGGGTAATCGGCGACGTCGGTGACGAGGTCGAACATCTGTTCCGCCGAATGGCGGATCAACACGGTTTTCTGGACATCTGCCATAAATTGAACAGCGCGTGGCAAGGGTGGACGAGCGCAGCGGGCTTTCCTCGCCCCGCTTTGCTAAAATCGTGATTTTAAACGAGTTGGGCACTTTCCATTCATGAGCATCATCGACAACAGAAAAGCCTTCTACGACTACTCGGTCGAAGAACGCTATGAAGCAGGGCTCGTGCTCGAAGGATGGGAGGTCAAGGCGCTGCGCGCCGGGCGCGGCCAGATCAAGGAAGGTTACGTCGTTATCAAGAATAACGAACTGTTCCTGATCGGCACGCACATCAGCCCGTTGCCCGAAGCCTCGACCCATATCAACCCCGACCCGGTACGCACGCGCAAGCTGCTGTTGCATAGCGAAGAGATCAGCAAACTGATCGGCAAGGTCGAGCAGCGTGGCTACACGCTCGTGCCGCTGAACTTTCACTACAAGGGCGGCCGCGTCAAATGCGAGATTGGTCTCGCCAAGGGTAAGAAGCAGCACGACAAGCGCGAGACCGAGAAGAAACGCGATTGGGAACGTGAGAAGGCGCGTTTGATGCGCTCGCCGAGCTGATCGGCGGATTGGCCTGATTGGCGGCGGGTGGTGTGTAGATATGCCACGCTTCGGTTACCGCTAACGCCCTGACCGGATAGCAAGCGGCGGGCAACCGGGCCCGCCAAGCGTTCAAATGAAAATGGCCCGCACTGTCCGCGGGCCATTTCTCTATTCAGCAGGTCAAAGCACAGTCGCAGCATTCAGCGCGTTCAGCGCACCTCAGTCGCGCCCTTCCCTTTGTTCACGATAGTCAGCGCCGAAGCAATCATCGAACTCATGTCCGCGAGATTGCCCGGCACGATCAGCGTGGTGCCCTGCTTCGCCAGATTGCCGAACGCGTTCACGTATTGTTCGGCCACCTTGAGGTTCACGGCTTCCATCCCGCCGTTCGACTGGATCGCGGCCGCGATCTTCTGAATCGCCTGCGAGTTGGCCTCGGCCACGGCCAGAATCGCCGACGCCTGACCTTGCGCCTGATTGATCGCCGCCTGCCGCTCGCCTTCGGACTTCTGGATCGCCGCTTCACGGCCGCCGGACGCGATATTGATCTGCTCCTGCTTGCGCCCTTCCGACGCGGCAATCAGCGCTCGCTTCTCGCGCTCGGCGGTGATCTGCGCCTGCATGGCGTGGAGGATTTCCTTGGGCGGCGTCAGGTCCTTGATCTCGTAGCGCAGCACCTTCACACCCCAGTTCGTCGCAGCTTGATCGAGCGACGACACGATGCTGTGGTTGATGAAGTCGCGCTCCTCGAAAGTCTTGTCGAGTTCGAGCTTGCCGATCACCGAGCGCAGCGTGGTTTGCGACAACTGCGTGATGGCGAAGACAAAGTTGCTCGACCCGTACGACGCCTTCATCGGATCGGTAACCTGAAAGTACAGCACGCCATCCACCTGCAACTGCGTGTTGTCGCGCGTGATACAGACCTGGCTCGGCACCTCGAGCGGAATTTCCTTGAGGATGTGCTTATACGCGATCCGGTCGACGAACGGAAACGCGAAGCTCAAACCTGGCGTCAGCGTACGGTGATAGCGCCCGAGCCGCTCTAGGACCCACGCATGCTGCTGCGGCACGATCTTGATGATCTGCGCCGCCAAGACGATCACGATGATCAGAAGCACCGCCCCGACGATGGTCGAATCCATTACTACCCTCCGGTCCGTAGTTCGAATAGTTGTTTGTGATGTGTGTGATGTGCGAATGCTCAGGCCGCGGTGGCCCGGGTGTTTGAATGACGCGCCGCCACCACGACGAGGCAGCTGCCGCGCAGTTCCGTAATTTCGTAGAGCGGCGCGTCTTCCGGCTCGCCCGCGGCCAGTTCGACGTCCCATGCCGCGCCGCGATAGTCGGCGCGCGCCCGGCGCTCGTGCCACACCGGCACGATGAGCGTTTGACCGATGTCGAGATTGACGTCCGGGTTGCGCGACGCCTCCTTGCGCGTTCTGCGGCCAAACCGCGAACGTCTGAGCAGCAAGACCGCCGCCAGCGCCACCACGGCCGCGACCGCGAACTGCACGTCGGCTCTGGCGCCCGCGAGGTGCGCAATCGCGGCCGCCACGCAGCCCAACGCGATCATCAGCAGATAAAAAGTGCCGCTGAGCAACTCCAGCACGACCAGCACACCCGCCCCGATCCACCAGAACAGTCCACCTGGCGCCACGTCGACCTCCACAAAGCAAAACACCCCGGATCTACCGGGGTGTTTATAGCACGAAGCGAGCGCATTTAAACGGACGATGCAGCACGGTTTCACGTGCATTCGACGCGCGCTTGACCTGCCGCATCGCACGTTATGCATGCCGCTTAGAAAGCGGCATGCCGTTCGCCTTACTGCTTCGCCGACTTCGCCAGTTGCTGCCACGTCTCGATGATCGTATCCGGGTTCAGCGAGATCGACTTGATGCCTTCATCGGTCAGCCATTGCGCAAAATCCGGATGATCCGACGGGCCCTGGCCGCAGATACCGACGTACTTGTCCAGTCGCAGACACGTGTCGATCGCGCGCTTCAACAGGAACTTGACCGCCGGGTCGCGTTCGTCGAAATCCACCGCCAGCAGTTCCATGCCGGAATCGCGGTCGAGGCCGAGCGTGAGCTGCGTCAGGTCGTTCGAACCGATCGAGAAGCCGTCGAAGAATTGCAGGAATTCCTCGGCGAGAATCGCGTTCGACGGCACTTCGCACATCATGATCAGGCGCAGGCCATTTTCGCCGCGCTTCAGGCCGTACTTCGCCAGCAGCCCGACCACGCGCTCCGCCTGCTTCAGCGTACGCACGAACGGCACCATGATCTCGACGTTGTCGAGGCCCATCTCTTCGCGCACTTTCTTCAGCGCGATGCATTCCATCTGGAACGCTTCGGCGAAGTCGTCGGCAATGTAGCGCGACGCGCCACGGAAACCCAGCATCGGATTTTCTTCATCCGGCTCGTAGCGCGAACCGCCGATCAGCTTCTTGTACTCATTCGACTTGAAGTCCGACAGACGCACGATCACGGGCTTCGGATAGAACGCCGCCGCGATCGTGGCGATGCCTTCGGTCAGCTTGTCGACGTAGAAGGCGCGCGGCGATGCGTGACCGCGAGCGACGCTTTCCACGGCCTTCTTCAGGTCCTGATCGATGTTCGGGTACTCGAGAATCGCCTTCGGATGAACGCCGATGTTGTTGTTGATGATGAACTCAAGCCGCGCCAGACCCACGCCTGCGTTCGGCAGTTGCGAGAAGTCGAAGGCCAGCTGCGGGTTGCCGACGTTCATCATGATCTTCACCGGAATCTCCGGCAGTTCGCCGCGCTGCACTTCGGTGATTTCGGTTTCGAGCAGGCCGTCGTAGATCTTGCCTTCGTCGCCTTCCGCGCACGACACCGTGACCAGCGCGCCTTCCTTCAGCACGTCGGTCGCGTCGCCGCAGCCGACCACCGCCGGCACGCCCAGTTCACGCGCGATGATCGCCGCGTGGCAGGTGCGCCCGCCACGGTTCGTGACGATCGCCGAAGCGCGCTTCATGACCGGCTCCCAGTTCGGGTCGGTCATGTCGGCGACCAGCACGTCGCCCGGCTGCACGCGGTCCATTTCCGACGGATCGTGAATCACGCGCACCGGACCCGCGCCGATCTTCTGACCGATTGCGCGGCCAGTGGCCAGCACGTTCGATTGACCCTTCAGCTTGAAGCGCTGCTCGGCCTTGCCCGCGGCCTGGCTCTTCACCGTTTCCGGACGCGCCTGCAGAATGAAGATCTTGCCGTCGCGGCCGTCTTTGCCCCACTCGATGTCCATCGGACGCTCGTAGTGTTTTTCGATGATGACGGCATATTTGGCCAGCTCGATCACGTCTTCGTCCGTGATCGAGAAGCGGTTGCGCTGCTCGTGCGCCACGTCGACGGTCTTCACGCGGCCGGCTTCCCCCGCCTTGGTGAATTCCATCTTGATCAGCTTCGAGCCGATCGAGCGGCGGATGATCGGGTACTTGCCTTGTTCGAGCGTGGTCTTGTAGACGTAGAACTCGTCTGGATTCACCGCGCCTTGCACCACGGTTTCGCCGAGGCCATAGCTCGACGTGATGAAGACGGCGTCCTTGAAGCCCGACTCGGTGTCCAGCGTGAACATCACGCCCGCCGCGCCGACGTCCGAGCGCACCATGCGCTGCACGCCCGCCGACAACGCGACTTCAGCGTGAGTGAAGCCCTTGTGGACGCGATAGGAGATAGCGCGGTCGTTGTACAGCGACGCGAACACGTGCTTCATGCGATCGAGCACGTCTTCGACGCCGACCACGTTGAGGTAGCTTTCCTGCTGACCCGCGAACGATGCGTCCGGCAAGTCTTCCGCCGTCGCCGAGGAACGCACGGCGAACGACAGCTCTTCAGGCGAGCTGTTTTGCAGGGTGTCGAAACCCGCGCGGATGTCGGCCTCGAGTTGCGGCTGCATCGGCGCGTCGACGATCCATTGACGGATTTCCTTGCCCGCTTCGGCGAGCGACTTCACGTCGTCGACGTCGAGCGTCTCGAGACGTTTGGCGATGCGTTCGGTCAGGTTGTTGTGATGCAGGAAGTCGCGGAAAGCCAGCGCCGTGGTGGCGAAACCGGTTGGCACGCGCACGCCGGCCTCGGCGAGCTGACTGATCATCTCGCCAAGCGACGCGTTCTTGCCACCGACGATTTCCACGTCGGTCATCCGCAACTGCTCAAACGGAACTACATACGCCTTATCCTTTGCGACGGTAACTGCGTTAGTCATACAAGCCCCTAAGTGTGAAAGAAATTCACGGCTGTGCAAGTGGGCTCGAACGCGAGACGCCCATTGGAAGCGTGACCTCGCGTCTTGCACAACCTGTTGGAGAAGCAATCGCTGCAAATTGCCAGAAACGCCCGATGTGCGACGAAGAAGGCGAATGGACGAATTTACCGAGCGATCCACCACGTTCGCCGCAACTTGGCGACTAAAATACCGGCCAAAAGCGAGGCGTTGAACGACGGTTCGCGGTGAGTTAGACGCCAATCGCCTGCAATTGCTTATCCAACAGGTTGCCGCTATTCTACCGTGCCGACTCTCAAAATGTGACAGTCGGACGAGAATTGCGCCTCGAATCGCGCCCCGGACCGGCCGACGGGCTTTTGCGAGGCCCCGCCGCCATCCGGGCGCAGTTGCGGTGCCCACGGCGCGCTGGTCGAGTGCCGCTGCAGTCTCCGGTTAGCCACCGGGCAGCGTCGTCGACATAGCGATGTTTCTTTCGAGCGCTTTTTTCCGCTCACGTTCCCCAGCCCCACTGATGCCGCCCACCGTATTCATCGTCTCCGACGGTACCGGGATCACTGCCGAAACCTTCGCGCATTCGATCCTCTCCCAGTTCGACCAGAAATTCCGCCTGGTTCGCGTGCCCTTCGTCGACTCGACGGAAAAGGCCTATGCCACGCTAGAAAAGATCAACGAAGCGATCCTGCAGGACGGCCGCCGTCCGATCGTCTTCACGACGCTGGTGGACAGCGCGTCGAATCAGATCGTCAAAGGCTCGAATGCGCTCGTGCTGGACATGTTTCAGACGTTCGTCGAGCCGCTCGAACAGGAACTGGAACTGAAGTCGAGCCACGCGATGGGTCGCGGCCACCAGAACGCGGACACCGAGGAGTACAAGAACCGGATCGAGGCGATCAATTTCTCGCTCGCTCACGACGACGGTCAATCGAACCGCAATCTGGCCGACGCCGACGTGATTCTGGTCGGCGTATCGCGCAGCGGCAAGACGCCAACGAGCCTCTATCTGGCCATGCAGTATGGCGTGAAAGCGGCCAACTATCCGCTGATTCCGGAAGATTTCGAACGCGGCAAATTGCCTACGCCGCTACTGGCGCATCGGCAGAAGATGTTCGGTTTGTCGATCGATCCGCAGCGGCTTTCCGAGATTCGCAACGAGCGCCGGCCCGGCAGCAAGTACGCCGCGCCGGAGAATTGCCGTTATGAAATCAACGAAGCCGAAGCGATGATGCGGCGTGAAGGGATCAAGTGGTTGTCGTCGACGCACAAGTCGATCGAAGAGATCGCGACGACGATCCTGCAGGAAATCAAGCTGGACCGGCCGTCTTATTGAGCCCGCGCGTGAGGCTCGATATAAGCCCGCCGGCTTGAAGCAGAGACACGCGCGGCAACGCGCGTGTCTTTCGTGTCAACTACGGCCGCGCTGCTGCCGGCACTGCTCGAATACGCACACAGCCGCCGCGGCGGCCACATTCAACGACTCCATGCCGCCCGGCTGAGGAATCGTCACCCGCAACGAAACCGCATCGCGCCAGATCGGCGAGACGCCCGCCCCTTCGTTGCCGAATACCCACGCGAGCGGTCCGCTCAGATCGCATTCGTAGATCGCCTCGGCGCCGTGCGAATCCGTGATCACGATCGGCACCGCGAGACGCTCGATCAACCCCTGCGCTTCCACATCTTCGTGAATCTGCAGCAGGAAGTGCGCGCCCATGCCCGAGCGCAAGACTTTCGACGACCACGCGTACGCCGTGCCCGGCGCGCAGAACACCTGTTGAATGCCCGCGGCCGCCGCGCTGCGCAGAATCGAGCCGACATTGCCAGCGTCCTGCACGCCGTCGAGCACGAGACACGTTTGCGCAACCGTGTCGGGCAGCGGCGAGTCGAGCTTTTCGACCAGCAGCAGAATGCCCACGCCGTGCACGACATTCGACAACTGCCCGAACAACGCGTCCGGCAGCGTCACGAGACGATGATCTTCGATGCGCGAGACGATCGCCTGCGCTTCGTCGTGGCGCAGCGCGTCGTCGGTGACGATGCACATTTCCGGTTGCCCGGCGACGTCGAGATACGCGCTCGCGAGATGAAACCCTTCGAGCAGCGCGTGGCCGCTCTTGCGCTGTTGATGCGTCGAGCCGGCCAATGCCTTCAGGCGCTTGTAGAGCGGATTGTCCCGCGAGGTGATGGCTTTCACAGGCAGCGAAGACAGTGAGAATAAGGAAAGGGTGGGGTATACGCGGCGCTCACGGGGCGCTCGTATGACGTTCAGGCGGCGCTGGCGCGGTGTTCGCCGAAGGCGTCGTCGTCGAACATGACTTCGGACACGACGATCACTTCACCCGACGGTAGCGGCACGCCCGTGCCGAAGCGCAGATGCGCTTCACGCACCGGCGCGAACGAGCGCCGATGATGCTCGCAAGGCCCATGCTCGCGCAGCGCCGCGAGATGCTGCGGCGTGCCGTAACCGGCATGCGCGTTGAAGCCGTAGACGGGATACGTCTGATGCAATTCGAGCAGCATCCGGTCACGCGTGACCTTGGCGAGAATCGACGCCGCCGAGATGCTTTTGATGAGCGCGTCGCCGCCGATCACCGCTTCACTGCGCACGCTCAGCGTCGGACAGCGATTGCCGTCGATCTTCACAAGCGTCGGCACGACGGACAGGCCTTCCACGGCGCGCTTCATGGCCAGCATGGTGGCGTGCAGAATATTGAGCGAATCGATTTCTTCGACCGATGCCGACGCGACGCAGTAAGCCAGCGCCCGGTCGATGATCTTGTCGTACAGTTCGTCGCGCTTTTTCGCGCTCAGCGCTTTGGAGTCGTCGAGGCCGCGAATCATCGGCCTGGACGGGTCGAAGATCACCGCCGCGGCCACGACCGGGCCGGCTAGCGGGCCGCGCCCTGCTTCGTCGACACCGCAGACAACGTCGTCCGGCGTCTCGAAGTTCAGGCCGACCTGTTGCGCCGCCGCTCCCGCGACGGTTTTGCGGCGAGGTGCGCGCGCCATGGTCACGGCCGCGCCTTCCGCTTTTCGATGACGCTCGCCACGACTTCCGCCGCGCGCTGCGCGGTATTCTGCTTCAGCACGTGATGCATCTCCGTGAAGATTTCCGTCAGCGTGCGCCGGTTGGTCTCGTCGCGCAACTGTTTCAGCGTGGCTTCGGCCAGCGCCTGCGGCGTGGCGAAATGCTGCAGGATCTCCGGCACCACGAAGCGCCCCGCCAGGATATTCGGCAGGCCGACGTACGGCAGATAGCCTTGGCGACGCATGATCTGACCGGTCAGCCAGGGCACCTTGTACGAGATCACCATCGGCTTTTTCAGCAGCGCCGCTTCGAGCGTCACGGTACCGCTCTTCACGAGGATCGCGTCGGCCGCGGTCATGGCGAGCTGCGCCTGGCCGTCGGTAATCGTCAGCGCGAGGCCGGGGTGCGAATCGACCAGCGGCCGCAGCATCTCGCGCAACGCCGGCGTGGCCGCCGGCATCACGAAGCGCAGACTCGGCTCCTGGTGCTGCATCATTTCCATTGCGGCGAAGAACGTCGGGCCGATCAGGTCGATCTCGGAGCGCCGGCTGCCCGGCAGCACGGCGATGATCGGACCATCTTCCGCCAGACCCAGCGTCCGGCGCGCGCCGAGCGTGTCCGGCACCAGTGGAATTTCGTCCGCGAGCGGATGGCCCACGTACGATGCCGCGACGCCCGCCTTCTCCAGCAGCGCCGTTTCGAACGGGAACACGCACAGCATGTGGTCGACCGCCTTGGCGATCTTCTTGATACGGCCGCCGCGCCACGCCCAGATGGACGGGCACACGAAGTGAACGGTTGGAATCCCCGCATCGCGCAACGGATGTTCGAGCCCGAAGTTGAAATCGGGCGCATCCACGCCGACGAACACCGACGGCGGCTCAGCCAGCAACTGGCGTTTCAGTTCGTTGCGAATGCCGAGGATGCCGGGAATATGCTTCAGTGCCTCGACATAGCCGCGCACCGACAGCTTTTCCATCGGGAAGTGAGCGTCGAAGCCCGTGGCGATCATGCGCGGGCCGCCGATCCCGTAGTACTGGGTGCCGGCAGGCAGACGGCTCGCGAGGCCGTCGAGCAGCGAGGCCGCCAGCAGGTCGCCGGACGGCTCGCCGGCCACCATCGCGACGCGCAATGGACTGGGTTGCAATGCCATCGGTTAGCGGATGATGCCGCGTTGCGACGCTTCGACGAACGCGAGCAGCGTCTGCACCGGCGCATCGCCATCGCCGCCCGCGGACGCGAGTTCGCGCAACTGCACCTTCGCCTCTTCCAGCGACAGGCCGTTCTTGTACAACACGCGATACGCCGCGCGTAGCGCCGAGATCGCGTCCGGCGAGAAACCGCGGCGGCGCAACCCTTCCACATTGATGCCGTGCGGCTCGGCCTTGTTGCCCGCGGCGATCACGAACGGCGGAATGTCCTGCACCAGCGCCGAAGCGCCGCCCAGCATGGAATACGCGCCGATGCGCACGAACTGATGCACGCCCGACATGCCGCCGATAATCGCGTGGTCGCCGATCGTGACGTGGCCGGCCATCTGCGCGTTGCTCGACAGAATGACGTTGTTGCCGACGTGGCAATCGTGCCCGATGTGCACGTAGGCCATGATCCAGTTGTCGTCGCCGAGCGTGGTGACGCCCGCGTCCTGCACCGTGCCGGTGTGGATCGTGGTGAACTCGCGGATCGTGTTGCGGTTGCCGATCACGAGCCGGGTCGGCTCGTCCTTGTACTTCATGTCCTGCGGACGGCCGCCAACCGATGCATAGTGGCCGATCCGGTTGTCTTCGCCGAGCGTCGTGTGACCTTCGATCACGCTGTGCGAACCGACCGTGGTCCGCGCGCCGATCGTCACATGTGCGCCGATCACGGCATACGGTCCGACTTCGACGGATTCGTCGAGTTGTGCGCCCGGTTCGACGATCGCAGTGGGATGAATCCTGCTCATGCGTCCTCGCTTCTGATTCTGTTGCGTTGTCTGGATGGGCATCTGGCGGGCGGGCGGCGCGCGCATGACGCCGCCGACCGCCCGGACGCTGGTTTAAGCGCTAAGCGCGTTAAGCGTCCTTGTCCGTGTGCCGCACCGCGCACATCAGGTCGGCTTCCGCCGCGACCGCGCCATCCACTTCGGCGCGCGCCTTGAACTTCCAGATACCGCGCATGTGACGTTCGAACGTGCAGTTCAGGATCAGCTGATCGCCCGGTTCCACCACGCGCTTGAAGCGCGCGTTGTCGATGCCGACGAACAGATACAGCGTGTTCGACGGGTCGCTCGGCTCTTCCGAAAACGTCAGCAGCGCCGCCGTTTGCGCGAGCGCTTCGAGAATCAACACGCCCGGCATCACCGGACGGGTCGGGAAATGACCCTGGAAATACGGTTCGTTGATCGACACGTTCTTCAACGCTTTGATGCTCTTGTGCGGCTCGAGTTCGAGCACCCGGTCGACCAGCAGGATCGGGTAACGATGTGGCAGCAGCGTGAGAATCTTATGAATGTCGAGATTGATTTTTTCGGTGCTCATGGTGTTTCTGCTCACGCATTGACTGCGCGGTGATGACTGCGGATGCTGGTGCAGGTGGGTTGGTAACGCGTGCTGCCGGCGCTCGCCGTGACCCGGCGGCCGCGCCACCCGGTCACGGCAACCGACTTTGCTTCCTGATGCTTGCCCGCCATTTTACGCGGAGCCGGCAGGTTGCCCTGCGAAATGCCTAGCCAGTTGCCTTAAGATTTTCAGACTTTGTCGCCTGCGGCCTTGCTTGCTGCGTTGGCCACGGGGCTGTCTTGCTTCTCCGCCGCGGCGTTTTCAAGCGCCTTGATACGATCGCGGAGTTTGTCGATATTGCGCAGCAACGCCGCGCTCTTGTTCCAGTCTGCATGGTTCACGGCCGGGAAGGCACTGGTGTACATACCAGGCTTGAGCAGCGACTTCGAGACGCCCGACTTTGCCGTGACGATCACATAGTCGGCCAGCGTGACGTGTCCGGCAATCCCGACCGCGCCGCCGATCATGCAATGACGCCCGATCGTGGTGCTGCCCGCGATGCCCGCGCAGCCGGCGATCACCGTATAGGCGCCGACCTTGCAGTTGTGGCCGATCTGCACGAGGTTGTCGATCTTCACGCACTCTTCGATGATCGTGTCGGCCATGGCGCCACGGTCGATGGTGGTGTTCGCGCCGATTTCGACATCTGCCGCGATCGACACGCCGCCGACCTGCGGAATCTTCACCCAGCTTCCGGTACGCGCCTCACCCTCGCCGACGAAATCCGGCGCGAAACCGAAACCGTCCGAGCCGATCACCGCGCCCGCATGCACGATCACGCGCTCGCCGAGCTTGCAACCGTGGTACACCGCGACATTGGGATAAAGATGCGAGCCCGCGCCGATGCGCGTGCCACGGCCGATCACGACATTGGCGTCGAGCCGCACGTTTTCGCCGATCACCGCGCCCGCTTCCACCGTGACGTGCGGGCCGATCACCGCGCTCGCGGCGATCTGTGCCGACGGGTCGATGGTCGCGCTCGGATGCACGCCGGGCGCCGCCTTGGGTGCCGCGAGGTCGATGAAGGTTTGTGCGACGCGCGCGAAGTAAGCGTACGGATTCGGCGTGACGACGAAGTTACGATTCTCGCGGGAGGCGAGCTTGGCGAGGTCGTCGGCGTTGATCAACACCGCGCCCGCACGGGTCGTTTCGACCTGCGACAGGTACTTCGGATTGGCGAGGAACGCCAACTGGTCCGGGCCTGCCTGGTCGAGCGGCGCGAGACCGCCGACGCGCTGCGAACCGTCTCCGACTACTTCACCGCCGAACCGTTGGACGATGTCCTCGAGCGTAAATGCCATGCCTATCCTGTCTCCTGTGTCTACCTGCTCCGGACCACTCAGCCCGCCAGCCCCGTTCAGTTACCCGACGCCGCCAGCGCCTTGAGCACCTGATCGGTGATGTCGATGCGCGGGCTCACGTACACCGCTTCCTGAACGATCAGGTCATAGTGCTGCGCCTCGGCGATCTGCTTGATCACCTTGTTGGCGCGGTCGAGCACCGCCGCCAGCTCTTCGTTGCGGCGCTGGTTCAGATCTTCACGAAACTCGCGTTGCTTGCGCTGGAAGTCCGTGTCCAGCTGCGACAGATCACGCTGCTTCTGCGCGCGATCGGCCGGCGACATGGACGCGCCGTTCTTGTCGAGGGAATCGGACATCGACTTCAGCTTCTGCGCCATGTCGGCAAGGTCCTTGTCACGCTTGGCGAACTCGGCCTCGAGCTTGACCTGCGCAGCCTTCGCGGCAGCGGATTCGCGCAGGATACGGTCGGAATTCACCGCCGCGATCCTGGCCTCCTGCCCATGGGCAACCCCGACACCCAAGGTCATTGCCAGCGCCAGCGCGCACGCCACACGTTTCGAAAACATACCGGTTAGCAAAGTCATCCTCTCGATACTGTAGTTTGGCCGGGCCGGCCGCCGGGAACCGTCCGCCGCCGGATCAGAATGCCGTCCCGATCTGGAACTGGAATTTCTGATACTGGTCACCTTCATGCTTGACCAGCGGGAAACCCAAGCTGAGCTTGAGCGGGCCGATCGGCGAGATCCACGCGAGACCGACACCGTAACCGTAACGCAGGCCGTTGGCGCCGATACTGTTGCCTTCCGTACCCCAGACGTTACCGGCGTCGAGGAACGTGAAGACACGCAGCGTGCGGTCGTAGCCCGTGCCCGGCAGCGGGAACGTCAACTCGATGTTACCCACCAGCAGCTTCGAGCCGCCGATCGGGTCGTTCGTCTTGGCGTCGCGCGGACCCAGCGAGCTCGGCTCGTAGCCCCGTACCGAACCGATACCACCCGCATAGTAGTTCTTGAAAATCGGATAAGGCTTGCCGCCGAGGCCGTTACCGTAACCGCCCTGGAAGTTGAAGCCCAGCACGAAGCCGCGCGCAAACGAATAATAGTACTGCGCGTTGATGTCGGCCTTGTAGTACTGCGTGCCGCCGATCGGCGTGCCGTATTCAGCGTTCGCCTGCGTGAAGTAACCGCGGCTCGGCACCAGCGCGCTGTCTCGCGCGTCGCGCGACCAGCCCACCGTGATCGGCACGTTGTTCGACACACGGCCGAACTCGTTCACGTAGTCGATGTAACTCTGCGGCGTGTTCGCGTCGACATCCAGCTGGTTCTGCTCGAGGCCGGCACCGAAGTACACCGTGTCGACTTCGGAGAACGGAATACCGAACTTCAGGTCGCCACCGACCGTGACGATCTTGAAGCTCGAATCCGTCGAGTAGTACAGCGGCTGATACGTGCGGTAATAGACGTCGGTAATGCGCTTGATGCCGTCGACCGTGAAGTACGGGTCGACCTGCGTGACCGTCAAGGTACGATACGTCTTGGCGGTATTCACGTTCACCGCGAGGCTCGTACCCGAACCGAACACGTTGTCCTGCGACACGCCTGCCGAGAGCACCACCTTGTCGGTCGACGAGAAGCCCGCGCCCAGCGTGATCGCGCCCGTCGGCTTTTCGGCCACCTTGACGTCGACGTCGACCTGGTCCGGCGTGCCTTCGACCGGCACCGTGGTCACGTCCACATCCGTGAAGTAGCCGAGACGGTTGATCCGGTCTTTCGACAGCGCGAGGCGGTTCGAATCGAACCACGAGCTTTCGAGCTGGCGCATTTCGCGGCGCACCACTTCGTCACGCGTACGCGTGTTGCCGACCACGTTGATGCGGCGCACGTAGACGCGGCGGCTCGGGTCCACCTGCAACGTGAGGTCGACCTTATGATTGGCCTGATCGATCTGCGGCTGCGCATTGACGGTGGCGAACGCGTAGCCGTATTCGCCGAGCTTGTCGACGATAGCCTTGGTGGTGGCTTGCAGCTTTTCAGCCGAGAAACGGTCACCCGGTTTGATCTTGATGAGCTTGGCCAGCTCC